>CALHUA010000232.1 GCA_938039915.1 uncultured Anderseniella sp.
ATTCCGCACCACCAGATTCAGCCAGAACCTTCGTGATCGCCGCCGTCAGCGACGTCTTGCCATGGTCAACGTGACCAATCGTGCCGATATTGCAGTGCGGCTTGTTACGTTCAAACTTTGCCTTGGCCATTTTACAGTCTCTACCTTTGCCTGGGACATCAAAAAATCATGAAGCAGCAGTGTTTGGCATTTTGGTCCAGCCTAACTCTTGGTCTGAAAATGCCCTGGAGCGGGTGAAGGGAATCGAACCCTCGTCTTCAGCTTGGAAGGCTATTGCTCTACCATTGAGCTACACCCGCCTTCGGTTCAGGGCACACCAAAAAAACGTCAAACTACCGTTCGGTCATCTTCCTCGTTATTCGCTTTTTATGCACGCCAACCAACCAGAACAAGTGGTGGAGGGAGTTGGATTCGAACCAACGTAGGCATAGCCAACGGGTTTACAGCCCGTCCCCTTTAGCCACTCGGGCATCCCTCCGGAACCTGCCAACACAGTAAGTCAATGAAAAATCAATGACTTAGAGCGAAACACAAAACCCTTGCTCAGATGACTTTCGCGCATAAAACATTATGCCCGGGGATTAGCCGGGCGCTTTAGAGGCGTGTTATGCGCATGGGACCGAGTTGTGTCAACAGGATTCGGTCGCAAAAATCCATGCGAATTCCTAAGCCTGTCAGCCACTTGCCGATCACCGGACCGCCAATGCAACTGCAGGGCTGTTCAATTTTGCCCGTCCGTTTATACAAGCGCTCATGAACAAGTTCAAACAATCAGACCACAAGCGCAAAAATCGCGACAGGTCACAAGATCGCGACCGAAGCAAGTCACGCCCCGGTCCGGTGCGGGATGGCAACGATGTAATATTCGGCGTGCATTCGGTCACCGAGGCCCTGAACAATCCGCGCCGCGAGCTCGTGTCCCTGAAATGCACCGTGAATGCGCAGGATCGTCTGGCCCCTGCCCTGACCTCGCACGACGACCTGGAAACCGAAATCGTGCACCGAAGCCAGCTAGACCGGATAACCGGGCCTGACGCTGTTCACCAGGGCGTGGTGTTGATTGCAAAGCCTTTGGAGCAGCCTGAGTTGGATGAAATTCCGCATGACGGCACCATTGTGATCCTTGATCAGGTAACCGACCCGCACAATGTCGGCGCCATCATGCGCTCGTGTGCCGCTTTCGCGGTGACCGCACTGGTGGCCACGGCGCGGCACAGTCCCGACAGTTCAGCAGTGATGGTAAAGTCGGCATCCGGTGCCGCGGAGCATGTACCGTTTGTAAGGGTCACCAACCTGGCCCGCGCCATGGCGCAGTTGCGCGATGCCGGTGTGACCCTGATCGGGCTCGACAGTGAGGCGCCGGAAGACATCGCATCACTCGATGTCACACCGCCTTACGCCATCGTGCTGGGTGCGGAAGGCAAGGGAATGCGCCGGCTGACCCGTGATAACTGCGATCATCTTGCCCGGCTCGACCTGCCGGGCGAAATCCGCAGCCTGAACGTGTCCAACGCCGCAGCGCTGTGTCTGTACGCTCTCAAGCGCTGATCCGGTTTTACCGGCGCCAAACAAGTCAGAGTTCTGCAAAAACGACGCGCGATGTCTTAAATGGGCTTGCAACTCACATGCGGGACAAGTATTCAGTCGCCACGCCAGAAGGCAATCGCGCTGAAAACACCAGCGCCCCGGAGCCGGCTTAGCTCAGTTGGTAGAGCACCTGATTTGTAATCAGGGGGTCGCGGGTTCAAATCCTGCAGCCGGCACCAGTATCATCAGGGTCCGTTCTGGACACATGGGTTACGTTTTATACCGGAGACATCGGTAACACCCTTGTCGCCCTCAAGACCCCAACAGCAGATGCAATTGCTCCAACATCAGATGCCTCGAAGCGGGAATTGCAAATGCCGCAAGCAGCAGCGCATGCAGTCCCGCTATCAACAATAACCGAGCCCGAAATGGCTGCTTGCGGGTTTTGTGACGCAACCTCTGCTGGGCGACTATTGCACCGGGTGATCCTCCGGCAAGCGCCAGCATCAGCAGTGTCTTTTCAGGGATGCGCCATTGGCCTTTGATCGCTGTGTATTTGTCCCATGCGAACACGGCAATTGTTACTAGGTTGATGCAGATGATGTACAGAATCAGCGAGAACTGGGCGCTCATCCGGTCATTATGCAGGGTGTCGCTCGTGACCAGCAACAGGCAGTCTGACAGGAACTCGTTCCCGGACCGCCTCCTGCTCACAGATCACTACACAATGTGACGGTCCAATGCCGTCTTTCATCACATTGCCGCCACATGTGAGTCCCGACCTGTTACTCCATCGCACCAGAAAGCCTCAACTGGACCCTGTTACCGTTCAGGAATACTCCGGACCTAACGTTACCTTCAATTGTGACGATCCACGCTGCAACTATGATCAACGTCACCACGCCCGCACAGTTTCGTCAAAAAGTGGCCTAATTCATATTTCGACGGCACTTTGGATATTGCGACCTTGACGCAGGTCAAGGACGAACATGTCGCAGTTGGTAGCGTCACAGACATCCGCTGTAGGGAACCAAACCGATGGATGCAAGAGCATCAGAAAGGTGATGGCCATGACAATGCCTGACAACAAGACACCCTGGACAGACAACCTTCCATTTCCCAGGCGCTGGCTCGGTTACATCGCCATCAAGATCCTCGTCGTCGCCCTGGCCGTCTTCCTGGCCTTGCGCTGGAAGGGAGTGCTGTAGACTGGCGACCCGCACGTATTGCCCCGGCAGCAACCTGGTTGTACCCTTGTGATGACTTCATCCGTCAGCAACAGGTAGAATGATGAGAAAGATCACGGCGACAAAACGGGTCGTAACCATGCAGGTAGCAGCTGTGATTGTGATTACGGCGCTTTATGCCGTCTGGTATCTGTTGTTCTGAAGCCGCACCGGCATTGAGTATCAGTGCGACATCAAAACCGGTGCCGTCATGCTTTGCAGCAAGGTTCTTGTCACACCACCGAACACGAACTCCCTCAGCCTCGAATGCCCGTAGGCACCGATCACGATCAGGTCGGCTCCATTGTCCGCTGCTTCATTGAGAAGCGCATCTGCCGGCGCAAGGTCGGTAGACGAAATGCTTCTTGCAAATATCTTAATGTCATGTCGAGCCAGTACAGCGGCCAGCTCTGCGCCGGGAAGGTCTCCTGCCACGTCGGGCTCGTCCCGGGCATTTGCCCACAACAGTTCGACCCTTTCGGCATTTTTCATCACAGGTATGGCGTCAAACGCGGCCCGCATAGCCTCGCGCGTGGCGTTCCACCCGACAATGACATTTGTGCCGACAGTCTTGAAGGTGCCCATATTGGGAATGATCAGCACCGGCCGGCCCGACTCAAGTACCAGGCGTTCAACGAAGTCGGGCTCAATCGTGTTGCTGGTCGATGCATTGACCTGGCCGGCAACAATAAGGTCTGCATGAGCTGCATGCTTCAACATCGCGTCGGCCAGCAATCCGGTCTGACCGTCTGCTCTGCGCCATTCAGCACGGACGTCATGACGCCGCGCTGCTTCTTCAAACTTCGCCTTGGCGTCATCCAGCCTGTCTTCAAAATACCGGCTGTTGTCCGCATCGGCGGATATCGCGCCGAAGCTGGCGGGCATTGCGATCCCGTATGGGCTGGGAACCGCGTAAACACCAAGCAGATGTGCGTCATGACTGGCGGCGAGTGAAAAGGCCGCGTTCATGACGGCTTCCTGACGCTCTATGTCAACCAATGACACGGCAATTGTTTTGATCGACATTCTGATCTCCGTTCTGACTGCACTTTCAATCGGCAGGTTAGTCATTTGCGGAGCCATCACCCTTGACCTGCATCAAAGACGACAAGCGGCTGATCAAAACTGTGAAGAACTGTGACACGGGCAGTGCCTTGCAACGTCCCTGAATGGTTTCATGGAGATATCCGCATGGCCGGTATCTCTGGCCCCGATCGTGCATTGCCTCAACAAAATGCTAACAAGGTGTCTTATTATGAAACAGGTCCTAGCGTTCACTCTGAGCAGTGCACTTCTTGTCGGTTTGGCCGGCGTTGCTTCTAATGCCGCGGCTGCGGGCAGCAGAATTGACACATCTGCCTGTTTCAAGACCACCACCTACACTGCGTCCAGTGGCAAACGGTACCGGGTAAAGATGCCGAAAGGCCAGGCCTGTTTCGACAATCGCTACGGCATCCGGGGTGGCGCTCATGTTGCAAGAACAAGCGGCGGCGACAATCCCCTGGGTGCAATCAGCGCTGCCCGGTCGATGAACCGTCGCAATGTTGTCTTTGTTGTCATGGGCACCTGCGCCTCATCATGCTGGATACAGTGGAATTTCATGAAGAAGAAGTGCTGGGCCGGCAACAGCGCGCCCACGTTCCGGCAGCACGCCACAACAGCCAGTGGCCGTCAGATCAACCCGCACTCGAAGTCCCGTTCGTACTGGATCAATGCCGGGCGCGAAGGTCCCGGGCATGACTGGGCCGTATGGAAACCGTCGAACAAGTATCGCTGTTCTGAAAGGGTCATGAACATGGCTTCCACCAGCGGCAATACCGGCAACAAAGCGCGCGGCAGTTTCAAGGATGATCGTGGCCGGACGCCGGGTCTGTTTGAGGTTCGCGGCGCACGCTGACCCGGACGGTACCGGCAAGCCCTGTCGCAACACTGCGTGACTTCACCGTTTTGCACTTCACGCATACGCAATCGCGATAGTAAGCTGCCGCTCATGTCAAAAACGGTCGGCGCGATTCCAGGTAACAGCAAAACCCAATCGGGTTTCAAACGCGCCTTCACCGGCCGTAACCTGCGATTGATATCCGGGCTTATCCTGTTCGCCTTCGTATTCACGCACCTGATCAATCACAGCCTCGGTCTGGTCTCGCTGGAAGCCATGGAGGACTTCCGGACCATCCGCACTGCGGTGACCAGATCATGGGCCGGCACTGCCATTCTGCTGCTGGCAGCAGTTGTCCATGCCATTCTGGGTGTTGAAAAAATCATTTCCAGGCGGCTGTCAGCGATTTCACCGCGCGGCCTGCTGCAAATTGCAACCGGTATCCTTATTCCGGTTCTGCTGGCGCGCCATCTCATTGGCATGCGGATATCGCATGAGCTTTTCGGGGTGAATGACAGTTATGACTTTGCCCTTTGGGCGATGTGGCCGGCCGAGGCATGGCGGCAGGCTGGCCTTATTGCGCTGGTGTGGGGCCACGGGACCATCGGCCTTTATATGTGGATCAGGTTCAAAGGCTGGTTCGGCTATCTGAAAGCCCCCCTGCTGGTCGTCGCCGCGCTGGTTCCCGTACTGGCATTTGCCGGCTTCGAAGTTGCCGGCAAGCAGTTTCACGCCACCCGGACTTTCGACAGCCCGCTGAACCCCGAGCAGTACACCACCATTGTCCGCATCATGGACATCGCCCTGTTGGTATCCGCGGCATTGATCGTAGCCGTTTTGCTGATCAAGGCCGGACAATGGATTTCTGCCGGTTTCAAGCCAAAGGTATCAGTCACCTACAACAACGCCGTGACCAAAACGGCGCCCGCCGGCCTGACCTTGCTGGAAATTTCCCGCGAATCCGGGATGCCGCATGCATCGGTCTGCGGAGGACGTGCGAGGTGTTCCACCTGTCGGGTAAAAATTGTGTCAGGTGGTGAAACATTGCCGCCGGCAGATGCCCACGAACTCAAGGCGCTCAGCCGGGCAGGCATAACCTCGCGCGATGTACGCCTTGCCTGCCAGATCAGACCGCAGGAGGGGTTGTCCGTCATTCCCCTTGTGCCGGCAGGCCGTGCATCCGGGCGTCGGTCCAGCCGGGACAAATATGCCCATGGTGTTGAGCAGATTGTCACCTTGATGTTTATCGACATACGCGGGTTCACCAAGCTCTCCGAAGGCCGCCTGCCCTATGATGTCGTCTATATTCTGAACCAGTATATGGGGCGAATGAGCGAGGTCATTACGGCCCATGCGGGTTATGTCGACAAGTTCATGGGCGACGGCATAATGGCAATTTTTGGCATGGATGATGAAGATGGACACGGTGCCGCCGATGCGCTTCGTTCGGCTCTTGAGATAAGCCAGGCGCTGGACGAACTGAACGCGGTCCATGAAGCCACCTTGTCTGAACCCTTGCGCATCGGCATCGGCATCCATACAGGAGAAGCCATTCTGGGCCGCATCGGCACCAGCAAGGTGCATACTGCCGGTGAACGCATTACTGCCCTGGGTGACACGGTTAATACTGCCAGCAGACTGGAAGCCCTGTCCAAGCAGCTCGGAAAGGAAATCGTCGTCTCGCAGAATGTACTGCAGACAGCCAACGTCGATCAGCCTGACCTGGACATGGAAACCTACGAAATTCGCGGCCGTGAGGACGCTATTTCCGGCATATCCCTTGCCAGCGCCCGCGACCTTTCAGGCATGATCTCACAAGCCCGTTAAACCTGGACCGGCAATCTGGCGCTTCACGCAAATCCGTGACACACTGAGCTACATGAAAGCGTGGTCTTAGCAGATGGACACCAGCCTCATAAGCTCGTGCATGAGTGGAGACTACCACTGGTACAGCAGGCAAATCCTCGAACTTTATCTTGATCACGTGATCAATACCGGGGATTTTTTGCGATGGTTCCATATGCCCAATTCAAGTTACATTCCGACATCCGAATGCATTGCGAACTCGCTTGACCCTGATTACGACTACCGTCTGTGGACACCCGGTCCGATGGATGGATATTCGGCAAAACCCGGCTGAAATTACCCATAGTGCAGCCTTGACACGCAACTGGCCTGCAGCCAAACATCCCAACCTTAAAGCCTAACCGCGGCGTCCCCCGCCTGGCTCACAACGGAACACATCCATGAAGTTTGCACCTGACGTCATATCAGCCATCGGCAACACACCGCTTATCAAACTGAGGAAGGCATCGGAGCTGACAGGCTGTACAATTCTGGGCAAGGCCGAATTCATGAACCCGGGCCAGTCGGTGAAGGATCGCGCCGCATTGTTCATCATCCGGGATGCCATAAAGTCAGGCCGGCTAAAACCCGGCGGTACCATCGTCGAAGGCACTGCCGGCAATACCGGTATCGGCCTGACCATGGTGGCCAACGCCATGGGGTTCAAATCCGTCATCGTCATTCCGAACACCCAGAGCCAGGAGAAAAAGGACACACTTCGCATGCTCGGTGCCGAACTGGTTGAGGTACCCGCTGCTCCCTACAAGAACCCCAATAATTTTGTACGTTATTCCGGCCGGCTGGCCGAACGGCTGAATGCGGAACGCGAAGGCGGTGCCACATGGGCAAACCAGTTTGACAATGTCGCCAACCGGCAGGCACACATTGAGACGACAGGTCCGGAAATCTGGGAGCAGACCGATGGAAAGATCGATGGTTTCATCTGTGCTGCAGGCTCTGGTGGAACGATAGTGGGCACCGGCATGGCGCTCAAACAGCGCAACAAGGATGTCCGTATTGGACTGGCTGATCCGCACGGTGCAGCCCTGTACAGTTATTTCACCACCGGCGAACTCAAGGCGGAAGGAAGTTCGATTTCCGAAGGCATCGGCCAGGGCCGCATAACTGCCAACCTTGAAGATGCGCCGATTGATCACGCCTGGCGAATTGGCGACGCGCAGGCGGTTGAAATCGTCTTTGATCTCTTGACACAGGAAGGTTTGTGCATGGGAGCATCAACCGGCGTGAATATAGCCGGCGCCATGGAGCTTGCCCGCGAAATGGGACCAGGACACACCATCGTAACAGTGCTTTGCGACTTTGGCTCACGCTATCAATCACGTCTCTACAATCCGGAATTCCTTCGCTCAAAGGACCTGCCGGTACCTGACTGGATGGAGGCTCCCCTGAGTGTTCCAGATGTCACCGCAGACCCTGAAGCTTAGGGGGAGGAGTGATGACGGAAGCCCTGTTTCGCGAAGACGCGTACCTGAAGAGCTGCACTGCCACGGTGCTGGAGGTAAATGATCGGGGCGGCGTTGTTCTCGATCAGTCCAACTTCTATGCAACCGGCGGCGGTCAGCCTGGAGACAGCGGCACCCTGACACTGGCGGATGGCTCCAGCATCGCCATTGCCACCACGGTGTATGGCGAAAACCGCTCGCAGATCGTTCACGTGGCGGAGGACGGAGCGACACTGCCGGCAGTTGGAGAGACTGTCGAACTGGTTCTCGACTGGCCGCGCCGATTCGGGATGATGCGGGTTCACACCGCCCTTCACCTGATGTGCGCCCTGGTGCCATTTCCGGTGACCGGCGGCCAGATTTCCCCGGAAGGCGGCAGGCTCGATTTCGACATTGATGATCCCGGCGCGATAGACAAGGAAACCCTTTCGGCAGGCCTTCAGGAACTGGTGCAGGCCGATCATGCAATTTCGCAGCGCTGGATCAGTGATGCGGAACTGGAGGCCAATCCCGGCCTTGTACGCACCATGTCGGTAAAGCCGCCAATGGGCTCCGGCAAGGTAAGGCTGATCGCGATTGGTCAGGACGGCGCGGTCGATCTGCAACCGTGCGGCGGAACGCATGTTGCTTCTACTGCAGAGATTGGCAACATTGCCATTACCAAGATCGAGAAGAAGGGTAGAAACAACCGTCGGTTCAGGCTTGCCTTGATGGACTAGACCCCGAATCTCAATAATCGACCTGACTGTTTGAGACGAAAGTAGACACATGCCAACACTTCTGGACGAACGCGAACACCTGGTCTCAACACAATGGCTTCAGGAGCGGCTCGAAGCGCCGGACATCGTCATCGTGGATTCATCTTATTATCTGCCCGACGCAGGCCGCAATGGCCGCGAAGAATATGATGAGCAGCGTATTCCAGGTGCTGTGTTCTTCGACATTGACGACATATCGGACGAGACCAGTTCACTGCCACACACCATGCCGCCGGCTGAAAAATTCTCCTCGAGAATGCGGAAAATGGGTATTGGCGATGGTATGCGCGTGGTGGTTTATGATGGTGCCGGATTGTTTTCCGCAGCCAGGGTGTGGTGGATGTTCAGAACCTTCGGCCACGCAGATGTCACCATTCTCGATGGCGGGTTTCCGAAATGGCTTGCCGAAGACCGGCCGGTTGAAGACGGGCCTGCAATGCCGCGCCAGCCACGGCACATGAGCGCACGCTATTCGGCATCCAGCGTGCGTGACAAGAACGACGTGCTCAATGCGATCAGTTCCGGGTCACATCAGATTGCAGATGCCAGATCCCCCGGCCGTTTTTCCGCGCGCGAACCTGAGCCGCGGGCCGGCATGCGCGGTGGCCATATGCCCGGTGCACGCAATGTTCATTACAAGACACTGCTCAATGAAGACGGTACGGTGAAATCCAACGAGGCCATTGCCAGGGTTTTCGACGATGCCGGCATTGACGTGTCCAAACCTGTCATTACCTCTTGCGGATCAGGTGTCACCGCTGCAATCCTCACACTCGGTCTGACGCTCGTCGGACATAACACCAACTCCCTTTATGACGGTTCATGGGTTGAATGGGGAAGTGATCCCGACACCCCCATCGAAACAGACTGATGACACAGAAAGCGGCCACCAGATGAAGCGCAAAATCCCATCTTCAGGGTTTGGCAATGCAAAAAAGCCGGCGAGTGTGAAACAGGAGACCCGGGATATCGAAACGACGGTAACCTACCTGTCCATGGATCATCCGCCATCCCTGAGGGTCATGCCACCTGCCAATCTCAAGCTGGCGCTGATGCACGTGCAGGACCCGACCATCAGTTATTACCGGTATCTGTACGATGCGGTCGGCGCCGATCATCACTGGATCGATCGTAAACTGTTGAGCGATGATCAGTTGGCGGCAGCCATCAATGCGGACGGCGTGGATATCTATGTGGCTTACTGCGCCGGTAATCCGGCCGGGTATTTCGAGATCGATGCGCGCGACACCGAAAAATGCTGGCTGGCCTATTTCGGACTGTTGCCGGAGTTTCACGGGCTGGGTATCGGCAAATGGCTGTTGTCGGAAGGCGTGCGCACGGCCTGGGCTGACAAGCCGGAGAGCCTGCACGTGGAAACATGCACTCTCGATTCCCCGCACGCCCTGGGGCTTTACCAGAAAATGGGCTTCATACCCTATGAACGACGCAACAAGACCATGACCGTGCCCGTTTCATGATCCCTGCCCGCCCCCGGAAGCTGATCGGGATCTTTGTCTTTCTGGCGTTCCTGATTGTCTACTCGCTGATCGCAATGGCCGTCGGCGCCCGCTATCTGTCGAGCGTTCATGGCATCTGGCAGTTTCTGTTTTATGCCGTAGCCGGCCTGGCCTGGCTGCCGGGCGCCATGGCGATCATCTCGTGGATGGCGAAAGCCGACAAACAATAGCAGCCTAAATCGCGACGTCCTTACGCAACAAACCCGATGGCGACACACCGGGCCAGGTAAAAATGTTCGCGCCTGATCAATTTCCCGGTTCCGCCTAACCTTTGATGCGATTTTTCGGTTAACTGGTACCGGGCGAGTTGTGCGGTTTGCCACAGACCCCGTGCCCGGCAAAATTGAACAATCCGCCTTGCTGGATCGCCAAGTGGCACGCGATCATCCACTGCGGTTAAACCGTCCGGGCAGACATTGTCATCTCCGGCGCAAAGTCGCTTTGACGACAAGCACAGCCGCAGGCAGAAGCCGCCACATAACTGATTTCGAGGATTGAGAAATGGTCGCCGTTCCTGTTCTGATCGTTATTCCTGCAACTGATACTGCGCGTGAATCAGCCCGCATGTCAGCTGAGTCATTTGCAGCCGGTTCCCGCGCCACCACAGGCATAGACAAGGCAGCAGAACGCGACCTGCCTGACGGTGTCGTGCTCGACACGAACTTTGCCGCGGTCCCCATGGGAATGGCAGCCCCGACCAAAGAAAGCTTCAGCATGACGGCGACCAGAAAAGACAAGCAGTTCGTCGTCCGCGGTACGGTGGATTCAGAGCATATATCTTCGCTGACCAGTACGAGTTCAGACGGTCCAAGGGTGTTTTGTGATGCCCAGGTGGGATTGATGCCGATTTGCCCGGGTGACCCGGCCCGGGGCAACGCTGCCGACGTGCGCGGGCTGCTGGGTGTCAGCCAGTTGTCACGCCGTCATCTGAGTGGTGATGGCGTTGCTGTCGCCATTGTCGATACCGGTATCAATCTCGCTCATCTACACCGGCGTGGATTGTCTGCCCGCCTCGACCCGCACATTTTCTGGAGCCCGACCCCGAACATAAACCCGGGCGAATATCCGGTAGACCATGGCACCATGTGCGCCTATGCAGCCTCCATTGCAGCGCCGGAATGCACATTGCTGGATTTTCCGCTGCTGGGCTCAACAACAAGTGGCGGGTCAGTAATGGACGGCTTCCTCAGTGATGCAGTTCAGGCCTACAGCGTCATGCTCACAATGATGCGAAAACCCGAAGCCGAACGCCCGTACCATTCGCTGGTGGTCAATAACAGCTGGGGGATGTTCCATCACAGCTGGGACTTTCCCGCCGGCCATCCGGGGCGATATGCCGACAATCCGAACCATCCGTTCAATCTGATTGTCGGCAGCCTGGCGCAGTCGGGCGCCGATATCCTGTTTGCCGCCGGCAACTGTGGAACAGATTGCCCTGACGGGCGCTGCCAGGGCGTCACAACAGATGTCATAACCGGCGCCAACTCGCACCCGAACGTTTTGTCGATCGCCGGCGTTGACGTCGATCAGGAACGGGTCGGTTACTCATCCATGGGTCCCGGGCAAGCGCCCCTGGCGACACAAAAACCCGATCTTGCCGCCTATACCCACTTTAACGGATCCAACGCATTTGGTGTCGGCAGTGCGGATGGCGGCACGTCCACCGCCTGTCCGGTCGCGGCCGGGTGCATAGCGGCTGTGCGCACCAGTCTGCCGCCAAGCCTGATGTCACCGGCTGACCTGGCCCAGGCTGCCAGGGACAGTGCAGTGAAACCGTCCGGTCCCAGCGGATGGGACAACGAACTGGGCTTCGGGATCATCAGCCCGACAAATCTGGCTACCCAGGTGAACCCGATGGTGTAGGCAAATGGAATATCCGTGCTGTTTCCGGTAGTCTTGCGGGTGCCGGAAACTGGCATGGCACAGCGCAATGGCTCACCGGGAGTAGATACATGGGCGAAATGGTAATGATGACGGTGCGGGGGCTCGGTGACAACCCGACTGTCGCCGATGTTGCAAAACTGCTCGGTGTGCCTGTCGCAGCGATCGATGCGAAATTCGGTATCATCATCGTCGATGTGGAACGCCATATCTGCACGGTGCGGGTCGACAGCGACCAACTGCCGAAAGACAGTGAATATTCCGAAGGTGTGTCAGGCCCCTACTCCGACCCGAAGATCGCCCCGTTCGGCACGCCTGAGCCGGATGACGGGTAGCGGCTCAAAACAGATTTTCCTGAAAATTGGTCGGAGCGGCGGGATTCGAACCCACGACCCCTTGTCCCCCAGACAAGTGCGCTACCGGGCTGCGCTACGCTCCGACTGGAGCGGGG
>CALHUA010000233.1 GCA_938039915.1 uncultured Anderseniella sp.
GCCAGACGCGACACGACTATATCCTGTTTGAGACAGGGTATGGCCCGTCCGGCCTGCCACATATCGGCACTTTCGGCGAAGTCGCCCGCACAACCATGATCCGGCGCGCGTTCGAGCTGATCTCGGACATGCCGACAAAGCTGTTGTGTTTTTCCGACGACATGGACGGCATGCGCAAGGTGCCCGACAACGTGCCCAACCAGCAATTGCTGCAGGAAAACCTGCATCGCCCGCTGACCGTGGTGCCGGACCCGTTCGATGAATACGAGAGCTTCGGCCATCACAACAATGCCATGCTGCGCCGTTTCCTCGACACGTTCGGATTCGACTACGAGTTCGCCAGTGCGACCGAGTATTACAAGTCCGGCAAGTTTGACGACATCCTGCTGCGCGCCTGTGAGCGCTACCAGAAGATCATGGACATCATGCTGCCGACGCTGGGCGAGGAACGCCGCGCAACCTATTCCTGCTTCCTGCCGATCTCGCCCATATCGGGGCGCGTGTTGTATGTGCCGATGAAGAACGTCAACGGTGCCGACGGCACGGTCACGTTTGAGGACGAGGACGGAACCGATGTCACGCTACCGGTCACCGGCGGCAATGTGAAGCTGCAGTGGAAGCCGGACTTCGGGGCCCGGTGGGCAGCACTTGGCGTCGACTTTGAAATGTACGGCAAGGACCACCAGACCAATACGCCGATCTATGACGGCATCTGCCGGGTCCTGGGCGGCCACGCACCGGAACACTATGTCTATGAATTGTTCCTGGACCAGAACGGCGAGAAGATTTCCAAGTCGAAGGGCAATGGCCTGACCATTGATGAATGGCTGACCTATGCGCCGACCGAAAGCCTGTCGATGTTCATGTTCCAGAAGCCGCGCACCGCGAAACGGTTGTACTTCGATGTCATTCCGCGTGCCGTGGATGAGTATTTCCAGTTCCTGAATGCTTTCCAGCGCCAGGAAGTGAAGGACCGATTGTCGAACCCTGCATGGCATATCCACGAAGGCAATCCACCCCAGGCCGACATGCCGGTTACATTTGCGCTGCTGCTCAACCTGGCAGCCGTCGCCAATGCTGAAACCAAAGACGGCCTGTGGGCATTTATCCAGCGTTATTCGCCGGAAACCACACCGGAAACCCATCCGCATGTCGATCAGCTGGCAGGTTTTGCGCTGCGCTATTTCGAGGATTTCGTCCGGCCGGCCAAGCAGTATCGCGAGGCAACGGCAGACGAGGCAACCGCCCTGCGGGACCTGTCCGATACGCTGGCCAAACTGCCTGCCGGTTCCACGCCGCAGGATATCCAGTCGGCCATTTATGATGTGGGCCGCCGGGAACCCTATACCAAGCAGAACAAGGACGGCTCCGTCGGCGTGTCGCTGGCCTGGTTCAACACGCTTTATGAAATCCTGCTCGGCGAAAAGCAGGGCCCGCGGTTTGGCTCTTTCGTGGCGCTGTACGGCATTGATGAAACCCGCGCGCTGATTGAGCGTGCGCTTGCCGGCGAACTGGTCAACGGAGCTGCGTGATGGCACCTGTGCGCGGATTTGAGCTGTCGGAGTTTGAAGCGCGCATGGCGCGGGCGCAGTCGGAAATGAGCGCCAGGCGCCTGGATGCTGTCGTTATCACGGCTCCACCCAACTGGCGGTATTTTGCCGGTTTCACCACCCAGTTCTGGGAAAGCCCGACGCGTCCCTGGTTCCTCATCCTGCCGCGCGACGGGGAGCCGATTGCGGTCATCCCGACCATTGGCGAACCCGGCCTCGCCAAGACCTGGGTCAAGGATATCCGCACCTGGCCGGCGCCGCAGCCGGACGATGATGGTGTGTCGCTGATGGCGCAGGTGCTGGCCGATTGTCCCCGCAGCTACGGCCGCATTGGCTGGGAAATGGGCCGCGAGAGTATCATTCGCATGCCGATCGCAGATTTTGACCGTATCCGGTCCGCCTGTCCCGGCA
Organism: uncultured Anderseniella sp.; assembly: GCA_938039915.1. Classification (GTDB taxonomy): domain Bacteria; phylum Pseudomonadota; class Alphaproteobacteria; order Rhizobiales; family Aestuariivirgaceae; genus Anderseniella. The sequence continues at coordinate 1,962 of CALHUA010000233.1, forward strand.
TTGAGTTTGCCGATGCATCCCCTCTGATCTGGCGCTTGCGGATGATCAAGTCGCCGGCGGAGATTGCAAGGATTGAAGAGGCCTGCCGGATCGGCAGCGAGGCCTATGCCGCGCTGCCCGGTCAATTGTCTGCCGGCATGAACGAACACGATATCGCCCGCACCTTCCGGGCGGAACTGACCCAGCAGGGTGCTGATGCCATACCGTTCATGGCGGTGACGGCAGGTGCCGGCGGCTATGACCAGATCATCGTCGGCCCCAATGACCGCAACCTGGCTTCAGGCGATGTGCTGTTCATCGACCTGGGCGCCACCTATGACGGGTATTTCTGCGACTTCGACCGCAATTTTGCCTGTGGCGATATGGATGATGAAACAAGGCACGCGCAGGACATTGTCTGGCGCGCCACCGAGGCCGGGATTGCGGCGGCGCGTCCCGGTGTAACGCCGGCAGATCTTGCCGCGGCCATGGTGTCGGTCATGGCTGATGCCGGGGCGGCTGGCGGTAATGTCGGGCGTCTCGGGCACGGACTCGGCCTGCAACTGACCGAGCCGCCGTCGAACATGGCAGGTGACGAGACCGTGCTGGAGCCCGGCATGGTGATGACCATCGAACCCGGCATGGACTACGGTGACGGCAAGATGCTGGTGCATGAAGAGAACGTGGTCATTACCGAAGACGGCTGCCGTCTTCTGACCACGCGGGCACCGCACGAAATGTGGAAGATCGATTAAGGTTCCAGGTCCGCACCGCGTTCCGTCCACCACATGACGACCAGTGATATGGCGCCCAGGATTGCAAAGCCTGCAATCAGCGGCACCACCGTATTGTCGAACCAGTGTCCGATTGCCCAGCCAAGCGGCAGCGAGATGAAGGTCGAGACGGACCCGACAAAAGCGGCGCCCAGCCCGGCCATGTGTCCCAGCGGTTCCATCGCCATCGCATTGAAATTGCCGAACAGGATGCCGGTTGCGAAGAACGCCACCAGCAGCCACACCATGAACGACCACAGGGGTGGCACGCCGTCGAACTGCCAGACGACCAGCAGGAACAAAGCCGATATGAGGGTTACGCCGAACAGGGCCCGCCAGGTCAGGAAGCGCATGCCAAGCCGCATCACGACGCTTGAGTTGAAGATGCTGGCGGCACCGATGGCAAGCGCTGCCACACCGAAGTAGACGGCAAACAGTTTGCCGGTGCCATAAACGGTCTGGAACACCTGCTGGGCGGAACTCAGATAGCCGAGAAAGGCACCAAAGATGATGCCCGATGCGATTGTATAGCCCACAGCAGCCCGGAAGCTGCAGGCTTCCGCGATGCCGCCGGCAATGTTTCTCAGGGAGAATTTCCGCCGGTCCGCCGCCGCCAGGGTTTCTGGCTGGCGGGCTGCAAACCACACCGAGGCGATCATAGCCATTGCCAGCAGCAGGCCGAAGATCGCGCGCCAATCTGCAATCAACAGCACCGCCTCGCCCACAGACGGCGCGATGGCAGGTACCAGAATGAAGATGGCCATGACGATCGACATGATGCGCGCCATGGCGCGGCCCTCATAGCCGTCGCGCACCAGCGCCAGGCTGACGATGCGCGGCGCCGCTGCACCCAGGCCCTGCAACACCCTGCCTGCCAGCATGACCTCGAACACCGTTGCCGTCATCGACATGATGCAGCCGGCGATGAAGATGACATAGCCTGCATAGATCACCGGCTTGCGGCCAAAACTGTCCGACAGCGGGCCGGCGGCGATCTGTCCGGCGGCAAATCCCAAAAACATGCCAGACACGATCAACTGTGTATCATTGGCATCCGCCACGCCAAGGTCAGCGCCGATCTGCCCCAGCGCCGGCAGCATGGCGTCAATGGACAGGGCCAGGATCGATACCATCGTCGCCAGCATGGTAACGAACTCTGCCATGCCGAGTGATTGTGTTGGTGCTTTCATCCGTGCCGGATAGGACATCGCGTGCCACAACACAATTACCCCGTGTGCATAACTGCTATGGCTTGTTCGGCGTCAGGACTACAGAGCTGTCCCAGATGCGCTCCCAGAACAGCGACAGGCGGGAGGTGTCACGCGTGGCAGGTATGCGCTCGTTTGCGGGCTTCATGCTGCCGTCCGTGCCGATGTCGGCAACCTTGAAGCTGAACACGTAAGCCTCTTCCACACCCATTCGAAGGTCAGTGACGACCACCTCGGACGCGGACGGTTGCGATACCCGGTAAAAGCCGTGGCTGAACCATTGCAGACGTTTGACACCCCAGTTGTCAGCAAGTTGGTGCAGCAGGTCGGTCCGGCTCTCATAGCGGGTAAACTGGATATCTTCGGTGTCGTCCAGGACCGAATAGTAACCCACATAATACCCGTCGTCCTGCATGGCCACAAACCGCCACAGCAGCGTGTTGAACGGGGCCGGCGTTGACAGCAGATGGTTGTGGGTGAGCCCCTGGCGCTCCATTGAGCGTTCCGCAATGCCGGTTACATGGGCCTTGGCTGCCATGGTCCAGGCCAGATAGGTGCTCGCAAGCGCCAGGCAGATTGCATTCACCTTGTAGCCTGTTGAGTTTTGCCGGTTGAAGGCAAGAACGGCGATCACGCCTATCGCCAGCCAGATCGTGTAAGCGGGGTCGATGATGAAGGTGGATGATCCGGACACCGGGTATTCGGTGATCGGCCAGAACAGTTGCGTTCCATAAACCGTAAAACTGTCCAGCAGTGCATGCGTGATCAGCACCAGCCAGACCATCGCAACCCACAGTTTGAGGCTGGCCAGGCCGTGCAGCCTGTGCAGGGCCCAGCCGATCACCGGCGCAGCGGCTGTGAGCACCAGCAGGGAGTGCGAAAATCCGCGATGATAGGTAAAGTCCTCAATTGCGCCGCCAAAGGGGATGAAGACATCCAGGTCCGGCAGTGTTCCGAGCAGCGCACCGTAAAGGCTGGCCTTGCGCCCGATGGCACGGCCGATGACCAGTTCGGCAACCGAGGCTCCGAGCAGCACTTGTGTCAATGAATCCATGTGGTCTTAACGCAGCCTCGGCTTCAGCGGATGTGTGAACTGCTTATTGGCTGGTCCAGACGATTCGTGCCATCCATTTTATGTCACTGCGCTCAATGGTCAGCGTGGGCAGTTGCGGGTTGAAACACGCAAGTTCAAACTTCCTGCCGGTTTCCCGATGCAGCCGCCTGATCAGGATTTCATCATTGCCCGATTTGACCACCACCCCGTCACCGGGCCGCACCGGCGCGGCCGGCGATACGATAACCGTATCACCGTCACGGTAGACCGGCATCATTGCATCGCCGGAGATCTTCAGGGCATAGGCACACGGGTCATCGACATTGAGCAGGTCGATCCGGTTCCAGCCGTCTCCTGCCGGTCGTCCGGCATCATCAAACAGATCGCTCGTGCCGGCGGCAGCCAGATTGATGCAGGGCACGGCCCGCTGTGGCCCCGGTGCGCCATGTAGCAATCCGGCAAATTCGTTCAGGCTGGTGCGTGTTGCAGCAAGGCATTTTGCAACGCTTTCGGTTGTCGGCCAGCGCAGCTTGCCATGCGGTGTTTCTCGCTTCGACTTGTTGAAGGCGGTGGCATCAAGACCTGCTGCCCTGGCCAGGCCGGACGCGGACATGCCGTTTTCTTCAGCCAGCCGGTCTATGGCCTGCCAGATCTGCGAATGTGAAAACAAGGCCGTCTCTCCCAGGAGCGCATCCGGTCGCAAGTGCTCCCCCCCGAAAATGCTGCCTGACTGCTTTTACATTTGCTGAAAATTGTACCGTTACGTCTCGTCATGCACAAGCTTGTCAATTGCCTGCTTGTTTTGCAGTAGCGTGACGAATAGGTTCGCGGCCAGCATGACAATCATCTACAAGATAATCGACCGGGACGAGTGGGATGCAGCGCGCGGCTGCGGCCGGTATACCGGGTCGCAGGATGACAGGCGGGATGGGTTCATTCATTTTTCAACCGAAGACCAGATGCACGAAACGGCGGCAAAACATTTTGCCGGCCAGCCCAACCTGGTGTTGCTGGCCATTGAAGATGCAAACCTGGGTGCGTCTCTGAAATGGGAAGCATCGCGCGGCGGTGCACTGTTCCCGCATCTCTACGGGATTTTGCCGGTGTCATCTGTTGTGCGGTCCTGGCCGTTGCCGCTGAATGAGGCAGGCAATCACGTGTTTCCGGATGACCTGCCATGAGCCGGTTGTTTTCCGTTGCGCGCCCGGTCCTGCATGCATTCAGTCCTGAAACGGCTCATGACCTGACCATTGCCACGCTGAGGTCGGGCCTGTTGAGGGCGGATGCGGTCCCAAAAGATGTGCGGTTGCATGTCAATTGCATGGGGCTGGACTTTCCCAATCCGCTTGGACTTGCGGCCGGTTTCGACAAGAACGCCGAAGTACCCGACGACATGTTGCGCCTGGGGTTGGGATTTGTGGAGATTGGCTCGGTGACGCCGCGCCCGCAAAAGGGCAATGACAAGCCGCGCCTGTTCCGCCTGCCGGAAGATGCTGCGGTGATCAACCGGATGGGTTTCAACAATGACGGTCATGCCCGGGTCTTCGGACGCCTTGCAGACCGCGAAGATCGCAGCGGCATTGTCGGGGTCAATCTCGGCGCCAACAAGGACTCCGATGACCGCATTGCCGACTATGCCCTCGGCGCGGCAGCGTTCAACAAGCTGGCGAGCTATATCACCGTCAATATTTCATCCCCCAACACGCCGGGCCTGCGCGCGCTGCAGTCGAAAGACGAACTGGAAACCCTGATCGGCAGGGTCCGCGATGCCATAGACGGGTCCGCAGATGAAGACGGGCGCCGGGCGCCGCTGGTCCTGAAGATCGCACCTGATCTGGTGGAGGATGAGCTTCACGATATTGCCGAGGTTTGCCAGAAGATGAAGGTCGATGCGATCATCGTGTCGAACACGACAATTTCCCGTCCGCCGCTGAAGTCGAAGCACAAGGACGAGACCGGCGGATTGTCCGGTGCACCGCTGTTCCGGTTGTCGACCGTGCAACTGGCCCGCATGCATTCCATGACTGATGGCAAGGTGGCGTTGATCGGTGCCGGCGGCATTGCAGGCGCTGAAGACGCCTGGCAGAAACTCCGTGCAGGCGCTTCACTGCTGCAGCTTTACTCGGCTCTGGTCTACCAGGGCCCGCAACTCATTGCGGACATCCTGCAGGGGTTGACGGACCGGCTGGATGAGCACGGCTTTTCCGGGTTGCACCAGGTCACCGGCAGCGGCCGGGATGAGTGGCTCAAGGGCGGACCGTCCCGGACGTAAACCGGCACGCCCCGCCTGTTTTTCGTCAGGCCTTGCCGCGCACGACCGTCTGGCGCTGTGATCCAAGCCCGTCAATGCCCAGTTCCATGACATCGCCCGGCTTTACGAACACCGGCGGTTTCATGCCCAGGCCAACACCTGCCGGCGTACCTGTGATGACAATGTCACCCGGCTGCAGCGTCATGAACTGCGACAGGTAAGACACGATGAACTTGATCGGGAAGATCATGTTTTTCGTGGTGCCGTCCTGCATGCGTTTGCCGTTTATGTCGCACCACAGGTTTAGTTTCTGCGGGTTTGGAACTTCATCGCGGGTCACCAGCCATGGGCCGATCGGGCCGTAGGTGTCGTGTGATTTGCCCTTCACCCACTGGCCGCCATGTTCGATCTGGTTTTCACGTTCAGATACATCATTGCACACGAAGTATCCGGCCACATGGCTCAACGCTTTTGACTGCGGAACGCTCTTGGCCTGTGCGCCGATGACGAAGCCAATTTCCACTTCCCAGTCGGTCTTGACTGATTTCTTGGGCAGAACCACATCATCATTGGCGCCCGCAATGCAGCTTGTGTGCTTGGAGAAGATTACCGGTTCGGTCGGAATGCGATGGCCGGTTTCCTCGGCATGGTCGGTGTAGTTCAGGCCGACACACACGAAATTGCCGATGCCGGTCAGCGGCGGGCCGAAGCGGGGTTTGCCCTTCACCAGCGGCAGGCGGGCCGGATTGATCTTGGCGAGCTTGGCCAGTGCCTTGTCCGACAACTGGGCCGGCGTGATGTCGTCGATGCGGGCAGACAGGTCGCGCAGTTTTCCATCAGCATCGATCAGGCCCGGCTTTTCCTTGCCGGCCTTGCCATAACGTACAAGCTTCATTTTGTGATTGCCTCTTAAGATTTGTTTCCGGCACGCTCAGCAGTCGGGTGCCAGATCGGTTGATAACCCGCGTGCAAAATGCGCGCGATTGCCGGCGGTGTCAAAACCTCAACGTCGAGATTCAGATCAAGAGGTACGCCGGCACCATATCCCGACCCTGTCCAGGGCAGGAATTTTCGCTCGCGAACGGCCAGCAAATTGTCGTCAACTCGAACCATTGCGCCGTCCGGCAGGCTGCCGGACCTGGCGGTCCAGGTGACTTTCGCACCGCCTTTCGCACGTCGTTCAACAGACAATGCCCTGTCCATGTCGGGTGCGGACGGCGCCACGGCAAGCGCCTTCGAGGCTTTCCAGGCCGCCTGGAACGAAAGCGCATCCTTGCGCCGGCATTCAAAGCACGGCCGGTGCCCGGCAGCCAGCGCAGTCACTTCATCCATGAAGAACAGTTCCGTGTATCCGGTCCCCATCACCTGGCGTTGACGCGACTTGAACTGCAATACGCAGGTGATCCACTGCCTGGAGCTCTGCGTCCTCACCAGGGTTCTGGTTTCAGGATCATGCAGCTTGCCGCCGCGGTTGCCCATCAGCATCCCGCGCGCCGGCGAGATGACAATTTCACCGTCGGGTTTCACTCTGTTCTGCAACGGCATTGGCGGCCTACTTCTGGATATTGTGACGGTCGAGGCGGCGTTCGGCGGTTCGCATTCTGAGGGCTTCCGCATCGCTTTCACGCCACGCCGCGCCGACCGATTTCATATGTGCCCTGACCGCTGCTTCAGCCTGGTCCGGATCTCGGGCCATTACGCCTTCAAAGATGGCGCGGTGTTGGTCGAGCAATGCATCACGCCCGCCCTTGTGCCCGTACAGCAGGTAGCGGTTGTAAAAGACACCATGTTCCAGGAGATTGTAGATGGAGCGCAGCGACTGGATCATCACGATGTTGTGGCTGGCGTCGCTCACCGCGATGTGGAGTTCGACGTCCAGCTGGGCTTCTTCATCAGGGTCTTCCTTTTGGTGCGCGATTTCCATGCGCTGCATGATCGAGGTCAGGATTTCATGATCCGCGCTGGTGGCCCTGCGGGCTGCCCAGCGTGCTGCCTGCGCCTCGATGCCTTCCCGGAACTCCAGATAATCTCCGGTGGCTTTCTCGTGTTTGCCGAACAGGCCGATAATGGGTTCTCCGAAAATCGAGTGCATGACATTGGCCACATAGGTGCCGCCGCCCTGTCTTGCGGTGAGCAGTCCTGATGCTTCCAGCTGCCCGAGCGCTTCGCGCAAGGTGGGCCGTGAAACGCCGAACTCACCGGCCAGGTCCCGTTCGGCGGGCAGCTTGTCGCCGGGGCGGAGCACGCCTTCCAGTATCAATCGTTCGATCTGGTGTACGATTTCCGCTGATACCCGTTCCTGCCCGACAGGGTGAAACATCCAACTGACCTCCGGCACTAAATTCGGCGAATTTGACATAGATCAAACAAGGGTCTTGCAAATTGGTCAAGTTAATTGTCCAATTACATCGACGCCGCTGGTGTCGCCTACCGAAAGGCTGGCCTTGTATTTGGGGGCAGGCCGCAAGAAGACTTGGGAATACCTTTTGACTGACGCCCGTCACTCAAGATCGGGCGGAGTATGAAGTGTGAAACGTGCTAGGGAGGAATCTGCACATGAAGAAATTATTTACTGCAGCAATTGTCGGTGCATCCATGATTGCCATGTCGGCAGTCAGCGCAACGGCTGATCCAATTCGCCTGAAAATGGCGTCGACTTATCCGTCAAGCCTGACCCAGCTGGGCACGCTCGGCAAGACGCTTGAAGCCAACATCAACGGCATCTCCGGTGGTGAAGTGCAGATAAAGTATTACGAGCCTGGCGCATTGGTGCCGGCACTTGAGGTTTTTGATGCCGTGAAGAACGGCTCGGTTGATGCGGCCTGGTCAACACCGGGCTATTGGCAGGGTAAAGAACCCTCGCTGGCCCTGTTCTCCGCCGTGCCGTTCGGCCCGGATGCACGTGAATTTGGTGCGTGGCTTTTGCATGGTGACGGCGAAAAGCTGATGCAGAAAGTGTATGAAAAGCACAACATTCACTCGATCATCTGCGGTGTTATTGCGCCGGAAGCTTCGGGCTGGTTCCGCGAGCCACTCAAATCCATCGACGACCTGAAGGGTAAGAAGATGCGTTTCTTCGGCCTGGGCGCGAAGGTGATGCAGAAGCTTGGTGTGGATACGCAGTTGCTCGGTGCAGCCGACATCTACCCTGCGCTTGAACGCGGTACCATTGACGCCACCGAGTTTTCGATGCCGGCCATTGACCTGAACCTCGGCTTCTACCAGATCGCCAAGCACTACTACTTCCCGGGCTGGCATCAGCAGGCGACGTCGTTTGAGCTGATGATCAACATGGACAAGTGGAAGGCCATGACCGATCAGCAGAAGAAGATCATTGAAGTAGCCTGCCGCGCAAATTATGCCCTCGGCATGGCCGAAGGCGAGTACATCCAGGGTGCAGCTCTTGCCGAGCTGAAGTCCAAGGGTGTGACCGTGCACACCTGGTCGGACGAAGACCTTGCCAAACTCAAGGAAACCTGGGAAGGCCTGGTTGTGGAGATCGCTGCAAGCGATGCTTCGTTCAAGGAAGCCTGGGACAATCTGCAGAAATTCCGTGGCGAATACGCAGACTGGAAAAACCTCGGCTATCTGAAGTAGGCTGATACAGGCTGACGATCTGTTTCCGGCCCGGTGCGCGTCACATCAGGTGACCTCGCCGGGCCGGTTACCATTTTCGATCAGAGCAACATGGGTTCAAATGAACCCGTAAACCTGATCTAGTGGGGTTGATCCTGAAAAAAGGGCAGGGCTGTGGGTGGATTTCTCAAGGTAAGTGCCGGCATAGACCGTTTTCTCGAGGTATGTGCAAAGGTCGGCATGTGGTTCGGTTTGGCGCTGGTCGTCGTGGTTTGTTACGATGTGCTGAGCCGGTATTTTGGCGTGCCGAAACCGTTTGGCCTGAACTCGACAATGGTACAGGAGTCCGAGTACTGGCTGCATACTTTTCTGTTCGCGCTGTTGATCGGCTACACCTACACCAGACAGGGCCATGTCCGCATTGACCTGATCAGGGACAGGCTTCCGCTCAGGGCCAAATATGCCATCGAGATGTTTGGCTGTCTGTTCTTCCTCATCTCATATTCGGTTGTGGCCGGCTATTACTGCTACAGCTATGCACTGGCTTCGTTTTATGAAGGTGAAGCCTCAAAGTCGGTGATCGGGCTTTCCCACATATGGTTGCTCAAATCCGCATTGCCCATCCTGTTCATGCTGCTGGGAATTGCCGGTGTTTCGCAACTCATCAAATCAACCGCAGGATTTCTCGGCAAGCTTCCGGATGAAAAAATAGCCGAAACGGTCGGGGGAGACCTTTAATCATGACTTTTGTTGAAGCTCTTCCGCTGCTGATGTTCGCGGCACTGGCCGTCCTGCTCTTTTCCGGATATCCGGTGGCATTCGTGCTCGGTGGTATTGGTCTCGGTTTCGCATTTCTGGCCATATACATCGACCCGTTTCTGTTTGACTGGCCGCAGTTCGGCGCCATTCCGTCGCGTATTTTTGGATCCATTGCTGAAAACCTGATTCTCACGGCGATCCCGATGTTCATATTCATGGGCACCATGCTGGAGCGATCAGGCGTCGCACGTGATCTTCTCAACTGTCTGCAGGTTCTTCTGCGCCGGGTTCCCGGCGGTCTTGCCCTGGCGGTCACCATCATGGGGACCATTCTGGCAGCTACCACCGGTATTATCGGTGCATCCGTCGTCATGATGACACTGCTGGCCTTGCCGGTAATGCAGAAGCGTGGCTATGCACCAACATTGTCCACCGGCACCATTGCAGCGTCCGGCACGCTGGGCATTCTGATCCCGCCGTCAATCATGCTGGTGATCATGGCGGACCTTTTGGGCCGGTCGGTCGGCAACCTGTTTGTGGCTGCGGTCATCCCCGGTTTCATGCTGTCGGTCATGTACTGCGTCTACATCATGACCCGGTGCACGTTCAATCCGGCCCTGGCGCCTAAACTGCCCACCGACATGGGACCGCAGACAAGAGGCGGTGTGGCGATCATGGTGCTGCGCAGCTTTGTTCCGCCACTGGTCCTGATTGTGCTGGTGCTGGGATCCATTCTGGGCGGCTTTGCAACACCAACCGAAGCCGCCGGTGTGGGGGCCATGGGCGCCATCCTGCTGGCCTTCGTCAATCTTGTCGTACTGCCGACACTGGGAGTGCCGGAAATGCGGTTTGAAGGCCAGGCGGATGTTGACCTCGGAGACAAGATCGAAGGCATGTCCTTCAGCGCGAGAATGTCCGGTTTCTGGGGGGTGCTGACACAGGTGGTCTATCGCGCGGCACTGACCAACGGCATGCTGTTCGGCATTTTCATCGGCGCGACCTTGTTCTCTTTCGTATTCCGGTCGCTGGGCGGCGATGACATTGTCATTCATCTGGTCAATTCCATGGGTCTTGGATCGTGGGGCCTGTTGTTCCTGCTGATGGCAATCGTGTTCTTCCTGGGGTTCTTCTTTGATTGGATCGAGATCACACTGATCGTATTGCCGGTGTTCTCGCCGATTATCGGATTGCTTGATTTCGGGGACCATGTCGCCAAGCAGGATGTGGTGTACTGGTTTGCCATCCTGCTGGCGGTAAACCTGCAGACATCGTTCCTGACTCCGCCGTTCGGCTTTGCGCTGTTTTACATGAAGGCGGTGGCGCCGAAGTCGATCAAGATCGAACAGATTTATCGCGGCATCATACCGTTCGTCATATTGCAGCTGATCGGTCTCGGGCTGGTTATGAGCTTCCCGCAACTGGCCATGTGGCTGCCGGGTAAGCTGTTAAACTGACATTGAATTAAAAACTGGGGAACGGGAGCAAAAAAGCCGGCAGAAACCTCTGCCGGCTTTTCATTGAAACTGGTTATAAACGTTACTTGCTGAGCGAAGCCAGATACGCCGCGACGTCCATGCGCTGGTCTTCCTTCTTCAGCTTGAAAGTCATTTTTGACTTGCCGCCAATGTAACCCTTGGGATCTGCAAGATATTCCACCAGCTTGGCTTCGTCCCATTCGCCGATCTTTTCGGCAGCGTCAGTGATACCCTTGCCATATTTGTAGCCGTCAACAGACGCTGCCTTGCGCCCGATGATGCCGACCAGATGCGGACCGACCTTGTTTTTCTCTTTGTCAGCCGCGTGGCACGCCTTGCATTTCTTGAAAACTTTTTCGCCCTTGGCCGCATCGCCTTCTGCGAACGCGCCAGTTGACATGGCACCCAGCGCTGCAGCGACAGCGATTACAAACTTGAAACTCATTTCATTCCTCCGGTATCGGTACTTCAATGTGTTGCCCGCTCTCATATAGCTCATATATGGGCTCCACACGAATATACCGCAACAGGTTCAGATGGGTAGATACATGATGCCACATCATTAATACGTGAAAATATGCCCGCAAAACTCGCCACATAGTGGAATGAATCGTTGAAATAGCGGCTCTGGCGTGCTGAATGCGGTCATAATCGAGATAAACCGGGAAAATCTTTACATGGCTGAGACTGTGAAACACGGCGGTTTGACCGTCGCGAAAAAACTCCATGAGTTCATCAATACCGAGGCACTGCCGGGAACCGGCGTTGACCCTGACACATTCTGGTCAGCGGCAGATCAGATCATTCACAAGTTTTCTCCCAAGATTGCCAGCATGTTGCGCAAGCGGAAATCGCTGCAGAACAAGCTCAACCGCTGGCACAGGCAACGGGCCGGGCAGGCGATTGACCCCGGTGAATACCGCAATTTCCTGAAAGAAATCGGCTATCTGGTTCCCGACAGGGGTGACTGCAGAATCGCTACGCGCAATACCGATGACGAGATCGCAAAAGTGGCCGGCTCCCAGCTTGTCGTGCCGGTGATGAATGCACGCTACGCGCTCAATGCCGCCAATGCGCGATATGGTTCACTGTACGATGCACTGTATGGCACGGATGCGGTTTCTGAAGCTGGCGGTGCGGAGCGTGGTGGAAGTTTCAATCCGGTGCGCGGGGAGAAAGTCATCGCCTGGGCGAGACAGTTTCTCGATGATGCAGTGCCCCTGTTCGGTGGCAGCCATGTTGATGTAACCCGCTACTTCATCAAGGGGCGCAAGCTGGCGGTATCGCTGTCGTCTGGCTCAGTCACCGGCCTGGTCGACAATGCCCAGTTCAGAGGCTTTACCGGCGACAAGGCCAATCCGACATCGATCCTGCTGGTCAATAACGGCCTGCACATCGAAATAACCATCGACCGCAGCCATGTCATCGGCGGGTCTGATGATGCCGGTGTGGCGGACGTCGTCATCGAGAGCGCCATGTCGACCATCATGGACTGCGAAGATTCCGTTGCGGCTGTTGATACCGACGACAAGCTGGTTGTCTATCGCAACTGGCTTGGCCTGATGAAGGGAGACCTGACCGACACGTTCGAAAAGGGCGGCCGAGCGATGACCCGCAAGCTGGTCGCGGACCGTGAATACACCGGCGTCAACGGCAAGCCGTTGTCGCTGCATTCGCGCTCGTTGATGCTGGTGCGCAATGTCGGTCTGCTGATGACCATCGGCACCATCAAAGACAGCAATGGCAATGATATCCCGGAAACCCTGCTTGACGCGCTGGTCAACACCGCAATCGCCCTGCACGATGTCGGGCCCAACGGTGCTTTAAGGAATTCGCGCAAGGGATCGATCTATGTGGTTGTGCCCAAGATGCACGGGCCAAAAGAAGCTGCCCTGGTCAACCAGCTCTACACCGCGATCGAGAATGCCTTCGGCATGAAGCGCAACACGGTGAAGATGGGCATCATGGATGAAGAGCGCCGCACCACGATCAATCTCAAGGAATGCATCCGGGCTGCGCGTTCGCGGGTGTTCTTCATCAATACCGGTTTCCTTGACCGCACCGGCGATGAAATCCACACCTCCATGGAAGCAGGCCCGATGATCCGCAAGGCCGACATGAAGGCATCGACCTGGATCGATGCCTATGAGCGCTGGAACGTTGATGTGGGGCTGGAATGCGGCCTGCCCGGTGCGGCCCAGATCGGCAAGGGCATGTGGGCCATGCCCGACCTGATGGCAGACATGCTGGAGCAGAAGATCGTGCACCCGAACGCCGGTGCCAACACTGCCTGGGTGCCGTCGCCAACGGCAGCCACATTGCACGCAACTCATTATCACCAGGTCAATGTGACCGACGTCCAGAACAAGCTGGCCACGCGCGAGAAGGCGAAGCTGGAAGATATCCTGGCCATTCCGCTGGCACCGAACCCCAACTGGGACCGCAAGGAAATCCAGAACGAGATCGAGAACAACTGCCAGGGCATTTTGGGCTATGTGGTGCGCTGGGTCGACCAGGGGGTCGGCTGTTCCAAGGTACCCGACATCAACAATGTCGGACTGATGGAAGATCGCGCCACGCTGCGGATTTCGGCACAGCATCTGGCCAACTGGCTGCGTCACAAGGTGGTCACCCGGGCCAAGGTGATGAAGGCCATGAAAAAGATGGCGGCAATCGTTGATGAGCAGAACGCCGGTGACCCGGCCTACCGGCCGATGGCGGATGACTTTGACAACTCTATTGCATTCAAGGCAGCCTGTGACCTGGTGTTTGAGGGCCGCAAGCAACCGTCCGGTTATACTGAACCGGTTCTGCATGCCCGGCGCATAGAGTTGAAGGCGAAAGCATGAACATTGGCTTTGTCGGACTGGGTGCCATGGGACTGCCCATGGCGATCAATCTGATTAAGGCAGGTCACGCCGTTTCCGCATTTGATTTCAACAAGGACGCGCTGAAGGCGTTTGCGGACGGCGGTGGTCAGGTTGCCGACAGTGCTGCGGAGGCGGCAAAGACGGCAGACTTCTTCGTGCTTATGGTGGTCAATGGTGACCAGGCGGAAGATGTGCTGTTCGGGGCCGGCAAGGCGGTTGAAACCCTGCCGTCAGGGGCTTGCGTCATCGCCTCGTGCACCCAGCCGCCGGCCCAGGCCAAAGGGCTGGGCGACAAGCTGGCCAAACATCAGCTCACGTTAGTGGATGCACCGGTTTCAGGTGGTGTCGGCGGAGCCCGGACAGGCACCCTGACCATCATGGCGTCATGCCCGGCCCACATATTCGAAAAAGCTGCGCCTTTGCTCGACGTGGTCGGTAAGAACGTATTCCATGTCGGTGAAGACCATGGCGCGGGCTCCACTGCCAAGCTGGTCAATCAGTTGCTGTGCGGTGTTCACATCGCCGCTGCGGCAGAAGCACTGCAACTGGCAGAAGCCGCCGGTGTTAATCCGAAGTCTGTATTTGATATCGTGTCGGTATCTGCCGCGGCGAGCTGGATGCTGAACGACCGTGGCCCGCGCATGCTGGAGGATGATCCCGAAGTACGCTCGGCGGTGGATATTTTCGTCAAGGACCTCGGCATCGTGCTGGATCACGGCCGTGCCGCACGTCACGGGTTGCCCCTGTCCGCAGCAGCGCATCAGATGTTTCTGGCCGCCTCCGGTGCTGGACTGGGCCGGGCTGATGACAGCCAGGTCATCCGGTCGTATCGTTCGCTGAACTCAAAGCCGGACAAGAAGGACTGACAATCATGGCCCAAGGTTACAATCAGCCGCTGGGCGGCAACGACATGCCGCGCTTCGCAGGTCCTGCCACCATGATGCGCCTGCCCACGGCAAAAACCGCGCGCGGGCTGGATGCCTGCTTTGTCGGCGTGCCCATGGACATCGGCACCTCGAACCGCTCCGGCACCCGGCACGGGCCGCGCCAGATCAGGGCGGAAAGCTGCATGCTGCGGCCTTACAACATGGCCACAGGCGCCGCCCCTTTTGATTCACTGCAGGTCGCCGATATCGGCGATGTTGCAGTCAACACCTTCGACCTGAAGAAGTCCGTAAAAATCATCGAGAAGGCCTATGACCGGATTCTGGCGCAGGACTGTGTGCCGCTGACGCTGGGTGGTGATCATACACTGACCCTGCCCATCCTGCGCGCCATGCATAAGAAACACGGGCCCGTGGCGCTGTTGCATATCGACGCCCATGCGGACATCAACGAGCATATGTTCGGCGAAAAGATCGCCCATGGCACACCGTTCCGGCGTGCGGTTGAAGAAGGCCTGCTGGCCCAGGATAAAGTGTTTCAGATAGGACTGCGCGGCACCGGCTATGCGCCGGCAGACTTCGACTGGCCACGCGAGCAGGGCTTCACCGTGGTCACGGCGGAAGAGTGCTGGCACAAGTCGATGACGCCACTGATGGATGAAGTGCGGGCAAAGATCGGCGATCACCCGTGTTACTTTACTTATGATATCGACAGTCTTGATCCGGCCTTTGCACCGGGCACCGGCACGGTGGAAATGGGCGGACTGACGACCTGGCAGGCGCTGGAGATCGTGCGCGGCGCAAAAGGCCTCAATCTTGTCGGCGGTGATCTCGTCGAAGTGTCGCCGCCGTATGATCCCACCGGCAATACCGCGCTCATCGGGGCCAACATCCTCTATGAAATGCTCTGCGTACTGCCCGGTGTGAAGTATCCCTGATATTGACCCGGCGGTGAGAGGCACAATGGCGCAGGGGTCTCGATTGTCCTGTGCAATCGGGCGGCCAAACCCTATATATCGCGTAACAGACATTCAGCTTCGAGGCCTTGCCTTTGCGTTCGGAAAAAATATCAGCCATTGCCGATTATGCGGCCACCACGGCGGCCGGCTGGCAGCAGATTGCGGCGGAAACCGTCGAGATGGTTCCGGCGCCGGTCGAAATGCAGCCCAACGGCTTTATCCAGGCCAATTGGCGCGACCGTCCGTACGGTCAGCTGGCCAGTCTTGAAGCCCAGTCTGTGCATGATGGTACCACGCTTGCTGTGCGCCTGCGCTGGGCGTCTGAAAAACCCGAGACCGGCGGTCGCGAAGGCTTCCCCGATGGCGCGGCCATCGCCTTTCCGATTAAGGGCGAACCAGTGCTGTGGACCATGGGCACCGAGGACGAGCCGGTGCAGTTCATCCAGTGGCAGGCCATGAAGAACAAGATCCGCTCCGTGGTCGCCTGGGGCATCGGGTCGTCCGTTCCCGGCTCACCGGTTAGTGAAAGCGTGACGGCCGGATGGTCGCAAGGATATTGGACAATTGTAATGTTGCGCACCCTTGCAGGCGGGCCGGAAGCCGCTACGCTTGAGCCTGGCACCGACACCCGGATCGGTTTTGCGGTCTGGAACGGCTCCAATGAGGAGCGTGCCGGCATCAAGGCAGTGTCAGTGGACTGGTCGCCCCTAACAATCGAGGCCTGAAGGAGCAATAACTCAAATGAGCAATCGCCAGGTGGCCATGGTCATCGATCTCAACAAGTGCATCGGCTGCCAGACCTGCACTGTCGCCTGCAAGACCTCGTGGACCTCCGGCGAAGGCCAGGAAGGCATGTGGTGGAACCAGGTCAACACGGCACCCGGTCACGGTACCCCGAAAGACTGGGAGAAGATGGGCGGCGGCTTCAAGGGCGGCGAACCGCAGAAGGGCGTGCGCCCGGCACAGGGTGATTTTGGCGAAGGCTTTGAACTGAACTACAAGGAAGCCCTGTTTGAGGGCGCCGGCAACGAAGCACTCAAACCCATTGGCGACGAACCGCAATGGGGCACCAACTGGGATGAAGATGTGGGTGCCGGCGATTACCCGAACTCCTACTTCTTCTACATCCCGCGCATCTGCAATCACTGCACCAAGCCTGCCTGCATGGAAGCCTGCCCGCGTGGCGCCATCTCCAAGCGCGAGGAAGACGGCATCGTCGTCATTGATGAAGACCATTGCCGGGGTTTGCGGTTCTGCCAGTCTGCGTGTCCCTATAAGGAAATCTACTACAACCACGTCACCGGCCATGCGCAGAAATGCGTGTTCTGCCTGCCGCGTATCGAACAGGGCGTGGCAACCGCGTGCTCGCGCCAGTGCCCGGGCCGGGTCCGGTTCCTGGGCTTCCTGGAAGATGAAGACGGACCGATCCACAAGCTGGTCAATGTGCACAAGGTGGCCCTGGGGCTGCATCCTGAATACGAGACCGAACCGAACGTGTTTTATATCCCGCCATTGTCGCCGGAAAAATTCGATGACGAAGGCAATCCGACCGGCGAGGACCGCATTCCGCTGGAGTACCTGGAAAGCCTGTTCGGCCCGGAAGTTGGCCCCGCACTGGAGCGCATCAAGCAGGGCCGTGCCGACAAGCAGGCCGGCAAGGGGTCGGATCTGATGGACACGCTGATCTCGAAGAATTTCCTCGACCTGTTCGGCCCGTTCACCAACCACCCGCGCGAGATCGAACGCATTGCCACCGAGCTTGAACGCGAGCCGGTGATCGTGCCGCCGTCAATCGAGATTGCCTATCGAGGTCCGGGAGGGTCCAGCCAGTGACGAGCGGACTGACACGGCGGAATTTCCTGAAAGCCGGTGCCGCGGTCACCGCGTCGCTGGCGCTGCCGGATTTCATCGCCGGCTCCGGCCAGTCGCTGACCGCGCTGGCAGGCTCGCGCCCGCGTGACTACACGAAAATCGTCGATATCTACCGCAACAAGTGGACCTGGGACAAAACCGTTCGCGGTACCCATTTGATCAATTGCTGGTACCAGGCCCACTGTGCGTTCGATGTCTATGTGCGCGACGGTATCGTGTTCCGCGAGGAACAGGCGGCCGACTATCCCCAGCTCAATGAAGACGTGCCGGACATGAACCCGCGCGGTTGCCAGAAGGGCTGTTCGTTCTCCAAGCGCATGTATGAGGAAAGCCGCATCCGCTATCCGCTCAAGCAGGCGGGCGAGCGCGGTTCCGGCAAGTGGGAACGGGTGACCTGGGACGAGGCGCTTGACGACATT
>CALHUA010000234.1 GCA_938039915.1 uncultured Anderseniella sp.
CCTGTTGCAGTGTCAGTGACACATCATCGTTGGCGGTAAGGGTTCCGAAGCGCTTGGTGACGCCCCGGAACTCAAGTACTGGCGGATTGCTCACTCCTCTGTCTGACGTTTAGAAGGAGGACTTTGGCTCAGTGTCCGTGATGGTCACGTCCATTTCCCCAGCGAGGATTTTCGCCTTTGTGGCTTCCACCTTGGCCTTGATCTCAGCCGGTATCTTGTCCTCGAACTCATAATAGGGAGCAAGGCTCGCACCGCCTTTGCGCATCATGGTCCACTCTTTGTAATCCTCGGCCTTGAAGGTACCTGCCTTCACCTGGGCGATGGCATGGGCAATGGCTTCTTCCATGTGCCAGAGCGCCGATGTGACAACGACATCTTTGCCGTTTTCTTCCTTGTTCATGTCATTGACGTTGCCGAACGCCAGCACGCCCTTTTCACGAGCGGCATCTACAACGCCTGCGCGTTCTGCATACATGATGTCGGCACCGGCTTCGATCTGCGCGAAGGCAGCTTCCTTGGCCTTCGGCGGATCGTACCAGGAGCCGATGAAGGTAACCTTGTACTGGATGTCCGGATTGACAGACTTTGCGCCATCGATGAAGGCGTGGAACAGACGGTTCACCTCACCGATCGGATAACCGCCGACCATGCCGAGCTTGTTGGTCTTGGTCATCGCCCCGGCAATCATCCCCATCAGGAAGCAGGGTTCGTGAATATAGTTGTCGAACACCGAGAAATTCGATCCGTGCGGCTTGAACGGGTCACCCATCAGGAAGGCGATATCAGGATATTCATCGGCAACCTTGCGGGCTTCCTTGGAGATACCGAAGGCTTCGCCGACGATCAGCTTGACACCTGACTCGCAATACTCGCGCAACACGCGGATGTAATCCGTATTGGCGACCTTTTCCGAAAACACGTACTCGATGTCACCCTTTGCCTTGGCCGCCTCGAGCCCCTGGTGCAGGCGCGCGTCCCATTTCTGCTGGATCGGCTGGGTGTAGATGCCTGCAACCTTGATTGTTTCGGCAAAGGCGGGTTTTGCACCAAGCGTCGTTGCGCCCGCCGCGGCAGCCAGCATCATGTTAAACTGGCGTCTGTTCGTGTTCCAGATCATTGTTTTTCTCCACTAGGTAGTTTGAAATTAACGCGTCCCGTCCCCCCAAGGCTCTCAGGCAATCTTTCTTCCAGTATTTTTACCAATTGGTCAAATAAATGGTAGCCAAAGAAATTCTGTGAAGCCAGCAGTTTTTGGAATGATTACAGGTTTTCCAGCCGCAATTTGCTTCTACCCACAGTTTTCAACGAAAAAGGGCGGCCTGATAGCCGCCCTTGCAATGCTTGCTGACAGTGCCGTGGTTACTTGAGTGCCTTGTCCGTGACTACTGAGGTCCAGGCACCTTCAGGTTCCTTGGTGATAACCGGATCAGAGCCGCCTTTCAGCAGTGTGCCGACCGTGCGCTTGAAATCGGCTTCATCCAGTGCCCCGTTGGAGCCTGCGGTAAGCTTGGCAATCTCGCGCATCATGCGTTTCTGGTGCTTTTCCGTCTGCGCTCCGGAAGCATCGTTTTCAAGCACAATGTCCGCAGCCTCATCAGGGTTTTCCTCGGCAAACTTCCAGCCCTTCATGGACGCGCGAACGAAGCGGACCATCTTGTCTTCAAATGCCGGATCCTTGAGCTTGTCTTCCAGCACGTAGATGCCGTCCTCCAGCGTGGCCACACCCTGGTCCTCATATTTGAACACAACCAGATCATCTTCGGAAAGCCCGGCATCGATGATTTGCCAGTATTCATTGTAGGTCATGGTCGACACGCAATCGGCTTGCTTCTGCAGGATCGGGTCCACATTGAAGCCCTGCTTGAGAACCTTCACACCATCGGCACTGCCGTCGGTGGGGATGCCGAGCTGGCTCATCCATGACAGGAACGGATATTCATTGCCGAAGAACCACACGCCAAGTGTCTTGCCCTTGAAGTCAGCCGGCGAGCTGATACCGGAATCCTTGCGGCAGGTCAGCATCATGCCGGAGGTCTTGAACGGCTGGGCGATGTTGACCAGCGGCACACCCTTTTCCCGCGACGCCAGCGCAGACGGCATCCAGTCAAGCACCACATCGGCGCCACCGCCTGCCAGAACCTGAACCGGTGCAATATCCGGCCCGCCCGGCTTGATCTCCACGTCGAGGTTTTCTTCCTTGTAGAAGCCCTTGTCCTTGGCGACGTAATAGCCCGCAAACTGGGCCTGGGTGACCCACTTCAACTGCAGGGCGAGTTTGTCTGCGGCCATGGCAGCCGTCGCGACAACCGACATCGCTCCTGCCAGCATGATCGTCATGAGTTTTTTCTTCATAAAGCTACTCCCTTGTTATGTCCGTCCGCTTCGAACCGACGGATGCCAGAATGTGACGGTGCGCTCGACAAGCGCCACCAAACCGTAGAAAGTCGAACCGGCCAGGGCTGCCACGGCAATTTCAGCCCAGACCATATCTACATTCATTCTCCCCACCTCCGTGGAGATGCGAAAGCCCATTCCCACGATCGGGGTGCCGAAAAACTCGGCCACGATTGCGCCGATCAATGCGAGCGTGGAGTTTATTTTAAGTGCATTGAATATGAAAGGAGACGCTGCAGGAAGGCGCAACTTGATTAAAGTCTGCCACCAGGAACTGGCATAGGTGCGCATCAGGTCACGCTGCATATGATCGGCAGCCGACAAACCCTGTACCGTGTTCACCAGCATCGGGAAGAATGTCATGATCACGACGACGGCTGCCTTCGACTGCCAGTCGAAACCGAACCACATGACCATGATCGGTGCGACGCCGATGATGGGAAGGGCGGAGACAAAATTTCCCAGCGGCAACAGTCCGCGCTTCAGGAATGAGGACCGGTCACACAAAAGCGCAACCAGGAATCCGGATCCGCAACCCAGCACATAACCGGCAAGCACGGCCTTCAGGAAGGTCTGCTGAAAATCAGCCCACAAGATAGGCAGTGAATTCAAAATGCGTTCCCAGATCATCGACGGCGGCGGCAACAGCACACGTGGCACCTCAAGGCCGCGGGTAAACCCCTCCCACAACACCAGGATGGCAACGCCAAACATTAGCGGGATCAGCAGGTTGACTGTCCTTTGCTGAATTTGGTTGGCAAACGTCCGGCGCGACAGCCATTCGTTCAGGACCCAGGTGCCGAGCCAGAACAGTAAGGCAAAAACCAAAAGCCAGATCATGACGCGGCCCCTTCCGGTTTTTGCCCCATGCGCTTCAGAACATAGGAATGGGCAAGACTAACGATCATCACCAGCGCGGCCGCCAGGATTGCCGCGGTAAACAGGGCCGACCAGATTTGAACCGTCTGACCATAGTAGGACCCGGCCAGCAACCGCGCGCCAAGCCCGGCAACAGCGCCGGTCGGCAGTTCCCCGACAATGGCGCCGACCAGCGAAATGGCGATGGCAATCTTGAGTGATGTAAACAGGTACGGCATCGAGGACGGCCAGCGCAGTTTCCAGAAGGTCTGCGCCGTTGACGCACTGTAGGTATGCATCAGGTCAAGCTGGGCCCGGTCCGGACTGCGCAGGCCCTTCACCATGCCGACCACCACCGGGAAGAATGACAGGTATGTGGATATCAGCGCCTTGGGCAACAGGCCCGACAGGCCGATTGCGTTCAGCACAACAATAATCATTGGTGCGATGGCCAGGATCGGAATGGTCTGGCTGGCAATCACCCACGGCATGACGGACTTGTCCATCGCCCGGTTATGAACGATGCCAACCGCCAGCAGGATACCCAGCACGGTACCGATGGCAAAGCCCAACAGCGTCGCCGAAAGCGTGATCCAGGCATGATAGACCAGGCTGCGCTTGGACGTGATCTTCTTCAGCACGATGGTCTTGTACATCTCCTCGGCGATCTGGTGGGCCGCCGGCAGAACGGGCCGCTCCTGGCTCATTGTGTTGGAGACAAGTTGCGAGAACCCGATTTCAGTACCGGCCCGCTCAGCCTTGTCATATTCAAACGGCGCATTCATCCACACCACGCAGGCATACCAGATCACGACGACCACCGAGATGACGGTGAGAACGGGAATGGTTTTGCCCTTGGTGTCCATGATCAGGCCCAATCACTCATCATAACTGTGCCCTGCTCTCAAGCCTTCCCTGACCCGGTGCGCAATTTTCAGAAACTCCTCGCTTTCGCGGATGTCCAGCGGGCGTTCCTTTGGCAGCGTGGACTCGATAACATCGGTCACCCGGCCCGGCCGCGGACTCATGACCACGATTTTCGTGGAGAGGTAAACGGCTTCCGGAATCGAATGGGTGACGAAACAGATGGTCTTGTTGGTCTTGTCCCAGAGCTTCAGCAGTTGTTCGTTCAGGTGGTCGCGGACGATCTCGTCAAGCGCACCGAACGGC
The DNA here is from genome assembly GCA_938039915.1 of uncultured Anderseniella sp. Classification (GTDB taxonomy): domain Bacteria; phylum Pseudomonadota; class Alphaproteobacteria; order Rhizobiales; family Aestuariivirgaceae; genus Anderseniella. The sequence continues at coordinate 4,423 of CALHUA010000234.1, forward strand.
TCATCCATGAAGAGGATGCTTGGCTGCATCGACAGCGCTCGGGCGATGGCCACCCTCTGCTGCATGCCCCCGGACAGCTGCCAAGGATGATGACGCTCGAAGCCGGGGAGGCCGACCAACTCAAGCATGTCGGTCGCCGTCTTGGACCGCTCAGCACGGTCGACCTTCATCACCTGCAGCGGCAACGTGACGTTCTTCAGAACGGATCGCCAGGGCAGGAGGTTCGGCGACTGAAACACCACGCCGAACTCCCGAGCCTCTCGGGCGTCGTGGGGCGACTTGCCGTTGACCTCGGCCCGACCCGAGGTCGGCTCGATCAGGTCGGAGAAGACTCGAAGGAGCGTCGACTTTCCGCAGCCTGACGGCCCGATGACCGACGTAAAGCTGCCCTTCGGCACCTCCAGATCGATCCCGTCCAGGGCCAGCACATCGGTGCCGCCTCCGGTGAATC
>CALHUA010000235.1 GCA_938039915.1 uncultured Anderseniella sp.
AACCTGTCGGATCGCGCCTGCCACTGGACGGATCATGCTGGATCAAACTCACATAAGGCCCTGATTTCATTGAAGAATTTGGTGGGCGCACAAGGATTCGAACCTTGGACCGTCTGATTAAGAGTCAGATGCTCTACCAACTGAGCTATACGCCCTCACCAATTCATACAGCTGTCGGATGTTGTAAAAGGCATCCCTGGCTGGTGAGCGAGGGGCGCGCATGTTCGAGCGCGCCCCCGCATCAAGTCCGGATGCCATATCAAAGGAGTAAATGAAAGTCTACCGGCAAATGTCGCAATGTGCCAGTTCCATTCATATTGATAGTTAAGGCCGGTGCCCGAAAAAAGTTAAGGCCCGCGCCGTTCCGCCCCTGCCAGCGCCTTGACCGGGGCTGTCGCATCACCGCGCAGGCGCTTCAGTTCGAGCTTCGACAGGGCCGCAATATAGGCCTTGGCAGATGCCACCAGCGTATCGGGATCAGCCGACCTTCCGGTGACCTGACGGCCCGAATTCACGTCTTCCAGCCGTACCGACACTTCTGCCTGGGCATCGGTGCCTTCGGTCACCGCATGAACGTCATACAGCGCCAGCTTGGCTTCATGCGGGTGCAGCGCGTGAATGGCATTGAACGTGGCGTCCACCGGGCCATTGCCCACCGACTGGACCGTCGACTGCTGGCCGTCAATGTCCAGCGTCAGCGTGGCGGTCTGTGGGCCCATGGTGCCGGCAATTACCGTCAGCGCCACCACCTTCATGCGATCTGCGGATGAGGCAATGCGTTCATCGACCAGCGCCTCGATGTCCTCATCGTAGATATGCTTCTTGCGGTCAGCCAGCGCCTTGAAGCGCACAAATGCATCCTGAAATGCGTTGTCGGACAGTTCATAGCCCAGATCTTCCAGTTTCGACTTGAAGGCGTTGCGGCCGGAATGCTTGCCCATCACCAGCGAGGTCTTGGTCACGCCAACCGAGTCCGGCGTCATGATCTCGTAGGTTTCCTGGTTCTTCAGCATGCCGTCCTGGTGAATGCCGCTTTCATGGGCAAATGCATTGCGCCCGACGATGGCCTTGTTGTACTGCACCGGAAACGACGACACCGCGGACACCAGCTTTGAAGCACGGGTCAGGTATTCCGGTTTCACATTACAGGCATAGGGCAATACGTCATTGCGGGTTTTCAGCGCCATGACGATTTCTTCCAGCGCCGCATTCCCAGCCCTCTCGCCCAACCCGTTTATGGTGCACTCGATCTGGCGCACCCCGCCGTCAATCGCGGCCAGCGAGTTGGCGACCGCCATGCCCAGGTCATTGTGGCAATGCGCGGAAAAGATCGCCTTGTCGGAATTGGCGACGTTCTCCCGGATTGTCTTGAACAGGTGCCGCATTTCATCAGGCACCGTATAGCCCACCGTATCCGGCAGGTTGATGGTCGTGGCTCCGGCCTTGATGGCGGCATCGACACATTGCGACAGATAATCCAGTGGTGTCCGCGTGGCGTCCATGGCCGACCATTCAACATTGTCACACAACGACCGCGCCAGCGTCACCGTGTCGTGGATGATGTCGAGGACTTCGGCCTGGGTCTTGCGCATCTGGAATTCCAGATGGATCGGCGATGTGGAAACAAAGGTGTGAATGCGCGGGTTTCTGGCATGCTTGACGGCTTCCGCGCAGCGCTTGATATCACCGGGGATGGCACGTGCCAGACCTGCGATCATCGAGTGTTCGGTCCGTCGCGCAATTTCCGACACCGCTTCGAAATCACCTTCTGATGCGATCGGGAATCCGGCCTCGATCACGTCAACGCGCATTTCATCCAGCAGGGCCGCAACCTGCAGTTTTTCCTCGAACGTCATGGTTGCGCCGGGCGACTGTTCGCCATCGCGCAATGTGGTATCGAATATAATAACCTGGTCTTCTGACTTGCTCATGGGCCTGATGCTCCATCCTCTTTTGCCGGTCTGCGCGGGCGGGCCTGAAATTATTCAGGTGAAATCGCACTCAGGACGCATCGGCGTTTTACGGTTGTTTTCTTGAAATTCCGAGTTCCCCTGAGCATCCGTCTTGATGGTGATTGAACACCGGACAGCCAATGGTCAGGGGCAAATAAGGAGGAGGCCGGCGTCTGGTAGCGCGCGGTCCATACGGTCGATTGCAATGTCCAAAGCAGACGTCATGTGCTCTTCGCCGGTTCCTACAGATTTCCCAACCACATTCACAATGCCTTGGGAAAGTTAAGGGAGTTTTACGGCAAGCCGCCAAGACGCGCAAGCAGGAATACAACCGATTTTGCCCGGTCAGCCGTTTCCTCCTCAATTGCCCGTGGCCAGTAGCCCGGGGGCACCGGCACTGATCTAGGCCCGCGCCTCCCCGGCAAGATAGCGGCCGAGAAACAGCGGCAGGGTAAACAGGACCGCCCGTTCGTCAGCAATTTCACCGCGTTGCGCACATTCGTTGACCTCCGCAACCCGCTTTTCCGGATCAGGCAGATCGTCAATGGCCTTCTCGATGCGGTCCAGGTCGAACGGCAGCTCACCGGCCTGGCGCAACCGGTTCACGGTCTCGCGAAATGCCTGTTTTGCTTCTGCGGCTTCGAGAACCTTGCAGGGGCTGAGCGGGAGCCTGCGTGTATTGGTGCGCACTGATTCCGGCAGAACACCGATCATCGCCTGTCTGAATATCCAGCGCCCTACCCCGTCCACCCGAAATACTTCGGTCGGCAGACGCAGGGCATACTCCATCAGGCTCCGGTCAAGAAACGGGAATGCATAACTGGTACCGTGGCGTGCGGCCTGTCTCGCCAACAGCTCCAGCCCCACCGAAATGCTGCCATTGCTGATCAGGGCAAGGCGGCTTTGCCGGGTTGTCGGGCCGGCACTGGTCCTGCTGATGGTCCCGTCACTCATGAAATCAGCCAGCGAAGCTGCAGGTGCGTCATCGGATCCGAATGCCTTGCGCAAGGCGCTGGTCACAGGCTGCGGCAACAGGTGGGTGCCGATGTCAGCGGCCAGGGTTTTCCATGCCGATCTGCCGGTCTGGCCCTTGCGGGCATCCAGCTCGCGCGCCAGGCGGCGCCATTTCAGCTTCAGCAGATATTCTGACAGATCCCCGCGCCCGTCAAAACTCACCAGATGATCACCGCCAAAGCCGGACAGGATTGGTCCGTGGCCCGCCGAACCAGCCAGGCTGGCAATACGTTCATAAGGGTCGTCTTCATGACTCAACACCGGCTCTCCCAGCGCCACCCTGCCCGTCGCCAGTTCGGCAAACGGCAAGGCGTCAATCGCAATGGCACGCAGGTTTTCCTCCGCTTGCGCAGTGACGTTGGCATAAGGCGCACCATCAACGATATCGACATCCCGGCGCCGGCGCGCCTGGATGGAATATCCGTGCACCGTATCACCACGCGCGCGCAGCGCTCTGGCTGCAAGCACGGAAATCGCACTACTGTCCAGTCCGCCGCTCAAATGGGTGGCAGCCGGGCCGTTTTCCGGCAATCTTCGGCGAACCGCGTCCTGCAGCCGGACACGCAACTCGTCGGCCATCCAGGTGGCGGGAATCGAGGCTGAGATGGTCTGACCGGACACGGGTTTCCAGTAAACCCGCGACTTCAACTTGTTGTTTTCAAACGTCAATACCGTCCCGGGCATGACCCGGCGGACATCACGCAGGAAGGTTCGCTCCGCGGTATCATGGTCGCCGACCGCCAGGCGAACCACAGCCCTTTGATCAGGCGCATCGCTGGCATAGCCGGCGTCACACAGCACCGCCTGCAGTGACGCAAATGCCAAATATTCACCGGGGCGATAGCTGTAGAACAGCGGACGCACACCAACACCGTCCCGACCCAGCAGCAAACTGCGGGTCTGAGGGTTCCACAAGGCCAGCGCGAAGTCCCCGTCGATCAGGGCAAGCCCGGCGGCGCGGTCCCTGCGGGATGCCAGCGCACCGGCCATAATGCCAGACATATCGCTGTCCGGACCAAGGCCGAGGTCGTCGGCAAGCTCCCGGTGGTTGTACAGTCGGTGATCGGACGCGAGAATCCCGAGCTTCGGGTCCGACACCATGGGGCGTGTGGCGCATGGCTCAGCGCCCGGCGTACGCAATTCGCATTGCAGTAACACCGCTTCATCGTCGCAATGGATTAAAGGCTCTGTGCACGAGGCACTGGCCTTGAGCGCAGCCGCCAGTTTGTCCGCGGCACGTTCGGCATTGCGACCGGTGAGTGAAATCAATCCGGCAATTAATCCTGTCATGCCCTACGACGGTCCGAGTTCTTGCGGAAATATCGGATTGTCGTTGGTGTTGTGCGGCAAGGATCCGCGCGTGATCGCCAGTACGGGAACCGACCGCAGTCGCGGTTTACTCCAGGTTTTCCGGGTTTCCAGTTGATGTTCAGGCACATCAAGAGCCGGCGACGATGGTCCGCCATCCTTCGGATTACGCACGTTGATACTCCAAATACTCAATTACAAACTTACAGACCATCGATTATTAGACATACATTCTTTAATAAAAATTTACGCGGTGGCATATATTATCCACTCAAGAACGAACTAACCTGGAGTCGACAGATTATAAAATCTTTAACTATTGAATTTCTGCGAAATACAATTGGTTAAAAATTGAGAATT
>CALHUA010000236.1 GCA_938039915.1 uncultured Anderseniella sp.
TCGCCGACTTTCAGCTTCTCGGTCATGAACGCCACGATGAACGGTTGTGACAGGGTTTGTCCGCACTCTATCGGCAAGGCCTGGTCAGCATAGGCCAGGTCCTGAAAGGCATCAGGCACAAACACTTCACGCGGCAGGGTCTCGATTGCCTCCAGCACCCTGGTATCGCGAATGCCCCGCGACCTCAGCCCCATGATGAGTTCAATCTTCTGTTGGTCTGTCGCCGTCATGGTGCAGTCGTGCCTCAAGCTTTGCTTTTTTGCAACTCCGCAAGCAGATCAACCTGAGTCAGGTTGGTGTGCAACGGTGTCACCGACACAAAACCATTATAGACAGCATGCAGGTCAGTTCCGGCAGGCGGGTTTGACTGCTGACGCTTGAAACCGATCCAGAAATAGTCACGTCCGCGCGCATCGGTCCGCTGGTCGAGCATCAGGAGATTCTGGTCTCGCTGTCCCTGCTGGGTGTACTGAACACCTTTGACATCACCGGCATCGCAGTCTGGAAAATTGACATTCAGCAAGACCCCCGGTTCAACCCTGGTCTGCATAAGGTCTTTCACAACCTGCGCACCCAGGCTGCGTCCGGTATCCCACGGCACATCGCGTCCGGCAATCCCATAGGTCTGGCTGAGCGCCATCGAGCGGATGCCCAACGCGGTTCCTTCCATCGCCGCGGCAATGGTGCCGGAATAAGTTACATCATCGGCAATGTTCTGGCCGCGATTGACACCGGACAGGATCAGATCCGGCACATCCGGCATGATGTGGCGCACCCCCATCAACACACTGTCAGCCGGGGTTCCATCGACGGCAAACCGGCGCGGGCCAAGCTCGCGCATCCGCAACGGGCGCGACAGGGAGATAGACCGCCCTGCCCCGGATTGCTCACTTTCGGGCGCCACCACCCAGACATCGTCACTGAGTTCGGCTGCTATAGCTTCCAGCACTTCAAGGCCGGGCGCATTGATACCGTCATCATTGGCCAGCAGAATACGGTAAGGCTCACCGTTTGCCCGGGTCAGCATCATGCTGGCCCGATGGCGTCAACGCCACCCATGTAAGCCTTAAGCGCCTCGGGAACCGCGATCGTACCGTCGGCCTGCTGGTAGTTCTCCATGACCGCAATCAGGGTTCGACCAACTGCAAGACCCGACCCGTTCAGCGTGTGAACGAAACGGGTGCCCTTGCCGGTCTCCTCGCGCACGCGTGCGTTCATACGTCTTGCCTGGAAATCTCCGCAAACCGAGCAACTGGAAATCTCGCGGTAAGCATCCTGGCCCGGCAACCAGACTTCAATGTCATAGGTCATCTGAGCCCCAAACCCCATATCGCCGGCACACAGCGCCATGACCCTGTATGGCAGGTCAAGACGCTTCAGCACTTCTTCAGCACAACCTGTCATGCGGTTCAGCTCGTCTCGCGACGTTTCAGGCGCGGTGACGGAAACCATTTCGACTTTCCAGAACTGGTGCTGCCGGATCATGCCGCGGGTATCCCTGCCGGCGGCGCCTGCTTCCGCGCGGAAGCACGGTGTCAGCGCGGTCACCCGGATCGGCAACTCTTCGGTATCCAGAATGCGTTCGCGCACCAGGTTGGTGAGCGGCACTTCCGATGTCGGGATCAGCCAGCGCTCATCATCGGTATGAAACAGGTCATCGGCAAATTTCGGCAACTGGCCGGTGCCAAAAAGCGCATCATCACGCACCAGCAAAGGCGGGTTTACTTCCGTATAGCCGTGCTCGGTTGTCTGCATGTCGAGCATGAACTGGCCGATGGCACGCTCCAGCCGGGCCAGTCCGCCTTTCAGCACGGTGAACCGGGCACCGGACATCTTTGCTGCCGTTTCAAAGTCCATCAGGCCGAGAGCTTCGCCAATGTCGAAATGCTGCCTGGCCTCAAAATTCAGCGGCCTTGCTTCGCCGACCCGGCGAACTTCGACGTTGTCGGCCTCGGTCTTGCCGGCCGGCACTTCATCCAGAGGCAGGTTCGGCAAGGTACACAGGATCGCGTTCAGTTCTTCGTCAATGCGCCGTTCTTCTTCCTCGCCCGACTGTATGACGCCTTTAAGGTCACCAACTTCAGCTTTGAGGGCCTCCGCCTTGTCCGTATCGCCTGCCCCCATGGCCTGTCCGATTTCCTTCGACGCAGCATTGCGTCGCGACTGGGCATCCTGGAGCTTCTGCAGGTGAGAGCGGCGTGCCTCATCAAGCTCTATGAGACGGGCTGCATGCGGCTCTGTGCCCCGAAGGGCAAGGCCGGCATCGAATGCATCGGCGTTTTCACGAATCCAGCGAATATCGAACATCGGTTTATATCTGCAAAAAGGGGTGAATCAATCACACGCAATTACAATCCGGCGCGTGCGTTGCCTGTATAGGCGGCATCACCGGCGGCGTAAAGCGCAAGGCTTGTCACATCGCGTCAGAACACGCCAGAAAGGCAGGCTGCGGTGATTTGTGCGATTGTACAATAGCCATCATCACGCAGCAGCTTTTGCGTCCAGCGACCTTTTCAGTGCTGCACGATATAAACGTCTCCATCCACTTTGAGGCGTAGTGAAGAACCAGGAATTTCGTATATCCCACATTTCATTTCGCAAAGTCGTCAGGTGCTTCACGCGAATATTGCCAGCGCCGGAGAGCGGATAGATGGTAATTTCGGAAAAGTAGATTTGCCCCTGCAGATCGTACAAATCCACCCTCGCGAAATCAAACGGGGCCGACAGCTTTTCGGCCACGAGCACCATCTGCGCGAACTGTTCCGGCAATGTGTACGGAATTTCGCACCCCTGTCCGTCAGGTGTCGGTTTGAATGCTTTTCCATGCCGGTCAAGCACGACGTAGTGTTGACTGTCGCCGCTACCACCGGTGGAGGTGTACACATAGGCAACCCTGCCGCCACTTACATGAAACTTGTATTCTGATTGAACCGGCCTGCCGTTGTCCATCAGCATCTCCTCGACAATCAGCTTTCTGGCGCTTCGTGAGTAACCCCATTCGCCCATCCGGCGGCCGTACTGTCTGGCAAGCCAAAATCGTGCCCGCTCGTGCAATCGGGCGTTGTCGGTAGCCTCTCCCTTGCGTATCAGGAGATTCCAGCCAGAACCGTGGTTTGCCTTGAAAACCATGTCACCACCTAGAAGGTCATCCGGAATTTCATCTGGATCGGTGCCGGTCCACAAAACCTTCGCCGTGTTCAACTCGGGAAATTGATCAATGACATATTTTTTTGATGCCAGCTTGTCACAAGCGACTGCAAACAGAGGATTTCGATCAAAAAGCTTGCGCCATAAAAACTTGTCGCCAATCAGTCGCGGCTTTGACGGATTGGGAAAATAGCCGTTCGCTGATATAGCATGAGCCATGATAACAGGATGGCGCACCAGGCAATAGTATCGCACCGCCAGCAGAAGCAACCAGTCTGACAGACGACGCTTCAGAGACATTAAGACTCTCCCCCAAACGATCCCGACAACACGAGGTCAAGCGAGGCAACACTTTCGTTGGCAGTCAGCGCCCAGTTGCCCTGTAACCATCCACCCCGGATGCAGGAAATCCTGTACAACGTCAATATTGCATCTTGCGTCACAGAAACATAAACTGCAAAGGTGTGGATAAATACTGCTCCAACTTTCCCAATAAGTTTTTGCGGCCGAAACACTAATCAGCGCGCTTCAACGCTGAATTTGCATCCTTTATTAGCCGTTTATATGAATTTCCTGTGACCAATGCCGGGCAGCCAAAGTATTGCTTTCAATTCGTGCGACTGTCCGTTTTCCATCACCCCTGCCAACCACAACCATTTCCGGGGCCAATCAATCGCGCTGTTTTGTCCAGAGCAAGATGAGGTGAACAAATGACCAGAACACAGAAACTCGAGGTTGAACCGATCGAGCAAAAGTTGGTCAGGCAGGTTGATGAAGTCATGAAAAGCATCGCTGGTCTTGATGCAGCCAATGCCATGCAGGTTTTTCTTGAGCTGGCCCGTGAGATTGATGATGAAGTTGGCGATCGTCTGCTGGATAACAACCCGGAGCTGATAACCAGATATAGGCCATTGGCTACGTCGATCTATCAACAATACGTTTTTGAGTTCGAGAAGTCAGCGAGAAAACAGTTGATGGATCAGGTAAACCGGTCAGCCTCGACATTTAAGGCGGCAACCGACTTTTTCGGTTCCGCTGCATATGACCGGACTGAAGAGATGTTCCGTCACCTCGATTTTCTCAACGCAGGTCGCATTGTCGTGGTCGGGTGCGGCCAGTTGCCGTTTACCGCATTCTATGCGCACGATCACACACAGCAGACCGAAATCATCGCATTGGACGTATTGGACGACACAATCACCGGTGTAGTGCAGCTCGCACACATGTTCGATATGAACCGCTTGCAGGCTGAGGTGACCGCCGGCCAGTTGTTTGATTTCGACGGTGCAGATATCGTTTACGTTGCCAACATGGTCTCACCCAAGTCCGAGGTATTGAAACGCATTGCCGATACGGCTCCGTCCACGGTGCAGGTCGTGTTGCGTGATCCGTACTCGATGGGGCGGCTATGGTCGGAACGCGGCAGAGACATGCTGCATCCTCACTTTATGGAAACCGGCGATGGTGCGGGAGCGAATTACAAATCGCAGGATGTCTATCTGAAACGGGCGACATAACCTCACGGCAACATACCTGTGCGCATTGCACGTACGGATACTAGCCGCTACGGGCTGCGTCCGGAGTGTAAATCTGCCTGGCGGCCGGCGTGAAATCATCGAGGGAAAACGGCCATGAAGACCCGGGCCAGCGCATTTCCATTGATCGTTGCCTCGGGCGGTATACTGCCGTGTACAGCGTGCCGAACCCCACCGCGTAAGCCGTCGAATAAAGCGGCGGCTTCAGAAAGGCGGCTATGAACCGGTCCTGGGTGTCCACATGAAGTGTCAGCCGCTGTAGGAGATAGCGCTCCCGTTCTACGGTTGAAGTGAACCTTGCATGACTGTCCCATTCCACTGCCGACTGATGATTGGTCGCAACGGCAGCGTTGGTCACCAGTGACGGTCGGTCAGGCGCCATCTGGACAGTTGCATAGCGTCGTTTCGCATCGACAACCGTAACATTGTAGCTCATGTGGGTTGGTATCCTGGCCAGCACTTCAGCGGCCTCGTCCGCCGTCTCACATGTCTGCAGCACGTAACGCAGTATCAGCGGTACGCCGAAACCTTCACCAACCTGGCGGCGACCGCCGAATGTCAGCGAGATCGCCAGTCCGGCATCGTTGACACCGTCCACCAAACCCCACAGCCCGTCACTGGTCCCCATCACCTTGCGGCCCAGCCAGCTGGTGTGCAGGATCAGGCTGTCAAAGGCTGCCGGATCATAGTCGTAATTGCGCACCATCACCGGTTCTTCTCCCGGCCAGATCGCCTGCGAGCAGCCGGAAAGATAAGGCGGCGGACAGTAGAAGCTCAAAAACCGCGCTGCAAGGTCACCACCGCCAGCAAGTGCGCACAGGTCATCATAAAGCGGAATCAGTTCCGGCATGTGCAGCTTCAGCGCATTGCGACTTTCCATGTACGTCGCCCGCTCACCCTCGCCTTCGCGCAACCACCATCGTTGATAGGCCGGCCAGTACTCCGCAAACAGTCCGGCCCACAGAGGACCAGGCTGTGCTTCGGAGATGGCGCGCCAGAGGGTCTGCAAGGTTTTGCCTACAAGATCTTGAAAGCCGGTTCAGCTACCGCACCTGCCACATCCATTGGCCTGGCAGAAAAGCTGTTCTTGATACCGTGGATCCACTTCTGGGCCCGGTCATTGAGTTCGAAGTCCTTCGTCATCGACCGGCCGCGTGTGACCAGTATGCCGAGATCGGCTCCCTCATAGCGGTAATCACCAGGTTTAAGGATGCGCAGGAAGAATGCTTCGTTTTCACTTTCTACTGCGCGCCTGTGATAATCAAACCGGTCAAACACGACACGCCCGTCTTCCAGCATCTTGTAGATACCGGTCTGGGGTGCGTCGGTCAGAATGTCGACGCTGTCATCGGTATGCTTGATGACCATCTGCGACCAGCTGTCGATCATGTCCGGGTCCGCCCAGCGCTGGTTCAGTTCATCCACATCAAGCTCGAAATCCTTCTTCGAGAATTCAAGCAGATGGAACAGAAACAATGGCGCATCGGCGTGTGCAAATGCTGCGTGATTGGTCATTGAGGAGCACCCGGTAATGCGCGGGTTCAATTCACCCAGCCAGAGATCACCGGTCTTCTTGTCAATCAGGAAGTCCAGTTCAAAATAGCCGCGATAACCCTCTTTTCGCAGCTGCTCGCCGAACTTGAAGGTAAGATCGCGGGCTTTGTCGCGGACTTTCCGTGGGAAAGCGGTCGCCAGGATTTCATTGCCGCACCACCCGCCTCGATAAGGCGTCAGCTCTTCAAAACCGACAAGCTCTGTCATCAGCGGTCCAACGATCGTACCCTCAGATGTCGCGCACGCCTCAATGGCCGAACCGCGGCAGTCGATCCGCTTCATGACCTTGATCTCACCCTGGCCGACGATTTCATGTTCGTGACGCCGAAAGTCCGCTTCCGAGTTGATGAAGAAGGTGGTGTGGCCACTGTCACCAAACGCTGACTGAAGCACCAGGTCATTGCCCAGCTTTGCCTTCTTGCAGATCTTCTCCAGGTGTTCATAATCCTTGATTTCCGACAATGTGTTGGGAACCGATGGCACACCGGCCTTGTCCCCGATGCGCACTGTCTCGATCTTGTTGTCGCACCGGGTGCGCAGCGTGGCCTTCGGAAACCAGACCTCGCCGCCAAGTTCCTTGGCAAGCCGCTCGGTCTCTTCATCAAACATCAGAAACACAAATTTCGGCTTGCCGCCGCGCCGTTTGATCAGGTCAACGACCTCCTTGTGCTGCAGCAGGTAATTGTTGATGTCCTCGATCGACTGGAACTCGGCGTGCGGTTGCTCGGACGGACAGAACACATTTGGATGGCGCCCGTCGTAACAGTCGATATAGCAGATATACTTGAAGTTCTTTGACCACTCATCCAGCCCGAGCAGATTGAAATTCGTCGCGGAGACAAAATAGATAGGCTCCTCGTTGCGATGAAAGTAGCGCCGGATTTCCGAGATGTTCTTGAGAACTTTTTTAGGCATATCTGTCTCCCTCTGATTTCAGTCTTTTCATTTGCGGGTTTTATTCGGCCGCTTCCGACAGGTGTTTCGCAGCATGGTGCACAAGGGCTTCCTCGGTAAACACCCGCAAACCCAGATCGGGCCTGTAGCCATGAATTTCACTGACGTCGAGCGCGCGCATGAAGGCCAGTATTTCTCTGGAGATCACCTGGCCCGGCACCAGAATCGGAAAACCGGGCGGATACGGGATGATGAAGGAGGCCGACACAATGTCCTTGCCGGCGCTGGCCAGGTCATCATCGTGCAGATCAAGATAGTCACAGTTGTCTTCGTCGTAACTTAGGAAAAACGCCGAACGCATATCGCCTTCTGATGTAACCTGGTCTGCGCGAAACGCGTCGTGAAACCGGCTGAAGTCCGGTAGTGGCGGGAAATCCTCCATCAGGTTTTTCACCCGCTTGTCAAAGCTTAGACGTTCCATTTTCGAGGCATCGTCGAGCAGCTCGTCCAGCTCTTGCGCGATTTGAACCAGCACCTCGATGAGATAGGCCACCGATGATCTGGTGGTACCTATATTGGTCATGAACAGCACGGTGTTGCGTGACGTCTTGTTGATCTGGATACCGTATTTGTCCATCAGGATTTTGGTCTTGAACGTATCGCCATCCCAACCGGTACCACCAACGGCGACTGTCACCCGGGATGCATCCAAGACAAATTCATCCTTGGCCCAGCACTCCCAGATGTCATTCCAGCCCTGGTCGGAGTCATAATACGATTTAATGCCACTTTCGCGGTGCTGTTCAGGGATCATGTCGCCCGAGGTGAGCAGCTTGAAATACTTCTTCAACTGCGGATGGGTGGCAATGGCACGGCGCATCGACATGGCCGCCTCGACCTGGCGCTGCACGAACTCAAAACCTTCCAGTTCCACCTGCCGTCTGCCCACATCGAGACTGGCGATGATCTGGTAATTGGGAGATGTCGAGGTATGCGTCATGTAGGCTTCGTGGAAAGCCTGCTCGACCTCGCCCTTGAAATCCTGGTCATGCACATGGATCATCGATCCCTGCCTCAACGACGTCAGGGTTTTGTGAGTAGACTGGGTGGAGTACACTCTGATGCGTGACGTTGGCGCTGGTATCAGTCTCGTATTGAGTAGCGTTTCCTCGTCAGCATCTTCCAGGTCTGCCTGTTGTGCTTCGTATGCGGCGGCATGGTCGGCGGTCTTGAACCGCTCGCGCAGTACACCGGCTGCATTCATGCCGGTGCGCTGGCGATAAGTCGGACCAAAACGGGCAAAAGCAAACCAGGCTTCATCCCACAGAAACACCAGGTCAGACTTGATGGCGAGGCACTCTTCCATCACCCGCTCGACATTGTACACCACACCGTCGAATGTGCAGTTGGTGAGCAACAGCATGCGGACACGGTGGAGCTTGCCTGCTGCTTTCAACTTCAACAGCTGATGCTTGATTTCGCGCAAGGGGACCGCGCCATACATCGAATATTCATTCAGCGGATAGCTGTCCAGGTACACCACCTGCGCACCGGCCAGTACCATGCCGTAATGGTGCGATTTGTGGCAGTCACGGTCCACCAGCACAATATCGCCCGGTCTCACCAGACCCTGCACAACGACCTTGTTGCAGGTCGACGTTCCATTGGTGGCAAAGAAGGTGTGCTTGGCACCAAAAGCCCGCGCCGCCAGTTCCTGGGCTTCCTTGATCGGACCGTGAGGCTCCAGCAGGCTATCGAGTCCACCCGAAGTTGCCGAGGTTTCGGCCAGGAAAATATTGGGCCCGTAAAATGCCCCCATATCCTGAATCCAGTGCGATCGGGAAATCGACTTGCCACGGCTGATCGGCATGGCGTGGAATACGCCGGTCGGCTGGCGCGAATAGTCAACCAGTGCAGTAAAGAACGGCGTCTTGAACCTCGCCTGCACACCGCGAAGTATGTTGAGGTGCAGCTCCAGGAAATCTTCCTGATTATAGAATACCCGGCGGCACAGCCCCAGGTCGAGACCGGCAATGGACTCGACCGAACGGTCAGTGACCAGATAGGCGTCAAGTTCCGGTCTGACCTTGGCAATCAACCGGCACAGTTCGGGCCCGTAGTTTTCCGGCCTCAGTCCCTCGACGTCCTCGTCATCGCCGATGCGCGAGAGGAATTGCTGCAGGATAGACAGCTCGTTTTTCGATTTCAGCGTTACGCCCGGACGCACCACCACTGCCTGTATGTTGTGGTTGAACAGAATGGCAATCAGCGCATCTTCAAGGCTCGGCACGATAACCGGCTGATAGGTAAATGCATCCTCGGTGCGATGCATGCGTTGTATGGATGAGCGCAACCATCGGTCCTGCTGCTCGCTGACATTGTCCACAAACAACACTTCGAAATACGGTTTCGTCAGCGCGCGGGCTTCCGGAGACAGCAACGCCTCGTCTTCCAGCTCTTCGTTGTCCAGGTCTTCCCGGTCAAGCGGTATCGATCGCCTGCGATAGGCGCCTGAGGTCAGCGCCCGAATAATGCGTCTGACTGAAAAGGCTAGATCGTCGTAATTCCTGTGATCACACTGGCGGCGCAAATGATCAAAAGCCGCGATTCCGGGAAATGCCCAGTAGGACTCCAGCGGTCCAAGGGCATCGAGCAGCTCCTCGGCTTTGCCATGCAGTTTGACAACAGACCTGCCTTGCGGATTCGCAGCCAGCTTCTTGGTGATATCCTGCAATGCGCTCCAGCGATCTGACCGCAACTGGATAGCGCTGTAATAATCGCTCATGGATTGCATTGACGTTGAACTCCCCGGTTAGTTGGGCGAGTAAATCAGCAATCCAGGTAATGTGCCAATTCTGGCAAGCAAGACGGTTAAATTACTTCACACACTCGCAAGTTTTGACCGGATATCGGCAATACTGTCCGATTCCGGCGCATCATCATTTATTTCCACAACATCCTCGATCGGCTGAGGCGATTGCGTCAATTCTGCCCCTGGTCTCAGTCCTGCCTCAGACCCTTGTGTCGGCATTTCCAGCGAACCCAGCGTCTTGAGGTAGGCATCAGCGCCGGATGCGCGATCATAGACCGGAAAATCCACCGGGCGATCACGGAAACTCTTCAGCACCTGTCCAAGTCCTCGCATCCCAGTCTCGCGTTGCCGGCGCACCTGGTCAAGGTCTATCTCGATCGGGAACATTTCCTCCTGGCCGGCTGCCTGGTACATGATGTTTGCCGATGGATCGATGACACACGATCTGCCGACCCCGCCGGCGCCTAATCCGTTCACGTCCACGACATAGCACTGGAACTGCGCTGCGGTGGAGCGTGCAATGGCAAGTTCGGCATCCCGGTCAGTCGTGCCGGTCAGCACAGGGTGCAGCAGCACCTCAGCACCCATGCTGGTCAGTTGCCGCGTGGTTTCAGGAAACCAGATATCGTAGCAGATCGACAGGCCGAAACGGCCCACATCCGGGACATCGAACACACAGAATTCACTGCCTGCTGCCACCCCCACCTCATATGGCCTGAACGGAAACATCTTGCGATAGGATATCACGATCTCGCCTTGCGGGTTGATGACCACCGAGGTGTTGTAGACCTTGCCGTCGTCGGCCTTTTCAAAGAACGATCCCGGTATCAGCCAGACCTTGTGGCGGCGCGCGTCCTCGCAGAACTGCTTGATGGCTTCGTTGTCATAGGGTTGCGCAAACCGATGCAACGGGCCGTGCTGGGCCAGTTCGCTGAACAAGACCATCTGTGTCCAGGGAAACCGGGCCATCACAATATCCAGCCGCTGGCGCATGCCCTCGACATTCGAGTGCAAGGCAGCAACATTCATCTGAATGCCCGCAATGGCAAATGGTGTCATAATATCGGGTTCTCCAAGAATCAAAATTCAGCACGCTTATAGCGGATTTCGACACTATACCTAGTGCCTGTTGAAAAGCCTACACGTGCTCACAATCGGGTCGCACGACAACCATTCCACGCTGATAATGCCTGCGTA
>CALHUA010000237.1 GCA_938039915.1 uncultured Anderseniella sp.
CTGAGCGCCAAGTAATACCAACGGAAGTAATTATTGACTCATTTGATGGAGTCAAATCCGTTCACTCTGGCAGGCGCGGTGCGCAGCGCGATGCGGTGCATCGGGCAAGCGCCGCAACGCACCAGATGGACGGATTTGGCCCACCGAAGGCCGGTTTTTCGCGTCCGCCGGACGTCGTTATGCTTCACTTGTGGTCAGCCAGACCAAGGCGCGAAGCATGCCTAGCCAGCAAACGCGAAAAGCCGGTCAAAGGGGTCAATAATTACTTCCGTTGGTATTGTCCGAATGCCTGTCATTCCACAATGATGACCTGGCCGGTGAGGGCGCCTTCGATGCTTTTGGCATATGCAAGGCCCACCCGCTGCGATGACACCGGTTCATGGCCCGGGAAGAAACTGCCATAGCGCGGCACCGACACGTCCAGCAGACCGGGGCTGACCACATTGACCCGCAATCCCCGCGGCATTTCTATTGCCGCGCCTTTGACAAACCCGCCGAGCGCCCCGTTGGCTGTGGCGGCGCCAGTTGCCTGCCTGACCGGATCACGGTCCAGGACGCCGCTGGTCAGAGTGAACGACCCTCCTGCATTGAGTGCCTGCAGTCCTGCCAGTACGACATTGACCTGGCCCATGACCTTGTGGGTCAGGCCGAGCATGAACTGGTCTTCGGTGAAATCGGACAAAGGGCCGAAGTGAACATCGCCCACGGCTGAGACAACGGCATCGACGTTGCCGGTTTTCCGGTACATCTCGTCAATGGATGCCCGCTCTGTGATATCAACGCGAATGTCGCCACTGTTACGCCCGGCTTTGATGACCTCGTGACGGTCTGCCAGCTCTGCGCAGGCGGCGCGGCCAATGTCTCCGTGCGCGCCAATTACGATTATCTTCACTGTCTCATCCTTCGTGGTCCTTGTAGATCGCCAGCTTACGGGCGAGCACTTCTTCGCAGCGGTCAAGGTCGGACCTGCGCTTCTTCAGATGCTCAGCATGGGCCAGCAGCACCTGCTTGCGGTCAGGAATGGTGTGATCGCCGGCCCGGTACAGGCTGGCAAACCGGTACATGGTTTTCATCGGCATGCCGGTTCCGCGCAACCAGAACAGCAAGGTGAGCCATTCTATGTTTTCCGCCGAGAACCGGCGCTGCCGGTCCGGCCCCCTGCGGATTTCAGGCACGATGCCGGACTTCTCATAATAGCGGATCGTATCCACGCTCAGACCGCATCTGAGTGCAGCTTCTGCAATACGCATGTGTCACTCCAACAGATAGTTTCAGTGTAACTACCAAGCTGGAGCAACTTCAGGTCAAGGCCTGATTGCCGATTTCAGGAAATCTCCGTGCGCGCGGCGCTCAGGCAGCTTCCCGGCGCAGCGGCTGGCACATGCAGTGCACGCCGCCGCCGGCCCAGGTGAACATGGTCATGTCGGGATCGTAGACCTCGAAGCCGTTAGCACGCATTTTTGCGTTCAGGTCGCTGGCGCCCAGGGTCGACAACACCTTGTCGCCACCCAGAGCCACGACATTGCAGCCCAGCGCCATGGTTTCCTTGAAGGTGGCCGGGATGATCTCGATCTTCTTTTCCTTCAGCCAGGCAACGATGTCATCGGGTGTCGTATCGAGGCAGACGGCCGCGCAATTGTCGTTGAGCATGCACACCATCAGATCGATATGGACATAGAACTGGTCGATGGGTGCGTACTTGATTTCCCACCCCTCCGCCTTGAACCAGTTCGCTACCTGGTTGGCGGCAACCTCTTCGGAGCGATGGTCGGTATAGCCGACAAGGGCCACGCCGTGGCGGATGATGTTGAAGTCGCCACCTTCGAAATTCCCAGCCGACACCATGTCGTAGATCGGGATATTGTTTTCCAGGTAAAACCGCAGGACGGGCGCGTATTCGCCGCGTCGGCGCGGGCTGGCGAGCTGACAGACCACGGCGCCGTAAGGTGACATGAAGGACGAGTCCCGGGCGTAGATCTGGTACGGCACCTGGTCATCGGCCGGCAGGAAATGGCAGGTCACGCCGGCGCTTTCATAAGCATCGACCATCTCGCGATGCTGGCGCATGGCGAGTTGCTTGTCGAACCTCAGGCCACGACGCAGCGTGTCGCGGACCAGTGACGACCATGCGGCATTTTCCAGTCCGAGCCAGCGGAAGGTTTCAGCTGGCCCCAACAGCACGTCGCGCAGCACGCCGGTTTCAGATTTCAGATACCAGTCCGACATCTCAGGTGTGCCGCCACCTTCCACGCGGGCACGCAAGGGGGAAGTGTCTTTGCTCATTTCGGCGCTCCTTCAGGTCGGGGATCATGAATGGAGAGCAGCATGATGTGACAAAATTTCTCACACAAGTGAATTATTGCACTGAATAATTGACAAAAATTACCCAATACCCATGGCGAGAATAACAGGTTAGGTCCCGGAAAAGTCTTCTATTTGGCCGAAAATACCGATCCGTCTGCCAGCAATGCTGCTATTTCCGCGTCAGAGAACCCGGCCTCGCTCAGAACCTGCGACGTGTGCTGGCCAAGCCGTGGTCCGCCCATGCGGTATTCAGCCGGCGTGCCGTTGAACCGGGCCGGCGCCCTGGTCTGCCGCAGCAGCCCGGCCTCCGGGTGATGATGCTCAACAATCAGCTCGTTGGCCTGGATCTGCGGATGCCGGATCATTTCACTGCGCGTCATGACCGGGGCGTGCGGCACGTCATATTCGTTCAGCCGGTCGATCCACTCCTGGCTTGTTCGCTGCTTGAGGGCGTCCTGCGTCATGGTCAGGCGCTCGTTCTTGAACTCTTCCAGCCCGGCGGATGTCAGGAAGCGCTCATCGGTTTTCCAGTCCGGGCGGTCACAGGCGTCGGCCAGCTTTTCCCAGTCCACCCGCCGGAACGCCGCCACCGAAATGTAACCGTCGGATGTTTCATAGATCAGGTCGATGAAGCTCTGGGCGGTTTCTGCCTCCAGCTCATCGCCGATAAAGGTGTGGCCTCCCATGTCGGAGGACCACAGGAAGTGCACCACGGCGTCCAGCATGGAGAGCTGGATATGCTGGCCTGTGCCGCTGCGCTCGCGGGCAAAAAGAGCAGCGCTTATGGCTTGCGCAACCGCAAAACTGGTGAGCTTGTCGGGA
>CALHUA010000238.1 GCA_938039915.1 uncultured Anderseniella sp.
CGGAGCGCGGGCTGTTCAAACGGGGAACAGGGAGGCCTCCCCCGTTTTATACCCCCCGGTATCTACAGATTGCCCTTCGACATTTCGCCGGCAATGAAATCGGCTTGGCGAAGTGCCAGCGCCACAATGGTCAGCGTCGGATTTTCTGCCGCTCCGGTAGTGAACTGACTGCCGTCGGACACAAACAGATTGGCGATATCGTGGGTCTGGCCATGCTTGTTCACAACACCGTCCTTGGCGTCCGCGCTCATGCGGTTGGTACCAAGATTATGGGTCGACGGATAAGGCGGCTTGCGGAATGTCTTCACTGCACCGGCAGCTTTGTACACCGCTTCACCCTGACCGAAGGCGTGATCGCGCATCTTGATATCATTGTCGTGATCGTCAAAGTGCACATTGGGAACCGGCAGGCCATGCTGATCCTTTTCCGTGGCATGCAGGGAGATGGCATTTTTCTCCTGCGGCATGTCCTCGCCCACAAGCCACATGCCGGCGGTGTTTTCATAATTGTCCATCCACCAGGAGAAGTCCTTGCCCCAACCGCCGGGGTCCAGGAACGCGGCCATGAACGGCAGCCCCAGGGCCAGGGTTTCCATCTCGTAACCACCGACGAAACCGCGCGACGGATCGTGCCGGGACTCGTCCTGGATGATACCGGCCATTGTCGTACCGCGATACATGTGCACCGGCTTGTCAAACACCGCATAAACCGATCCGGTCATGTGGCGCATATAGTTCTTGCCGACCATGCCGGACGAGTTGGCCAGCCCGTCGGGATATTTTGACGAGGCGGAGTTCAGCAGCAGACGCGGACTTTCAATGGAGTTGCCCGCCACACACACGACGCGCGCCTTCTGCAGGTGTTGCTTGCCGTCCTTGTCGGCATACAAAACGCCGGTCACCTTGCCTGCATCATCATGCTCAATCTTGAGCACCTGTGCATTGGGCCGCACTTCAAGCTTGCCGGTGGCTTCGCCTTTGGGAATTTCAGCGACCAGCGTCGACCATTTCGCACCCGACTTGCAGCCCTGGAAACAGAACCCGATCTGCAGGCACGAAGCCCGGTCATCACGTGGTTCGGAATTGATCGCCATGCGGCCGGTGTGGACTTCCTTATAGCCGAGTTTCTTGGCGCCGGCTTCCAGCACCTTGTAGTTGTTGTTGCCGGGAAGGCCGGGGATCCCGTTGGTACGGGTCACACCCATGCGGTCTTCCGCCTTGGCATACCACTGGTCCATTTCAGCCATGTCAATCGGCCAGTCGAGCAGGTTAGCGCCAGCCACGTCGCCATAGGTGGTTTTGGCTTTCCACTCATGCTCCTGGAAACGGAGCGACGCACCGGCCCAGTGCGTAGTAGAGCCGCCAACCGCTTTGACGATCCACGCAGGCAGGCCGGCAAAATCCTTCGCCACCCGCCAGGAGCCTGACGTCGTGCGTTTGTCGAGCCAGGAAATCTGCCCGAACGATCCCCATTCATCGTTCTGGAAGTCCTCGGTTTCGTGCCGCCCTCCAGCTTCCAGGATAACGGTTTTCACGCCCTTGATCGCCAGTTCTGCACCCAGCGTACCACCGCCTGCGCCGGAGCCGACAACAACCACAACGCTGTCATCATTCATATCAAAAGTAGCCATTTGAACGTCCTCCCTTACAGCCAGTTGATGTCATCGAAGCCACGGTCGATGTATCCACCCTTGTCGGCAGACGCACCTTCATAGCCAAACAGCGGCCAGGCTTCCTTGTTGTTGTACAAACCGGTCACAAGGTTTCCGCGTACCTTCTGGAAGAACCCGTCGCTTTCCATGGCTTTCAAAAGCGCCACCCGCTTGTCGGCATCCGTGATGCCGGAATAAGAGCCGCCTGCAGCCTTGTTCAGCCCGGACACACCATCGGTGAGCATGGCTTTCAGTGCCGCATCATCCTTGGCCGCCTTGTCCAGCCCGGACACCGCAGCGGCATAGAACTTGTCCTCCAGCCTGTCGTGCGGGTAGGTATCGCGCGACATCTGCACCAGGGTCGCAAACGTGTCGGCATCAAGGTTTTCCGCCGTTGCTGCCCATGCATCATTGTGGCCGTAAACCAGGCCTCCGGCGCCCGTGCCGGCAACAATAAGACCCGCGCCGACAGCTTTCAGCGCGCTACGTCTGGATATCGTCGTATGTCCATTCATCATGCCATTCCTCCTCGATTATATTGTCTTGTTATCAGGTATATCTGCCGTGGCGCTGCAGCACCTCGATCTTGTATCCGTCCGGGTCCTGCAGGAAAAAGAACTTGGCCATCAATGCGCCGTCACGATGAAATTCCTTTACATCTGTCGGCGAGAGCCCGTGGGCCCGGGCAGCCGCGTGTTGCTCATCAACATTGTCGACAGATACCGCAAGATGGCCATAGCCATCGCCGTGCTCATACGGCTCGGTACGGTCATGATTGATCGTCAGCTCGACCTCGAAGTCGTTCTCGGAGTTCTTCAGGTAGACCAGCGTGAAACCGTCAAATTCAAAGCGGTCTTCTACGCCCAGTCCAAATGCCTTGTTGTAAAACTCGACGGACTTAGCCTCATCGAGCACGCGCACCATGGTGTGAATGGCTTTTGCCACCGGCACTCCTCCCTTGCAGTCTTTTCTATTCTGCAAAGGCTACCACCATCGCCGTCCATGTGGTGTTATCCGGCTACTACACCCTGAGATGACTCCGGGATGCTGAAATGTCAGATTGGTCTTACACAAGCGCCTTTGCAATCTCGCGCAGATGGCTGTGCCCGGTACCACAGCAACCACCAAAGATATCCATATGCGGGCAACGTGCGGATAGGCTGCGTACCTGTGATCCGAGTTCGACAGGGTCCCCGTCTTCAATATGCCCCAGCTTGCACAGGGCAATCTTCTCCATCCTGGATGCGTTTGGACGCACCCCGCGCAGGCGTTTGATCCAGTCGCCATCCTCCAGTGCAGGTTCATATTCTAGCGGGTGCGAGCAGTTGAGAAGATAGAAATCCGGCGCATCTTCGCCGGTTTGGTTGTCGATCCCTGTTATCGCCTCCACCAGGCTCGGTCCTGATTTCAGCCTGAACGTGCTGTCCAGCGTCAGGGAGATCGACAACGGCACACCGATCTTTGCGGCTGCACGTGCGGCTCCGACAGATTCAGCGATATTGTTGAATGTCATGGCGCAGGCAAAATCCACGCCCGCCGTTTTCAGGGTTTCCAGCTGGACAGCATGATACTCCTCCGCGTTGTCGGCGGTAATCTCCCGATTGAGGCTGTACGCATCACCGCGCGGTCCCAAAATCCCCCCTATCAGGAGACGCGGAATTTGGCCCTGATATGCCTTTGCAATGTCACGCAGAAAGTCAATCACCGCTATATTCGCCTCCGCCAATGCAGCTGGCGAGTACCCGAGTTTGGCCCCCCAGTCAGGACTCGCCCGATAGTCGAGCCCGGAAAGCATGAAAGACAGGCCGAACTCAGCCGCCACATCCAGTTGCCTTGAAAACATCTCGCGCATCGCAGAAACGGCCTTGGGATTGTCCAGCAGGGGAAACATGGCGAACTCCGGCAGTTCAAATCCGTTTCGGTACATGATTTCGGTTTCCGACCCCCCTTCGGTCAGAAAAACTTCGCCGGACCCCATGGGTGGAAGAGGAGATGGTATCCGCATGTCAAACCTCCGGCCGAATGTTCTGGTTGAAGCAGAACATGTTCTTCGGGTCATATCTGGTCTTGATTTCGACCAGTCGCTGGTAATTCTCCCCGAAGGCAGCACGGGTCAGCGCGTCTCCGTCTTCGCCATGGCCCGGGAAATTCAGATAAGCCCGGTCGTGATGACCATGGGGTTGGGCGCTTTCCCATCCGTCACGCGACCAGGCTATGTTGGCTGCATCATCCCCGGCATCCGACCACACACCATCGAGCGAATACATCCAACCCATGGAACGATCCCCGAAGGCGGTTGCTTCGGGTGCCACTTGTGCGGTAGCACCGCCAAAATTCCATATCGAGGAGATTGAATTGTCCGAAGGCGCAGATTTTGCATTCTCCAGGGCAAGGTCGATCATATCGTCCGACAAGTTCGTCAGGTACCTAGCCTTCCAGTAACACCGATATTCTCCGGCAGGCATCAACGTGTCGAACAGCTGTTGCACG
>CALHUA010000239.1 GCA_938039915.1 uncultured Anderseniella sp.
GGTGATCCTAGCGTCTGGATTCTAAGCCCAACCTGGGTAAAGCTGGCCGCATCCAACGTTAGTCCGGCGCTGGCAATCTGAAATGTAGCAGACGTGATGAGCCCATTGTTGGAGCCTTGTCCTCCAAATTTGAGAATGTAATCGAAAGCCAGTGCTGAATTTGTGCCGGGATCCGTAACTCCATTGAAGTTACATCCCATGCCACAACTGGTTTGGCTGTTCGTGCCGTTTCCGTAAATCGGATCGAGCAGCGTTTCTCCGGTTGATGTCGACACATTGCTGATGCTCGAAAACGTCAACCCGGTTAACACTGAGTCAAAGCCAAATGCGAGTACATCACCAACAGCGGTTGTCGGAGCTGCTATGGAAATATTGAAGGTCCATTGATTGGCCACCAGATCATCGATCTCGACCAGCCAGTTCGCCTGTTCTGATGGGTCCGTGTTGTTGTAAACCCAATTTGGGCTTGCGAACGTCACGGTAGCTGCTTGAGCGGCCACCGGCAGGCACAAAATCATACCAGCAGCCGACAGGGCCGCCACACGTTTCAGTGTTTTACTCATTACCATCCCTTTGCGCTTCTCAAAGAAATAAGCGCCGCATATGCAGCAAACAAAGCATAAATTGTTGGTGGTTGCCAGAGAAAAGATAGCGACACGATATATGTAAAATCATGAGTATTCGGAGGGTTTTTCCGCATCGGTTGAGTGCAGTGTGCTGAAGGATTTTGCATGTTCTCTAAATGTTCTTGACGGCAATATTTGTGTCTGTATGCTGATCGACTAACAATAAGGGGCACACCCATGGTATCGCGTGTCGCGACAGTTGCGTTCAAGGGCATCGAGGCCGTACCGGTCGATGTGCAGGTGCACATGGCGTCCGGCATGGTGGCGTTTTCCATTGTGGGCCTGGGTGATAAGGCGGTTGCCGAAAGCAAGGAACGGGTGCGCGCGGCCCTGTCGGCCATCGGGCTTGCCATGCCGGCCAAACGCATCACCGTCAACCTGGCTCCGGCCGACCTGCCCAAGGAGGGCAGTCATTTTGATCTGCCCATTGCCATTGCCCTGATGGCGGCCATGGGGCTGCTGCCGGCCGACTTCATCAGCCGCTATGTGGTGCTGGGCGAACTGTCGCTGGACGGGTCGGTGGAGCCTGTGTCGGGCGCACTGCCGGCGGCGATGGCGGCCAACGGGCGCGATCTCGGGCTGATCTGCCCTCAGGCCTGCGGGCCGGAAGCGGCCTGGGCGTCGGATGACATGGACATACTGGCGGTCAACTCGCTGGTTCAGGTGCTCAATCACATGAAGGGTACCCAGGTGCTGACCAGGCCGAAGCCGGGCGTGGCCGAGACCGGTTGTGATCTGGCGGATTTCCGCGACGTGAAGGGCCAGGAAACGGCCAAGCGGGCGCTGGAAGTGGCTGCCGCCGGTGGTCACCACATGCTGATGGTCGGCCCGCCCGGCGCTGGCAAGTCGATGCTGGCCTCGCGCCTGCCGTCCATCCTGCCGTCAATGGACGCGTCTGAAATGCTCGAGGTCTCGACCATTGCATCTGTCGCCGGTGAATTGCGGTCGCGGGGCGTGTCGACGCTCAGGCCCTACCGCAACCCGCATCATTCGGCGTCCCAGGCCGCCCTGATCGGCGGCGGGCATCGCGCCTTGCCCGGCGAAATGGTGCTGGCCCACAACGGCATCCTGTTTCTGGACGAACTGCCGGAATTCCAGCCGCGCGCTCTTGAGGCCCTGCGCCAGCCCATGGAAACCGGTGAAGCGGTGGTCGCACGCGCCAATCACCACATTACCTATCCGGCCCGGTTTCAGCTCATCGCCGCCATGAACCCGTGCAAATGCGGTATGGTTGGGGAACCGGGTCATGTCTGCAAGCGCGGCGCCAAGTGTGCCATCGACTATCAGGCCCGCATTTCCGGCCCGCTGCTGGACCGCATCGACATACAGATCGAACTGGCCGCCGTGCGCGCGTCTGACCTGACCTTGCCGCCGCCTGCCGAAGGGTCCGCCGATATCGCGGCCCGGGTGGCGGGCGCGCGGGCCGTACAGGTTGCCCGGTTTGGCAAACTCGGCTTTGCCAGATTACGGACCAATGCGCACCTGGATGGCACCTTGCTGGAGGAGATGGCCCGTCCGGAGGCTGAAGGGCTGGTTTTGCTGCAGGATGCCGCCAATGCCATGAACCTGTCGGCGCGCGGCTATCACCGGGTGCTGCGGCTGGCCAGAACCCTGGCAGATCTTGATGGCCATGAAACGGTCACCCGCCTGAACGTGGCCGAAGCCCTCAGCTATCGCCAGAAACTGGCGAGTTTTCAGCTAGCGGCGTGATCCGGATACCAGATTTTCGACCATGCAGACCACGCGGAATATGGCGCGACTCATGTCGTAACCTGATCCTCCACTGATGGGATTGCTCTGCACCATGCGGTAGTCGGTGGCAACGGTGGGCTGCAGCAGGTTGGTAAATGCATAAGGGTTCATAACGCAATTCCTTTTAGAAATTCTGTTGCAATGGCAACGTGTAACCTGCATCATCTGCCTGTTTTCAAGGCCTGACAAACGAATTGCTTTCAGGTGATAAATTAGAAATTATAATCTATCGTCATTACCATGCCATCCCGATTGCCACCCCTGAATGCATTGCGTGCCTTTGAGGCGGCAGGCCGTCTTGCCAGCATGAGCGCGGCTGCAGACGAGTTGGCGGTGACACCGGCAGCCATAAGTCACCAGGTCAAGACGCTGGAGGAACATTTCCGGTTTCCGCTGTTTCACCGCACCGTTCGCTCTATCCGGCTGACGGACCGGGGAGCGGCCCTGCTGCCCTATCTGACCGAGGGCCTGGACCTGTGGCGGCAGGGTTGCCGCACCCTGGAAACCCTGGACGAGGATGCACCGCTGGTGATTTCATCCGCACCGGTGTTTGCCGGCAAGTGGCTGGTCAGGCGCCTGGCGGAGTTCAACATGGCTCACCCTGAAATCAGCGTTCGGCTGGACGGGTCGTTATCCATAGCCAATTTCGCCGGCGACGGCGTGGATGCGGCCATCCGTTTCGGTACCGGCCCGTATCCGGGCCTGCATGCCGAAACACTGGTGAGCGAGGACGTCATACCGGTGTGTTCGCCGGCGCTGCTGCAGGGCGATCACCCGCTGCTGACGCCGCAGGACCTGGCTCATCACACCCTGATCCACGTGGACTGGTTCGCCGCGGCAGGCACGCAGCCCGACTGGGCGATGTGGCTGAAAACCGCCGGTGTAAGCCTGCCGAACAGTGCCAGGGGCCCGGTGATGACCAGCGACTCACTCGCTGTGGAGGCCGCCATCAACGCAGGTGGCGTCGCGCTGGTCAGTGAGTTCCTCGTTCGCCAGGATCTCGAAAGCGGCCGGCTGATCAAGCCGTTTGACCTGGTTCTGCCGTCCGACCACTGGTATTGGTTCGTGTGCCCGGAAGACCATCTTGAGCGTCTCAGTGTGCGCGCCTTTCGCGACTGGCTGGTGGCAGCCGTTCACGATGATCCGGCCTGATAGACCTTAACCCGATAGATAAAATTCTAACGATCCGGCTAGCCCGGTCCTAAGCATTGCAATGCGATAGTACCCCATAGAAAGACTGCAAATGGGGAAAGCGTGTGGTGGACAAATCACGAGGCAGCCGTGCTGAACGGCGGCGCTGGCCAAGATCGACAGGTCCCGCCGCGCCAAAGGGCCCTACCGGTGTTCTGGTGCGGATTGCCGCAGTATTGTCGGTTTTTGCGGTCCTCATCAACATTGTTGCGATCAGCATGCAGGCAAACCAGATAGAGGTTTTGTCGCGTATCCTGTTTGCCGGGCTGGTCGTGTTCCTGTTGATGGCGTTTCAGCATGTCTGGACCATGACCAACCGGCAGCTTGTCGAATTGCAGCGCGCCCTTAAGGATCTGCGCACCGCCCGCCAGCATGCCGATGAGGCCAACAATGCAAAATCCCGGTTTCTGGCCGCCGTGTCCCATGAACTCAGGACACCGATGAACGGTGTCATCGGCATGACCAATCTGCTGCTCGACACCAAACTGTCCCATGAACAGCGCAGTTACGCCGAAGCGGTCGACATGTCCGGACGCTCATTGCTGTCCATCATCGATGAATTGCTGGATGCGGCAAAAGCCGAGTCCGGCGAGATGACCATCGTACCCGCCCCCTTCAATCTGTGCGAACTGGTGGAAGCCTCCGTTGAGCTTCTGGCAGCCCGTGCCCATGCAAATTCCATCGAAATAAGCTGCTACATTGCCCCCAACCTGCCGGATCAGGTGATCGGCGATGCCCAGAGGCTGCGCCAGATTATTCTGAATATTGCCGGCAATGCCATCAAGTTTACACCGCAGGGCAGCGTGCTGGTCCGGGTTGAACGAGGCACCCGCGAAAACCAGGTGGCCTTCAGCATTGCCGATACCGGACACGGAATACCGGAGGCTGAACATGAGGCGGTGTTTGAAAGGTTTGTCCAGTCGTCGGTACCCGAAATACAGGCGTCCGGCGGCACCGGCCTTGGCCTTGCCATCTCGCGCAATCTTGTTCAACTCATGGATGGCAGGATCACGTTTGAAAGCGAAGTGGGCAAGGGCACGACGTTCAGGTTTGATGCCCGTTTGCCAGCCGTCGGTGAGGACACCGGCGCCGTCAACGCCAAGGAACTGTCTGGATGCACGGTATTTCTGGTCAGCCCGCCCGGTGCGACCCGTTCCGTCCTGCACGACTACCTGTACGGGTTTGGCGCCCAATGCATTTCTGTCGGCAGTTTCGATGGTCTGGCGGAATCGGTTGCATCCATGAAGAAGGCTTCCGATGGCGCGCGCATCATGGTCATCCTGGACCCGGCGGCGGCCAAGAACCGCGACCATGTTCTCAAGACAGCCAACGAGTTGTCGGAGATGGTTGGCGTCTGGGCGCTGCTGAAGCCGGAAGAAAGGCGGATCTACAGAAAATTGATGGACGATGTCCGTATCGGTTATCTCCTGAAACCGACCCGCCGGGCAACGCTGCTGGAACAGCTGACCGTCACCTCTGACCCGATGCTCAAGCCGGTAACGTCACTGCGAAAAACCGCTCGCCAACTGCGCCGGGTCAAGGAAGATGCCGGGCTCAAGGTGCTGCTGGTGGAAGACAACAGGATCAACATGCTGCTCGCCACGAAAATGCTGAAGGCGGCAGGTCACACCGTGACCCATCTCGACAATGGCGCGAAGGCCGTCACCGAGATCAAGCGCCAGCTCAAGGCAGACAAGTCCATCCAGCACGACATTATCCTGATGGACATTTTCATGCCCAAGATCGACGGCGTCGAGACCACCAGGCAGATCCGCAAACTGGAGAAGCAGCATGGTGTTGCAACAAGGGTGCCCATTCTCGCCCTGACAGCCAATTTGCGTGAAGACAGCCAGCGCGCCTGTCTGAACGCCGGCATGGACGGCTATCTCACCAAGCCGTTTGATCGCGCCGATCTTGAAGAGGCCGTTGCAGGCCTCATGCAACCAGGTGATGCGGCCTGATCAAAGCCGCTGTGGATTGCGGTAAATGGGCAAGCGACGAAACCGTCCGTGATGGAGTAGTCTGCGGCCACCATGACCACACCACACCCGCACCCATCTGACGCCAGTGCCGCCGTCGCCGGTCAGACCGGCAAGATGACGCCCATGATGGCGCAGTACACCGAGATCAAGAAGGCGCACCCCGAAAGCCTGCTGTTCTATCGCATGGGTGATTTTTACGAGCTGTTCTTCAAGGATGCGGAAGTGGCGTCCGCAGACCTTGGAATTGCGCTGACCAAGCGTGGCAAGCACCTGGGCGATGACATCCCGATGTGCGGCGTTCCGGTCCACGCAGCCGATGACTATCTGCAAAGGCTGATCCGACTCGGCCACAAGGTCGCGGTCTGCGAGCAGACCGAAGACCCCGCAGAAGCCAAAAAGCGCGGGTCAAAGTCAGTGGTGCGCCGCGATGTCGTGCGACTTGTGACCCCGGGTACGATCACCGAAGACAACCTCCTGCAGGCAGGGCGCAGCAATTACCTGGCCTGCCTGGCCCGCACCAGGGCAGACGACACCATGGCGCTGTCCTGGCTGGATATGTCGAGCGGTGAGTTTGCGGTCACCGAGGTGACCGGCCCGTCGCTGATGTCTGAACTGGCGCGCATTGATCCATCGGAAATGCTGGTCTCCGATACTGTTCTGGGCGACGGCGAATTATCGCTGCTGCTTGACGAGGTCACGGCAACCATAACGCCGCTTCCCGCCTCCAGATTCGATTCAACTTCGGCCCGCAAGCGCCTGCAGGAGTACTACCAGGTGGCATCACTGGATGCGTTTGGCAGTTTTGACCGGGCATCGACCGCTGCTGCCGGTGTGCTGCTCGACTATGTCATGCTGACCCAGGTCGGCAAGATGCCGAGCCTGCGTATCCCCACGGTGGTGGAGCCGGGCCACATCGTGCTGATCGATGCAGCGACCCGGGCCAATCTTGAGCTGGTCAAAACCCTGTCGGGAGACCGCAGCGGCAGCCTGCTGCATACCATTGATCTTTCCGTCACAGGCCCCGGCGGCAGGTTGCTGGCTGACCGCCTGGCGGCACCGGTTACCGGTGTCGCGGAGATCGTGGCACGCCATGATGCGGTCGAAGCACTGGCATCCGACACCGCACCGTGTGGAGATATCAGGGACGTGCTGCGCCACGCGCCGGACATGAACCGGGCGCTGGCGAGGCTGAGTCTGAAACGCGGATCCCCGCGCGATCTTGCTGCCGTCAGGGACGGCGTCATGTTGTGTGCCCGGCTCGCCGGAACCCATTCACAACGGTCAGGTATTGACCCGTGGCCGGACAAACTGGCCGGCATCTGGCGGGCGCTGGGTGAAGCAGACACCGACTTTGCCACCCATCTTGAGGGTCTGCTGGCGCAAGAGTTGCCTGCCACCACGCGCGACGGCGGTTTCATCCGACCCGGCGCCAATGCCGAGCTTGACGAAAACCGCGCGCTTCGTGACGAAAGCCGCAAGGTCATTGCCGGCCTGCAGACCAGGTATGCCGGAGAAACCGGCCTTAAAGCGCTCAAGATCAAGCACAACAACATGCTGGGTTATTTCATCGAGTTGAACCAGCAGGGCGGCGAGCAGTTG
>CALHUA010000240.1 GCA_938039915.1 uncultured Anderseniella sp.
CATTATGTCGCACCGGCATATTCAAGGAGGAAACCAATGAAGTCATTCAAATCCAACCTGTTGCGGAGCGCTGCCGCGCTTCCGGTTGCACTCGGCCTCGCTGCCGGTGTGGTTGCAATCGGAACGGTCAGTGAGTCTCGCATGGCAACGGCCGCCTGCAATCCATGCGCTGCAACCAAAGCAGCAGCCTGCAATCCATGCGCTGCAGCAAAGGCGTGCAACCCCTGCAATCCGTGCGCTGCAACCAAAGCGGCCGCCTGCAACCCCTGCTCTGCTGCAAAAGCCTGCAATCCTTGCAACCCATGTTCGGCAGCGAAAGCCTGTAACCCATGCAACCCGTGTTCGGCGGCAAAGGCCTGCAATCCATGCAACCCGTGTTCGGCGGCAAAGGCCTGCAATCCATGCAACCCATGTTCAGCTGCAAAAGCCTGCAATCCATGCAACCCGTGTTCGGCGGCGAAAGCCTGTAATCCGTGCAATCCGTGTTCGGCGGCTAAAGCCTGCAATCCGTGTGCAGCTGCAAAGGCGTGCAACCCATGCAACCCTTGTGCAGCGGCCAAAGCATGCAATCCATGCAATCCATGTTCAGCGGCTAAGGCATGCAATCCATGCAATCCGTGTAAAGCAGCTTGCGGAGCATGTAATCCCTGCAACCCGTGCAATCCATGTTCAGCATCCGCCGGCGGCGCGCCAACCGGCTGTTATGTGCCGCGCCTGAAGACAGCCGCCGCATGTAACCCATGCGCCGCTGCGAAAGCTTGTAATCCGTGCAATCCATGCTCGGCAGCCAAAGCCTGCAATCCGTGCAACCCATGTTCGGCGGCCAAGGCCTGCAATCCGTGTAATCCATGCAAGGCGGCAAAAGCCTGTAATCCCTGCAATCCTTGTGCTGCTGCAAAAGCTTGCAACCCATGCGCGGCTGCAAAAGCCTGTAACCCCTGCAACCCGTGTGCGGCTGCGAAGGCCTGTAACCCTTGCAATCCATGCAAGGCGGCCTGCAACCCGTGCAACCCTTGTGCGGCAGCGGACAGTGCTGAGCTGACAAGCGAAGAGGCTGTAGCTCTTTATGATTGCCTGAAGCCTGTGATGGCCAAGTCCTACACCGACGGCAAGCACTGGGCAGCCACCAGGTGGAAAGGCTTCACACAAGTCACGACGCAACCATATGTCAGCGCGACCCATGGTGGCCGTCAGGTGCAAAACCTGGTCAACAAGATCGGTCTCAAAGCCTACAAGAAGTTCGATGACATCAAGGCAGTGCCGATCGGGTCGACAATGGCAAAACCGAGCTTCACGGTCGGCAAGGACGGCGAGGCCAAACTCGGCCCGTTGTTCATCATGGAAAAGATGACCAAAGGCTTCAACGCCGATACGTCCAACTGGCGCTATGCGGCCATTCTGCCGGGTGGCAACACCATGGGCGTCACCAAGGCAACCAATTCTGCCGGAGTTGCATTCTGCCACGAGTGTCACGTGTCGGGTGAAGACAATGACTTCCTGCTGCTGGCACCGGAAGAATACCGCGTTAAGTAATCTGTACTGACAGACACGAAACAAGGAACCGGCGGGGTGGAAACACTCCGCCGGTTTTGGTTCTATAGAACAACATCGGCTGCGCTGGCTGTCTCAGAGGCGAACCGCAAGTGGCCTGGCGAAACCAGATCGTCTATAGACTGAGATTGTAGTCGATGACCTTTCATGTGCCAGTTGCGGGAGAATTGCGATGAAGCGATATCCAGTTGAGGGCAAGGGAAGATGCAACGTCGTTGTGTCGGACGGTCATGTGTATGCCGTTGCAACCGACCCGGTTTGTGCAGACGGCATCACCGAGCAGACGCGCAACACCCTTCACGAACTGGACAGACTGCTGATCCAGGCAGGAAGCGGGAAGCGCGGTTTGGTTCAGGCAACCGTGTATCTCAGTGACATATCAAACAAGCCGGACATGGATGCAGTGTGGGGTGACTGGATTGGCCCCGAAGACAACTGGCCGCAACGCGCCTGTGTCGGGGTTGGCCTCGATGATCGGTATCTGATCGAGGTGGTCGTAATCGCGACTGTGCTCTGACGATCCCATACTGGAATAGGTATTATCTGTTGGCTGCGAACCTGTAACCCATCATCGCTCAAGAGCATCTTTCAGCAGCGAAACGATTTCCGCATTCCCTCCGTCCCCGGCAATATCGAGCAGGGATTGATCCGATCCATTGGTCACATCCGGGTCGGCACCCTTTTCAAGCAGATAGCGAACTGCGTCTTCCCGGTTGTTCAGGACGGCATAGACCAGAGGCGTCATCCAGTCGTTTTCGCTCGGGTTGCCGCCCGGCCTGATATCGGCGAACCGCTGGTCGAGCCGCGAGGGATCTTGCGCCAGCTGTTTCTCAAGCTGGTCGATCTTGCCGAAGGCAGCGGCGGTGAAGATGTCCATTGCCGCAGTTTCGAGCAACGCAATCGTCTCGGGCTTTTCCAGATGCAGCGCCCAGCCGATAGGCGGGGAATGATAATTCGGATCACGGATTGACGCATCTGCGCCGGCTTCAAGCAGCATCCTCGCGGCTTCGGCGTCACCTTGCATGGCCGCCTCGTGCAGAGGTGTGCGGCCGCCCGGGTCATTCAGATCGAGGCCGAGCGCAATCATCGTTGCAAGTGCTGCATGGTTTCCCAGCTTGACCGCGTCGCACAACATCTCGCGCTCGCGCACCCCGCCGCGCAGTTCTTGATTGGCATCCAGCATGGCACGCGCAGCCTCAGTGTCACCACGCATACATGCCGCAGCGAAAGTATCTTCAGCTGAAAGATCAGGTTCCTTTGCACCTGCCTTGCGAAGCAGATCGGCGATCTCGGGCATGCCAAGCAACAATGCCGCCTCAAGCGGAGTCTTGCCTTTAGTCCGGTTGTCATAACTGTTGTCGATCTGCTCCAGCGCCACGCCGTGCTCGATCAACAGCCTGGCGCGTGCAACGAAGCCGCGATGGATTGCGGCCATCAGCTGATAATGCATCGTTGCGCCGGGATGCGGCAGACCATCCTCGTCAGTCCAGTTGTTCCGGGCTTCCGGTTTCAAGCCATATTCAAGCAGCAGTTCCAGACAGGTATTGTCCGGCGTGAAACAACGGTTGTATGCGGCCTGGCTGTCGTTCGGATCAGCGCCCGCCTCCAGCAGCGCGCGCGCGAAGGCAACCATGTCCGGGTGTTCGGGCTGCTTGATCGGCCCTCCCTCACCTTCTCCGAACACGCCGGTCAGCGCCGTGAACCGATACTGTCCGCCCCACATGTGATGCGCATCCGGGTTGGCACCGCGTTGCAAAAGCCGCATCCCCGCAGCGAAAGTCGAAACACCCGGCAGCCTGGCATAGGCGGCATACATCAGGGCTGGCCATTGAAACGGCCCACCCTTGCGATCGATCAAGCCGGGATCGGTATCGAGCCAGTGGTCGATCTGCTCCACATCACCGATGGCAGCCGCGGTACAAATATTTTCGTGACGGATATCGGGATGTTCGGCCAGCAATGCCGCTGCCTGCGCGAAACGTTTAGGCCCGAGGTCGGGGATGTTATGGTAGATCACCGTGACCAGATCCAGAAACCGGTTCGCCCGTTGCTCGCTCGTATCGTCGGCAGACGCGCCACGCTCGATATGGGCTTTCAGTTTTGCCCAGCTGGAAAACCTGTATTCACGCGCCAGCGCCAGCTGCGCCTGCTGCAGGCTGATAGCAGCCGGATCGCCGAAATACGGTCCGACAAGTTCAAGCGCCTGCGGGTCACGGGCGCGCGCTGATTTCACCAGCGCCTTGGCACGCTTTTTCAGATTTTCCAGGCTTGGAGACGCAGGGAGTTGGGTGATCGCCATGATCGACCTCCTTTCAATCCGTCCGGTATCCGCGCCCTCGGACCTGAAAGAAGGGTCTGGGGATAGTCATCGTAAACAGGTGGGCTTGGCCCTTCCCGCGGATCAGGTGCCTCCTGACAGGCCCGCCAAAACTAACACAATGGTGTTGTCACCCGCAAATGGGAGTTGGATGCCACGCCTAGGTTCCGGAGGCCACGTTCTCCGCCATCATCGACACCATCTCGAACAGGATTGAGGTTGCCGTCATGGCGGTGATGTTGTTGGCGCTGTCTTTCGTCGGCATCATGCACACCACGTCGCCACCGACGATGTTCAGGCCGCGCACGGCGTGCAGCAGTCCAACGGCCTCATCAATGTCGAAGCCTTTCTCACCCGGCTCGATGTTGGACACGGCCGGCGCAATCGTCGGATCAAGGCAGTCCAGATCGAAGGTGATGTAGACAGGACGCCCGGCCAGTACCTCCTTCGACTGCGCCACCACGTCTTCAATGCCGCGTTTGCGGAATTCCTTCATGGTCACGACATTGTAGCCGTACTCGTAGGATGGCTCGAGCCAGTCTAGCGTGCGCGGATGCCCGCGAAGGCCGATCTGCATGGACCGCTTTGGATCGACCTTGCCCTGGTCGGCAAGATAGGCCCCCCAATGGGCAGCCGACTTTTTCGCGCCAAGGAAATGGTCAACCTTGGTGAAAACGTCCGTATGGGCGTCCAGATGCAGAAAACTGACGGGCTCACCACCGGCAATCTTGCCACAGCCCAGGGCCTGAACAATGCCACCGGTGATCGAATGATCGCCACCTACCGACACCGGCCGCGCGCCCGATGCATCCACATCGCTGTAGAACCTGGTGATCTGCTCGATACAGTGTTCGTTATCGTTTGCGCGCGGAAACGGCACATCGCCGATATCCGCGATTTTTGCGCTGGCCCACGGGTCCAACTGAAATGTGCCGTGGCAGCGCCGTTGCAATGCGGAAATATTCCGCACCGCCCGCGGACCGAGGTGCTGGTCACGCTCGGTGGTCCCATTGCCGGTCGAATGCGGCACTCCTGCCAGCACGATATCCATGCCCTCCGGACCTGTATTGGGGCAGCGGAACATTGTCGGGATCCCCCACCAGTACAGGTTTTCCATCATGCTTCGGTCATGTTCTTCAGCCATGGCGCTCTCCTCAATGTGAACCTGACGGGCATTCTCGCCAGCTCCAAACCACAATGCCAACGATATCTTGACGTTTCACGTCAACCGGATGTCCATGCTGGCTCAGAAGCGGGCAGTAGTTTCGAACCGATCGCCTAGGTGTGAATCGATTGCAGTGCAAGTTTGGCACACAACAGATCAGTTGACAGACTGCGGTCCGACCCGGTCGTCTGCATGCAGGCTACACTGAAGCAGTACTTGAAGCCCTGCGTATCTATGGTTCGCATATCTATGTCTATGTACTCGGCGGAATCCAAAAGGCCTTCAGGGCATCGGACACTTCCAGTTGGCACATCAATTTCGATTTCCCGCAAATCCACCGCACATCCGATGCCCACCGCTTTACTCATGGCTTCCTTCGCGGTCCACAATTGCAGGAATGCATGCCACCTGTCAGCGTCGCATTTCCGGTCCAGCCATGCCTGTTCGCATTCGGTTAAATGATCAAGAACAAGGCTGGTGTCGCCGTTGCCCGTTTCCAGTTCCAGATCCAGACCAACCTGGGTTTTTGGGCTGGTCGCGACAGCAACCAGTCCGTCCGCGTGGCTGATGCTGAAGTGGACCTGCGGCAGGTGAGGTTTTACCGACGACTTGCCGTATGTGCTTCTTGCAAACTGCCACGCGGCAGGTTGAACAGTATTTCCCATTGCGGCGGAGAGGGAGTGCCGTAACAAGGTTCGACCGGCAATGAAGTGTTGGTGGCGTACCTTGTTCGATATGCAACTGGCACGCGCATTTTCCGCCTCGTCAAGGGCATCCGCCCCCAACCAGCGTATGACGTCGCCCGGACGGGCATAGGTAATATTGAGGCCAATATCAGCCTCTGTGATGGTCATTGAACAGCTCGCACACATACACGTGTGCCTGTTTTACAGGCTTGTTATGGATTCCTGCCTGTGTGAGTTCATCTTTCGACATCGCCATAACTCCGTTACGATCTGATACAAGCTGTTAAGCTTCATCCGGTGTGATATGGACCAAGCAACAACTGTGCCAGCGAAGTTGAAATCGGAATTGTTTCAACCTGCTGTGTCAAAAGTGAAATTTGCGCAACCTGCTATCCGGTCAAGTTTTTTTGCGCGGTCCGTCCGCCCACTGCCCTGCGCTGATTTGTGACGCGAACTGATCTCAGACCATCTGTTTCTTGGCGCTTTTCAAAAAAAAATGCCGACCAGGTCACACGTTGAGCAGCAGGAATTCGCGTTCCCATGACGAGATAACCTTGCGGTATTGCACCTGTTCTTCTTCCTTGACCGCCATGAACGCCTCGACGAAACGCTGGCCCAACACCGTTTTCAACGGCTTGCAATAGTTCAGCTTGTTCATCGCATCATCAAGATTGATCGGCAGGGAATGCGCGTACCTGTAGGCGGAGCCCTCGATCGGAGCGGACGGTTCCAGTTTTTCCATCATGCCGAGATAACCGCAGGCAAGTGACGCGGCAATGCACAGATACGGGTTGGCATCAGCCCCCGGAACCCGGTTTTCGATACGGGTATTCTGCGGGTCGGAACTGGGCATGCGCAATGGCGCGGTCCGGTTGTCGATGCCCCAGTGGGTGTTGGTGGGTGCATCGGAGTTCGGCACCAGCCGGCGATAGGAATTGACATTGGGCGCACAAAAACCCATCGCCGCCGGCAGGTAACGCTGCAGTCCTGCAACATGGGCCATGAACAATTTGGACGGGCTCTTGCCGCGTCCCTTGAAGAGATTTTTGCCCGTTTTCAGATCCAGCAGCGACTGGTGCAGATGCATTGACGAGCCTGGCTCATCCTGATGCGGCTTGGCCATGAAGGTTGCATAGACATCATGCTTCAGCGCCGCCTGGCGAACAGTGCGTTTGAAGATGAACACCTGGTCGGCAAGCTCCAGCGGATCGCCGTGATTGAAATTGATCTCCAGCTGCGCCGGTCCGCTTTCATGGCTGATCGTGTCGATGTCTATCTCCTGCGCTTCACAGAAGTCATAGATGTCCTCAACGATCGGATCGAACTCGTTGGCTGCATCGATTCCGTAGGCCTGACCGACCTTTTCCGCCCTGCCACTGGTTCCAACCGGCGCTTCAAGCGGGTAATCCGCGTCCAGGTTCTTCTTGACCAGGTAGAACTCGAGTTCCGGCGCGACAACAGGTTTCCAGCCCTGCTCGGCATAAAGCTGCAACACGTGCTTCAACACATATCTCGGCGATATATCGACCGGCTGACTGTCAAGATAGTGAGCGTCACAAATCACCTGCGCTGTCGGATTGACATGCCAGGGAACCAGTTTCAGCGAGTTGATATCGGGAACCAGGTAAACATCACCCGACGCGTCCGATACGGGTGAATCCTGCCACGAGTATTTTCCGGTCACGGTCAGAATGAAGATATCTTCCGGTAACCGCATCGAGGTGTTGCCGAGACCTTTGAGAAATTTCTTCACCGGCAATATCTTGCCGCGCGGCGTGCCGGCCGGGTCAGGAACGAGGCACTCGATCTCATCAATGTTGTGCTTTGCGAACCACTCTTCAAATTTTGCTATCGACATGAACCACCAGAAGTAA
Organism: uncultured Anderseniella sp.; assembly: GCA_938039915.1. Lineage (GTDB taxonomy): Bacteria > Pseudomonadota > Alphaproteobacteria > Rhizobiales > Aestuariivirgaceae > Anderseniella. The sequence goes on from CALHUA010000240.1 coordinate 7,594, forward strand.
CGGCGGTCGTTGCTGTCATGCTGCCGAGCCGCCCGGGAGAACCATCATAACCTGATCGCTTGACGAAAAAAATGGCTTCATTGACAATGGTGGATAAGGCATGAACAGGTTCACATATCCGACAACCGTGCCGTTTTCGTTTTCTGAAGGTATCCCATGAACTCCCCAACCAAGCCCGACAGTGAGGCAATCGCTTTCCTCGCCGACAATCCCGACGTGGTAACAATCGACATGCTGATACCCGATATGAACGGGATACTGCGCGGCAAGCAATTGACACGTGACTATCTGCCAAAACTGTATTCCGAAGGCGCCAGGATGCCGGGGTCGAACTATCTGCTGGACTGGACCGGGCGCAATGTTGAAACGTTTGAGTACGGCACCAGCGACGGCGACCCGGATTATCTGTGTTTTCCGGTTACTGGCACACTGGCCCGCATTCCGTGGGCCAAGCGGCCGTCCGCACAGGTCATTGCGTCGATGGAGGATGCAGACGGCAAACCACATTTTGCAGATCCGCGGCAATTGCTGAAAACGGTTCTTGACCGTTTCGCCGAAATGGAACTCACGCCGGTTGTGGCTATCGAGTATGAGTTTTACCTGATCGACCAGGAAGCCGCGGCCCGGGGCGAAGTGGTCCCGGCGCGCTCCGGCGAAACCGGCTGGCGCGCCAGCACCACCAATGTCTACTCCATGGATGATCTGTATGATTTCGAAAGCCTGCTCGACGAAATCCAGGAAGCCTGCAAGGATCAGAACATTCCCGCGGAAACATTTGTTTCCGAATATGCCGCCGGGCAGTTTGAGATCAACCTGTACCATACCGACAATGCGCTTGAGGCGTGCGATCAGGCGATCATGCTGGAACGCTGCATCAAGGCCGTGGCCCGCAAGCACGGCACAATTGCCAGCTTCATGGCCAAACCGTTTGCCGAACAGTCAGGCTGTGGACTGCATATTCACTGCAGCCTTCTCGACAAGGACGGCAACAACATCTTTCTCGGGCCACATGATCCGGTCGTGGACCGGCCGATCTCCGACAAGCTGCGCAACGCCATCGGCGGACTGCTGGCAACCATGACGGAAGGCATGGCAATCTTTGCACCCAACGCAAATTCCTACCGCCGGTTGCGGCCGGGCACTTATGCACCGGTTCGCGGACTTTGGGGCGGTGACAACCGCACGGTGCCACTGCGCATACCCGGCGGCAGCGACAAGGCGATAAGAGTTGAACATCGCGTGTCAGGCGCTGACGCCAACCCGTACCTGGTCATGGCAGCGGTGCTGGCAGGCATTCATCATGGCATTACCAACAATGTCATGCCGCAAGACCCGATATCCGGTGATGGCTATGAAAGTGAGCAAGGCGTGGACTTGCCGATAAGGTGGCCGGTTGCCCTGAAGGCATTTGAGGACGGCACCATCTTGAAGCAGTATTTCGGCGAAAAATGGTGCGAAGCCTTCCACACGGCACGGTCATTTGAAGCAGATGCACACCACTACACGATCCACCAACTCGACTATGAATGGTACCTGCGCACCTCATGACCGACAGATCGCTCGACCAACCGACCTACTACGCAGCAACCGCCAACCGGCAGGTTGCGGCATCTGACGCCTCATCGGTGCCGGACAAGGTAGATGTATGCGTGATCGGCGCCGGCTTCACCGGCCTTTCTGCAGCGCTGGAACTCGCCCTTCGCGGACGTACGGTTGCCGTGTTTGATGCAGGCCCTGTCGGATGGGGAGCGACAGGTCGCAATGGCGGCCAGGTCTGTACCGGGTATTCGCCTGGCATGGAAGGGTTTGAAAAGCAACTCGGGTCAAGCGATGCACGCATCTGCTTTGATGTCGCCGAACAGGGCAAGCGACTGATCGAGACACGCATCAAGGCGCACAAGATCGACTGTGACCTGACCTGGGGTTTTCTTCACGCAGCTTCCCGGCCGAGCCATATGACGGGTCTTGCTGAACACATGGAAGAACTGGAAAAGTACGGCGTTGAGGGTTGTACGCTCCTGACCCGCGAGGACCTGGCGGGAAAAATCGGCAGCAGTGCTTATCACGGCGCATTGCGGGAACGAGACGCAGGTCACATCCATTCGCTGAACTATGCCCTGGGCCTTGCTGATGCAGTTCTCAAGAACGGCGGCCAACTCTTTGAAAACACGCCGGTCCGCAGCATTGAAGGTGGCAGCGCCCCTGCCCTGAAACTCACATCAGGCAAGACAGTTGCCTGCAACCAGATCGTTGTGGCCTGCAATGCCTATCTTGGATCACTTGTTCGCGGCCTCAATCACCGCGTGATGCCGGTGGCCAGTTATGTTGTGGCAACCGAACCGGTCGGCGAGGAACGCGCTCGCGGGCTGATCCGCGATAACGAAGCGGTTTGCGACAGCAATTACGTCGTCGATTATTTCAGAATGACGGCGGATCACAGGCTGCTGTTCGGCGGCAGATGCAGTTATTCCGGCATTCATCCGCGTGACCTTGGTTCCAGCATGCGACCCAGGGTATTGCGCATTTTCCCACAACTGGTGGATGTGAAGATGCAATATGCCTGGGGCGGTCACATCGGCATTACCCACAACCGGCTGCCCAATATGGGACGAAGCGACGGCTCAATCTACTATGCACACGGGTTTTCCGGCCAGGGTGTCGTGCTGGCGGGCATGCTGGGCAAGGTGCTCGCAGACGCCATTGTCGGCGATACGGAGCAGTTCGACATATTCGCCCGCATTCGTCACCTGCCGTTTCCGGGCGGTTTTTTGCGCAGACCCGGACTGACGCTCGGTATGTTGTATTATCGCATCCGGGACCTGATCTCGTGAATCCAGGTGGGCGATTATGTACGAATTGCCTAAAATTTTACCGGATTTCGTAACATCTTCATAAATACAAGTGACGCAAAGTCGCTCCGTTCAGAAATCGTTTATATCTATGGCCGATTATGACCCCCGCTGAACAACGAGGAAGCAGTCCGGGGTCCAGGGGTTACAAGTTTATCAGGCTCACGCGAATTGGGCTTACGGAGAAGACATATGCACAAGTCAATTGCAGACTTCATGAAGAATGAAGACGGAGCCACAGCAATCGAATACGCGCTGATCGCAGCGGCAACCGGACTTGCGTTGATCGCCGTGATGCCGGCAATTGGCGTTGGTGTGGAGAACAGTCTGACCCCACTTGCTGCAGCGATGTAACAACGTCCACTGGCACGGCGGGTGGCAGATGCGTTCCCCGTGCTTTGCGGGATGCGCTTAAACGTTACCCGAAAAACCCTTTGCGCAACAGATTCAATGCCATGAAAAAAAGCCCGGCCATCAGCACTTTCCTGAAGGTCTCCGGCGCCATTGCATCCTGAAGCTTGAAGCCCAGCCACATGCCGACGAATGCCGGAATACACGCCGCAGTTGAAATTGCGGCAACGGCTGGCGTTATCGTGCCGTTCAGAATATAACCGGCCAGAAGCGGCATACTGCCGATGGTGAAAGTCACTCCAACCGAGGCTGACCACTTGCTCTTCGGCACCCCCGACGCCAGCAGAAACATGGTGATGGGCGGGCCATAGACGGACGTTGCGCCGCCCAGTACGCCTGACACGATGCCGACAAGCGCGCCTACCGGTTTTTCCACGCTGGCCGGCACTGACGGTCTCCAGGGTGATACGTTCGCCAGTACAAAAACCAGCAAGGCCAGACCCAGCCCGATCACGGTGACCGACGAAGAAATTTTCGTTGCAAACAGTGCAACGGTGAACAGGCTCGTGAAACACGTGACAATCAGCGGCCAGAACCGCAGCAGGGCTTCCAGGAGCTCATCCACGCCCGACCGGGTGGCCATCTGAAGATTGGTCAGGAATATCGGGATGACAATCATGGCAACCGCCAGCTTCGGATCCAGCAACATGACCATGACGGATATACCCACCAGAGGCAGGGCCACTCCAATGATGCCCTTGCACAACCCGCCGACGAACATCGCCAGCATCACCAGAGCGATCTGAGTGTGGGTAAGACCCTGAGTGAAAGCCTCGATCAGTTGGTCATCTCCTCAGGCCGGGCACCTGCCGCATAGGCCTTGAGGCACAAGAGCTCTGCGGCAATGATAGCCGCAGCGTTCGATGTCATTTCCGCATGGTCGTAGGGTGGCGAGACTTCAACCACGTCCATTCCGGCAAAATCCACACCCTTCATTGCGCGAATGACGGACAATGCCTGATGACTGGTGAAACCGCCTGGAACAGGTGTACCGGTGCCAGGTGCCGTGGCAGGATCCAGAAAATCAATATCGAAAGTCAGGTAGGACGGGCCCGACCCCAGCCGCTGGCGTATCTCGTCTGCCACCTGCTGTGCGTTCATGTCATGCACCTGATCTGCAAACAGCACTTTCATGCCCATGGCATCTTCACCCTTGAAGCAGGTGCGAATACCCACCTGAATGGAACGGGCGGGATCGACAATCCCGTCCTGCAGCGCCAGCGAAAACATGGTGCCGTGGTCGATGCGGTTGCCGGTTTCAGGTTCCACATCGCGATGCGCATCGAATTGCACGAGGCCCAGTGGTCCATGTTGCTTTGCAACGGCTTTGAGCACGGGATAGGTGATGAAATGATCGCCGCCAAAGGTCAGCGGACAGACACCTTTCGACACGATTGTGCTTATGTGCTTTTCGATGACACGCGGCACATCCTGCTTGCGTCCCCAGTCAAAAAAGCAGTCGCCATAGTCGACCACAGCCAGGGTTTCAAACGGGTCGAACCTCCACGGCCATACCGGACCCCAGGAATGCTGCGCTGACGCCTGACGGATTGCCTGCGGCCCGAAACGTGTGCCCGGCCGGTTGGTAACGGCCTGATCGAACGGGATACCGGTCACCGCAACATCAACACCTTTGAGATTGCGGGTGTACTTGCGGCGCAGGAATGACAGGGCTCCGGCATAACTTGCTTCTATCGAAGACCCCATAAGGTCCTTGCGGCGGAAGGCTGCATCGCCCATCGATGACTTTGGTGTCGACACGAATTTCTACTCCTCGAGGATCAGGGTATCAGATGGATGCCAGCTGGCATAAACCTCCCGCCCGTTTTCGAGCAGGCCGGCCGCGGCACGGTCGTTTTGCACATTTACGGCCAGTTCCAGTCCGTCCGCGCAGGTGACGAAGACATTGCTGACGTCGCCATAATAGGCGACATCGCGAATGACACCTCTGGCGGAAATGTCGGTATCAGACGACGGCGCCTTGTCGGACAGGGTCAGTTTTTCAGGCCTGACGGCCAGCGACACGCTGCCGGACGCTGTTCCCTCGTGCGGCACAACAACCCTGCCCAGCCCCTTTGCCAGGCAGGTAACACCGGCCTTTGAGGTACCCGAAACAGTCGCATCGATCAGGTTGATCTTGCCGATGAAGTCCGCCACCAAGCGCGAGTGCGGCTTTTCGTACAATTCTTCCGGTCCGGCAATCTGACGCACGCCGCCTTTTTCCATGACCGCAATCCGGTCCGCCATCGACAGGGCTTCATCCTGATCATGGGTGACGATGATGAATGTAATGCCGATGACCTGCTGCAGGCGTGCAAGTTCGAGCTGCATGTGTTCGCGCAGCTTGGCATCAAGGGCAGACAGAGGCTCATCAAGCAGCAGCACCTTCGGCCGCTTGACCAGAGCGCGGGCCAGCGCAACACGCTGACGCTGGCCGCCGGAAAGCTGATCAGGCTTGCGGTCGGCCATGGCGCCCATCTGCACCATCTCAAGCGCCTCTTCGACCCGGGGCGCAATCTCGTCCGCAGCAACACCAGTTACTTTCAAGCCATAGCCGACATTGTTCCGAACGGTCATGTGCGGGAACACGGCATAGGACTGGAACACCATGTTTACCGGGCGTTTGTTGGCCGGCACGCCTTCCATGTTCTGCCCGTCGACAATGATGTCGCCGGTACCGGATGTTTCAAGCCCGGCAATCATCCGCAGCAAAGTGGTCTTGCCGCACCCGGATGGTCCCAGCAGCGCGAAGAACTCGTTGGGCATGATATCGAATGACACATCATCCACCGCAACAACACCGGGATAGCGCTTGGTGACGTTCTTGATGGAAATGATGGGGCTGGTCATGCGGCTTCTACCCTTCAATTTTCGATGGTGCCTGCATGCGCATGGCGATGATTGTGGCAACCAGCGTAATGATGATGAGCACTGTCGAAGCTGCATTGATATCAGGCGACACACCACGACGCACCAGTGAATAAACCTTGACCGGGAAGGTGTTGGTCTCCGGGCCAGCGGTAAAGAAGGTAATCACGAAATCGTCCAGCGACAGTGTGAATGACAATAAAGCGCCTGCAATGACACCTGGCAACATGAACGGCAGCACCACGTTCCAGAATGTCTGCCACTCGCTCGCGCCAAGATCCTTGGAGGCTTCTTCGAACTCGCGGTTGAACCCGGCCAGACGGGCTCGCACGACCACCGCCACAAACGGAAAGCTGAAGGCGATATGGGCTGCGGTAATGGCTCCGAGATTGAGCGGCCAGACGGAGAACAACTCGTTCCACCAGTGGATCGGGCCTGTTTCAAATCCACGCATCCAGTTTCCGACGCGCGAATATAACACCAGCACCGCCACCCCCATGCAGATTTCCGGAATGACGATGGGAAGCACCATGACGCCTTCCACTGCCGACTTTGCCGGAAACCGGAACCGCCACAGCCAGAGTGCGGTTGCCGTCCCGATGATCGTTGCGACCACGGTGCACATGACGGCAATGGTCATGGAGTTGACGAAAGCTTCGACCAGAGACGCGTCGTTCCACGCCTTGGCATAGTACTTGGTGGTAAACCCACGCCATACGATGTTGCGCTTGGAGTCGTTGAAGCTGAAGGCGATGAGTTGCGCAATCGGTGCATACAGCAAGATGAACGTCACAAGACCGAACAGGATCAGCCATGGCGATTTTCCGTAATCGAGTGGTCCGCGTGTCGACTTGCGCCTTGCCATGTCAGATCCCCACCCCGGCCTTCATGCGCGCACCGATAAAGGCGCGCAGCGCCAGGGCGGCAAAGGTGACATACATCAACAGGAAAGACAGCGCAGCGCCGAACGGCCAGTCGTTGGCAGCCTTGAACTGATCGGTGATGACATTGCCGATCATGATGGCGTTGGTGCCGCCCAGCAGATCCGGTACCAGGAACATGCCAAGCATGGGGATGAACACCAGGATGATGCCGGACACGATACCAGGCAGGGTCAGCGGCACGGTTACCGAAAAGAAGGTTCTCCACTGGCTGGCTCCAAGGTCGAGGCTGGCCTCAAGGTAAGACCGGTCGAGCCGTTCTATGGTGGCATACAGCGGCAACACCATGAACGGCATGAACACGTAGACCATGCCGACAATCACAGCGCCATTGTTGTAGAGCAGTTCCAGTGGCTGGAACGGCCCAATCAGCTTGTCCAGAAAAGCCAGGTTCCAGAACCACTCCAGGGTGAAATTGAGCGTACCGCGGGTCCGGAAAACAGCAATCAGCGCGTAGGTGCGGATCAACAGGTTGATCCAGAACGGCAGGATAACCAGCAGCAGCAGCAAAGGCCGCCACCTGGCCGGTGAAAAGCAGATACCGAATGCGACCGGGTAGGCAATCGCCAGGCAGACCGCCGTTGAGATGACGCTGATCCAGATGGACTTCCAGATTATCTTCACATACACGGCCTCGAAAGACCGGATGTAATTGTTCAGGGTGCCGGTGATTTCGATGTCGATGATCGAGGTTTTCTCGCCAAACGACATGCCCCAGATCAGGGCAAGCGGGATCAGGAAAAACAGTAACAGCCAGACAATTCCCGGTAACGCAGTTACCCAGAATACCGCCTTGTTCTGTTTCCAGTTTTCCACCCGCCCAGCACCTTGAAGCAGAGGGTCAGATGCAGTTTACCTGACCCTCCCGATAGTTGTTAAATCAGATCAGGCTGCCTGGATTCGGGTCCAGGATTCATTGCGCAACTTGGTCTTTTCTTCCGAATACAGCGACGACTCGCACTTTGCGATAACCTCATCAGGCGGGAAAATGCCGGGGTTACCGGTATATTTCTCGTCCATCTTGGCCTTGGCCGCTGCATTTGCGGTCGCGTACTGGATGGTATCCGCAATGTGCACACCGGCATCAGCGTCAAGCAGATAGTTGATGAATGCATGGGCGTTTTCAGGGTGCGGCGCGCCCTTTGGAATACAGACGCAGTCCTGCCACAACAGGCTGCCCTCCTTGGGCACGGAATAGCTCAGATCATCGTCCTCGCCCATCACCTGAATGACGTCACCGTTCCATTCCATGGCCAGATCCACCTCACCGGAGGCCAGCAGGTCCTGGCCGTTGTCGTCGGCATAGACCTTGACGTCTTTCTTGCCTTTGATGAGCAGTTCTTCAGCCGCTTTCATTTCAGCTGGATCCACCGAATTGAAGGAATGACCAAGGTACTGAAGCGTGACACCAATGACGCTCTCGCCATCGCCCAGCAGGGAGATGCGACCGGCGTTCTCACTGTTGTCCAGAACTGCCTTCCAGCTGGATGCGTCCTTCACCTTGGACTTGCGGTAACCGATGCCCATGGTGCCCCACATATAGGGAACCGTATGTTTGCGGCCAGGGTCGAAAGTCGCATCCTTGAAGGCATCGGCAATATTGGCCGCATTCGGGATCTTGGACGTGTCCAGTTGATCCAGCATGCCGGCTGCAATCATGCGCTCGACATAATCATTGGTTGGAATGATCACGTCATAGCCCGGGTTGCCTTCCTTGAGCTTGGCGAACAATTCAGCATTGTCGGCATAAAGGTCCATCTTGACCTCGATGCCGGATGCCTTGTTGAAGTCTGCCAGCGTGGTCTCACCGATATAGGTGTCCCAGTTGTAGAAATTGAGCTTCTTTTCTTCCGCTGACATGGCGAAACGCGGCATCATGGTGAGGCCGATAAAAGCAGCGCCCGATCCCTTTAGGACGGACCGGCGCGATGCCCGGAACTTTGGTGTGTATGTCATTTCATTACTCCCTGTATCAAATCTTCAGTCTATTTCAACTCACCCTCATCAATCCCGCCAAAATGAATGTTAAAGACAACCCAAGCGGTTTCAACGGTAGTTTTTGCTAAGCATCGCCTCCGATTTTCCGACGCCGGCCTTACGACATTTCGCCTTTCACATCAGCATAGGTCGCGTCGAGCGCCTTGCGGGTGAGGACTGCCCATTCATCCACTTCCGCCTCGGTTATGCACAGCGGCGGCGAGAACACCATTGTGTCCCAGCAGGCGCGCATTACCAGGTTGTTGTCGAAGCAATGATCGCGGCAAATTCCGCCAACGCGACCGAGGTCGTCAAACCGGGTCCGGGTCTTCTTGTCCCTGACCAGCTCAATGGCTCCGATCAGTCCCTTGACACGGACCTCTCCGACGATCGGATGGTCACTCAAGGCTCCGATTTTCTCTTCGACGTAGGGTGCAATCGCCGCTGTGTGTTCAATCAGTTTTTCGTCCTGCATGATGCGGATGTTTTCCAGGGCGACCGCGCACGCCACCGGGTGGCCAGAATATGTGTAACCGTGGAAAAACTCGCCACCCTTGTCAAAGAAATCACCGATCAATTCGTCAGAAATCGCCACCGCACCAATCGGCTGATACCCCGATGACAACCCCTTCGCCATGACAACGATGTCGGGGTCGATGCCCATGGTCTCGTGACCCCACCAGTTTCCGGTGCGGCCGAAACCGCAGATCACTTCATCGGCCACGATGGGTATGCCGTGTTCCCTGCAAACTTTCTGTACATAAGGCCAGTAACTGTCCGGCGGCACGATTACGCCACCGGCGCCCTGAATGGGCTCACCCACAAAGGCCGCGACCTTATCAGGTCCCAGTTCCTTGATCTTCGCTTCCACTTCCCTGGCCGCCTTGAGGCCAAACTCCTCCGGGCTCATATCGCCGCCGTGCTGAAACCAGTCAGGTTCCAGCACATGGTGGAAATTGGGCAACGGCAGCCCGCCCTGGGCATGCATGGCCGACATGCCGCCCAACGAGGCCGAAATACAGGTCGAACCGTGATAGGCGCGGTGACGTGAAACTATATGCTGGCGTTCAGGCTGGCCCTGCACCTCCCAATAGCGTCTTATAAACCGCACCATTGTGTCGTTGGCTTCAGAGCCCGAGTTAACGAAGAAAATCTGGTTGAACCGCTCCGGCAGCAGGCTGGCCACCTTCTCCGCCAGCAAGGTTGCCGGCACCGTGGTTGTCTTGAA
>CALHUA010000241.1 GCA_938039915.1 uncultured Anderseniella sp.
AAGTCTGGTTGTTCGTGTTGGGTGCGCTTTTCGTCTTCACCACGCTGTTCCTGCCGAAAGGCGTGGTCGGTACGCTTTGGGAGGGGTGGACCGCACGTCGCGCATTCGCCCGTGCTGCGGCAAGCGAAGACGGGGAGCGCATCCATCCTGGTGTTTCGCTGCAAACCCAAACCCAGCCAGCGGAGTAGTCGATGAGCGAACGACTGACATCCTCGATGCTCTACCTCGACAACGTCCATGTCGCGTTCGACGGCTTCAAGGCGATCAATGGCCTGTCCATGATGCTCGAACCCGGTGAGATGCGGGCCATCATCGGGCCCAACGGCGCCGGCAAGACAACGCTGATCGCACAATTGTCCGGAGACCTGGCACCTGATGCCGGCCACGTGGTGTTCAACGGCAAGGACATCACAACTGTCCCAACCCATCGCCGGTCGCATTTCGGGTTGGCCCGGTCATTTCAGATTACATCGGTTTTCATGGGTCTCAGCGTCATCGACAATGTGGCGCTGGCCGTGCAGGCCCATGACGGACACTCGTTCAGGTTCTGGCAACCGGCCACCACCCAGGCACGGCTGCGCAAACCGGCCCTTGAGGTGCTGGAAAAAGTCGGCCTTGCCCACCGTGCAGGCACCATAGCCTCGGCCATGTCGCATGGTGAGCGCCGCCAGCTGGAAATTGCCATGGCCCTGGCCACCAACCCGAGTTTCCTGCTGCTTGATGAGCCGATGGCCGGCATGGGCGTGGAGGAAAGCGCTGCCATGGTGAGCATTCTGCAAAACCTGAAGGGTGACAAGACCATTCTGCTGGTAGAGCACGACATGGATGCTGTCTTTGCGCTGGCGGATCGTATTTCAGTGCTTGTCTACGGCCGCATCATCGCCACCGGCAAACCGGAAGACATTCGAAAGAATGCCGACGTGCGCAGCGCCTATCTCGGGGAGGCCTGATGCAATGCTGAAAGTATCTGCCCTGGAGACATATTACGGCACCAGCCAGGCCCTGTTCGGCATGACATTCGACGTCAATGCCGGTGAAGTCGTCACCCTGATGGGGCGCAACGGCATGGGCAAGACCACGACCATCAATTCGATCATCGGCATCGTGCCGCCCAGTTCCGGGTCAATCGAATTTGCCGGCCATGAAGTGTCAAAACTCGCCTCGTTCAAGACAGCAAACCTCGGCATCGGACTTGTGCCCGAAGGCCGGCAGGTTTTCCCAAATCTGTCGGTCCGCGAAAACCTGGTGGCAACTGCATCCAACCATCAAAAGCTCGACGATCCCTGGACCATGGAAAAGGTCTACGCGATGTTTCCGGAGCTTGAGCTCAGGGCAACCTCGATGGCCAACCTGTTGTCCGGCGGCGAGCAGCAGATGCTGGCGATCGGTCGCGCCCTGATGACCAATCCGCGCCTGCTGGTGCTCGATGAGGCAACCGAGGGGCTGGCGCCGCTGATCCGTGAAAAAATCTGGGCGGCTCTTGCCGACATCCGCAAGAGCGGCCTGTCCATCCTGCTGGTCGACAAGAACCTGAAGGACCTTCTGCAACTGGCTGACCGCCACTTCATCGTCGAGAAAGGGCAGGTTGTGTGGTCCGGTACATCGGCGCAGCTGTCGAAAGCCGAAGACGTGCAGCATCGCTATCTGGGTGTTTGACAGCCCTTTTGCACGTCAAAGTTGAGCCGCAATAGGAGTGTCAAATCGAACCCATGTTGCGGCGACTTGTTAAATTCCTTTCAGCCTTCGCTGTTTTGCTGATCGTGCTGCCCATCGCGGCAGGTGCCGCCTACTCCTACGCCAAGGGCTGGCCGAACAGCTGGCGGTCCGCCGACTGGTCGTCGTCTGGACTGTTGCCGGAAGCCGCCAGCGATGAGCCCGCCGCAATTTATATCATGGCAGCGCGCTCCGGGCGCTGGAAAGGCATTTTCGCTGTTCATCATTGGCTGCTGGTCAAGCCCGCCGGCGCATCGCGGTACGAGCGGTTTGAGGTGGTCGGATGGGGCACGCCGGTGCGCCGCAACGCCTATGCACCGGACGGGCGCTGGTATTCCAGCGAGCCGTACGTCGTCCATGAAGTGCGCGGCGCACAAGCCGAAGCGCTGATCCCGGAAGTCATGGCGGCAGCGCGCGATTATGAGTGGTCAACGCCCGGTGAGTATGTCGTGTGGCCGGGCCCCAACTCGAACACGTTTGTCGCCAGTATTGCCCGCAAGGTGCCTGGACTCGGCGCCGAACTGGATGCGGTCGGGGTCGGAAAGGACTGGCTCGGTCCCGGTCTCCAGACCGGCGTCATGCCGTCGGGAACCGGGTTTCAGATTTCCTATAGTGGCGTCATAGGCGCCGGCCTGAGCCGCCTTGAAGGACTTGAGCTGCATGTGCTGGGCGCGACCATTGGCGTGGATTTCGATGATCTGGCCATCAAGCTTCCGGCCCTGGGAAAAATCGGGTTGCGATAATTTCCCGGGCATCGACTGCCCGTCAGGCATTGCCTATGAGGATACCCGCGAGAAAGACAATGAACCCGCCAACGGCAATCTGAAACGCTGCCCGCAGGAACGGTGTATCCATGTATTTGTACCGGATCCACGAGATCACCCACAGCTCGATGAACACGATGATCACAGCCAGAATTGTTGCGGTCCAGAAATCATTGAACAGATAAGGCAGCGTATGTCCCAGTCCACCCACGGCCGTCATGATCCCGGCGGCAGAGCCGCGTATCCAGGGGTGACCGCGCCCGGTCAGTTCACCGTCATCGGACAGCGCTTCGGCAAAGCCCATCGAGATGCCGGCACCGATTGATGCCGCGGTGCCCACCAGAAACGTCTGCCAGGTGTCATGGGTGGCAAAGGCGGCCGCAAATAGGGGAGCCAGCGTCGACACCGACCCATCCATCAGTCCCAGCAGGCCGGGCTGCACGATCTGCAACAGGAACAGCTGTTTTTCAGCGTCTGCCTCTTCCAGCTTGGTGTCGGCATCGAGATGCTTCTCGGTCAGCTTGGCAGCCAGATTCTCGTGGCCCTTTTCTTCCTCTGCCAGATCAAGCAGCAGCTTTTTCACATCATCGTCGGACGTGCGCTCCGCGGCCTGCTTGTAGAACCGGTAGTTCTCAAGCTCCATCACTTCAGCACGCTTGCGCACCACGTCCAGCGACAGTTTTTGCATCAGCCAGGCCGGTTTGTGCTTGACGAAACCGGCCACATCAGACCGGCGGATCAGCGGAATAAAGTCGCCGAACTTGGTCTGGTACAATTCCGTCAGGCGGCGGCGATGCTCGTGCTCTTCTTCTGCCATGTCGATAAAAACACGGGCAGATGACGGATATTGCTCCTGCAGCGAATTGGCAAACGCCATATAGGTGCGCGCATCGTCATCCTCGCTTGAAATGGCAAGCGCGAGAATTTCTTTTTCAGACAGATCGGCGAACGGTTTCACGGGTGGTGGTCTTCTCGGGTTTGAATTTTGGGGCTGCTGTCAACGTATTTTAGAATAATTCCAAACTACAGTCCAGTTCCAAAATCACCTATTTCCGTTGCAACACCGCCGAGAGCAGCAGATGCATGAAGGCGGCGACCATCGCAATGGCTGCGGCCACGCCGCTTGCTGCAATACTCCACGTCGATATCACCAGCGCGCCAAGGGCTGATCCAAGGGATGCGCCCAGATAGATGCAGGCTGAATTGAGCGACAGCACGATGTTTTGTTGTTCCGGCGCAAGCTCGATCAGACGGGCCTGCTGCGGCACCATGAACGACCATCCAACCACGCTCCATCCGAACATCGTCGCCGCCAAAAGGGCCTCGGGAAACGGCAGCAGTGAAAACAGCGGCAGCACCATGATCTGCGCCACGCACAGCACGATCAGTGTCCT
>CALHUA010000242.1 GCA_938039915.1 uncultured Anderseniella sp.
CCTTCCTCGATCTCTTCCTTGAGACCGTCATAAAGGTCGTCGTGCATCTGCTGGGTAAGCTCTTCATCATCCAGAGACCGCAGGTCGAGATCGTCTTCTTCAGTCATCTTCTTCTCCACAAGATGGATCATGTGCGCGACATGATTAGACATTCATAACCGTTAATGAATCAAGCATGCGCATGAACTAGCGACAAAATGCTGCCTGATTGCGACTGCTGCACTGCAAAACGACTGTGCCAGCTTGACTAAGATGCTGATACCGCGCACCTTTAGTGGCTTAAACAATCCTCCCCGACAGTTATTGATTCAGGACTATCATGACCGGATTTTCTATTGCTGGCGTGCGCGCCCAGTTCCCTGCCCTTTCCATCACCGATGCCGGAAAGTCACGAATTTATCTCGACAATCCCGCCGGCACCCAGGTGCCGCAGCACGTCATCGACCGGGCCAACCGGGCCATGATAGAGCAGAATGCCAATCTGGGAGGCTCATTTGTGACCTCCGAGATGGCGCTGGCGCTGGTGGAAGAAGCACATGAGGCCGCAGCCCAGTTCTATAATGCGCCGTCGACAAACGATGTTTTCTACGGCGCCAACATGACCACTATAACGCTGGCCATGTCACGCAACCTGCAGAAGACACTGAAGCTCGGTGAAGGCGACGAGATCGTGCTGTCGCGGATGGACCATGATGCAAACGTGGCGCCGTGGCTGCTGGTGGCAGCCGACACCGGCGCCACAGTCAGATGGATCGAGTTCGATACCGACACATTTGAGTTTCCCGACGATGCCCTGGACAAGGTGTTGAGCGACAAGACCAGAATTGTCGCGGTAAGCTATGCGTCCAACTGCACCGGCACCATAAACGACGTGAAATCCATGTGCGCCAAGGCACGCAGTGCCGGCGCGATCAGCTATGTGGATGCGGTACAGTTTGCACCGCATGGTGTCATAGATGTGCAGGATATCGGCTGTGACTTCCTGGTCTCGTCTGCCTACAAGTTCTTCGGCCCGCACCAGGGCCTGATGTACGGGCGCGGTGATCTGCTTGAGTCCATGTTCTCCTACCAGGTCCGCCCCGCGCTTGAATATGGCGCACCGGGGAAATTTGAAACCGGTACCGCACCACGCGAAACACTCGCAGCATCCCTAGGGGCTATCGAATACATCGCATCCTTGGGTGACGATGATGCCGGATTGCCGTTGTCGCGCAATCGGATTGCAGCCGGCATGCAGGCCGCCATGGGCCATGAAATGGCGCTGACCAGGCAACTGATCGGCGGCCTTACGTCCATCAAGGGTGTCAAGGTGCGCGGCATCACGTCGGACAACGCCCTGGCGCGCCGGGTCCCGACCGTGTCCATCACCGTGGACGGCAAAGACCCAGCGGACATGGCCAAGTCACTGGCGGATGACAACACCTTCCTGTGGTCGGGCCACAACTACGCACTGGAGCCGATCAACCACATGAACCTGATGCAGGATGGCGGCGTGTTGCGCATCGGCCTGGCGCACTACAACGCGGCTGAAGAAGTGGACACATTCCTGGAGCAACTGGAAGAACTGGCCTAGAGAGCTCTCTAGGATGCCCTGGTGACGTCCGTCAGCGGATCGGCAAGTTCGCGGCCGCCTGGCGGTTGCGCGGTCGGCATCGAGCCGGGCTGGCGTTCGACCATGCGATGCACGACGGCGGGTGCGCCGTCGATATGGAGTTTTTCCACCTGTTCGAAAATGGAAACATCCGCCTTGGTCCGGCGCTGGGCATCGCGAACATAGTCCAGCCAGGTCGGAACGTGAAAGCGCTCGATCCACAGTTCCGGATCGCCCAGATCGCGCAGCAAGGTCCAGCGCAGAAAACCGTCCCTGCGGCAGATGCGACGGCGCTCGTTCATGACATTCAGAAAGGCCACGATGTCCTTTTCGGCAATGCGGTGTTCGACAGTGATGACCACCGGGCCACTGCGCGGTTCCAGCGGTACCGCAATTGCCGGCTCGCGCCACTGGTTGAGCGGATCAAGGTCGACATTTTCGATCTGCTGCAATGGACGGACCAGACCGAGCAGAGAGGTCGCGGCCATCAGCGCGGCGGCGGCGAACAATGCAACCGGTACAGAATAGTGTGAGGCCACATACCCGGACAGCCAACTGCCGAATGCCATCCCGCCAAATGTCACCATCTGGTAGATCGACAGGGCGCGGGCAACCACCCAGCGTGGCGCAGCCATCTGAACCGACACATTGAACGTGGACAGCGCCAACACCCAGCCGGCACCGGCCAGCATCAAGGCCGGCATTGTCAGCAGCAACAGGGTACTGGCGCCGGTGATCATGGTGCCGACGATAACCGCCATCGATGCGGTGCGCACGATCCATTCGGTCGAGTACTTTTTACGTAATCTCCCGCTGGACAAGGCCCCGCCGACTGCTCCGACCCCGAAAGAGCCAAGCAATGTGCCGAACACCAGCGGTCCACCGGTGATGATCCCGGTGGCGACAAGTGGCAGCAGGGCCGGCACGGCTGCCGCGGACATGCCGAAGACGCAGCTTCGCAGCAACACCGCGCGGATGTTCGGAGACATGGCCACGAACCGAATTCCCGCTGAAATCGCCAGATCAATCCGTTCGCGGGGGAGCGTACGCGGCACGGTGTCAGGTTGCCAGCGCACCAGCACTGCCAGTAGTGCTATGTAGCTAAGCGCATTGGTCGCAAAAGCGGCGGCGGCGCCACCCGCCGCCACGATCGCCCCGCCGACGGCCGGGCCGACACTGCGGGCAATATTGAAACCCATCGAGTTTAACGCCACCGCACCGGGCAACAGGTCGCGGGGTACCATGTCGCCAACCGACGCCTGCCATGCAGGATTGTTCAGTGCGGTTCCGCAGCCGATCAGAAAGGTGAAACCGATCAACAGCCAGGGCGTCAGGACGCCGTACCAGGCACTGATGGCCAGGAGCGCGGATACGATCAGCATGAACGCCTGCGCGCATATCATCACTCGCCGGCGATCCAGACTGTCGGCAATGGCGCCCGCCAACAGGGCAAACAACATGATCGGCATTGCAGTAGATGCCTGAACCAGCGCCACGAACTGCGGAGAATCCGTCAGCGTGGTCATCAGCCACGATGCGCCGACCGCCTGTACGAGACCGCCGAAATTCGAACTCATGCTGGCAAGCCAGACAGCCCGGAAAATCGGCACTCGCAAAGCGGAGGACGGGCCGGGGTACGGATTGTCGTCTAAAACGTCAGGCATTCATCTTTGGTAGGCCTTCTGTGCCGATTTGCAAGGTCGCATCAAGGTACTGCGAAAATATTGCCCGAAGACGTCTGTGCGCAACAGCAATCCGGCTATATCGGTGTTGCCTCAGCCACGTCTGCGGCCCCGGCCTTCGCGGCCGCGCCGCGCGGCGCCTTCGGCTGCCGTATCGGTACCGTGGGCCAGCGCGGATACCTTTCCCAGCCTGGCTTCGACCTGCTCGACCGTGGGCCTGGCACCACGCGAATGGTTTTCCAGTGCAGCCCGCATGGCGCGGACGTGCTCGTAGGTCGTGCCGCAACACCCGCCAATAAGCTTTGCCCCGGCATCGAACGCCAGCCGGGCATAATCGGCCATCAGTTCAGGGGTGCCGTCATAGTGGATGTGGCCATCCATCCAGGCCGGAATACCGCAGTTGCCCTTGGCCACCACCACCGCATTGCCATCTGCTTCGGTAATGCCGAGCACAGTTGCCACCAGTTCAGCAGCACCCGTACCGCAATTGGCACCAATGGCGTCAGGTGCTACCGGCTGAGCGGATGCCAGAGCCGCATAGGCTGCAGGCGTCAGCCCCATCATGGTGCGGCCATTAGTGTCGAAGCTCATGGTCGCAACTACCGGCAGGCTGGTCGTGCGGGCGCCCTGAAGCGCAGATCTGAACTCTTCTTCCGACGATATTGTCTCGATCCACAATACATCTGCTCCGCCTGCCTCCAGTGCCTGGGCCTGCTCGGCAAACGCCGCAACCCCGAGATCATGGGTCATGGTGCCGACCGGTTCGAATATCTCCCCTGTCGGGCCGATGGACCCCGCCACGATCACCGGACGGTCCACAGCGTCCGCTTCCATGCGGGCAAGCTGGGCTGCCTTCATGTTGAGTTCGTGCACGCGGTCTTGTGCATCATGCAGTTTGAGCCGGTAGGCGTTGCCGCCGAACGAATTGCTCAGCACGATGTCGGAGCCGGCCTCAATGAAATTCCGGTGCAAAGCGCGGACACGGTCGGTGTGATCTTCATTCCACAATTCCGGTGCATCGCCGGACTGCAATCCCATGGCAAACAGGTTGGTGCCGGTGGCACCGTCAGCCAGCAGCCAGTCACGGGATTTCAGAAGATCGAGAAATTTTGCACGGGCCATGATGTGTAGAGCTCACCTTGTCAGCGTTGAAGGCTTCCACATAACACATAAAGATTTCTTTATATAGAAAATTTTGAACTGTCACGCCGTGAAGCTGTCGGCGGAAAACAGCAGGTTCATTCGTTCGTTCACCGGAAGTTCACCGGTGCGCGGCTCATCACGCAACAACATGGCCACTACATCCCGCAATGCATGTAGATCAGCGTACCCAAGGACCGGCGCATCATCCACGCCGTTTTCCGGTTGCCCGTGCGCGCAGACAATCTGCACCTGGTCCGGCAGGTCATTGAGCAACTGCTCACAGATGCGCAGATAGTCACTCAGTGATGCACCGGGTGTCTGGGCATACAACGCACCGCAATAAATAAAGTCCGCCGCGTAGAAGCGGTCTCGCTCTGTTTCCCACAATGATACGGAATCTGGTGAATGCCCGGGCGTGTGCACAACCTGCAGCGACCGCGCGCCGACCGTGACCACATCGCCGGGCGCGATCCAAGTGCCCACTTCGAATGTCGGCACCGGTACGCCCTCGCTGGCGCCCAGGAACATGTCATCAGTCGGGGTCAGTGTGCCATTTGTCTCGATGGCGCGCAGCACAGGCAGGTCTGCCACCATCACCGGACCAAACCCGTGAATATTGCCGAGATGATCAAAATGCATGTGAGACGGAAACGCCGTAACGTTCGCCCGGCCATGGCGCGCAACCAGAGGTATCAGCGACCGTCTGCCGGAACCGGTATCAAACAGCAGACTGTCATCCCCGTCCGAGATCAGATAGCTCCAGTTGCGCTGATGATAGGCCGGTTCGCCGATTGCCAAGGTCGCGTCATCCAGTGCCTTCACGGCGAACCAGTCATCTTCCAGCACTATCCCCTGTGCCAGTTTGATGCTGCTTATGGCCGCTTCAATGTTCTCTCGCATGGAGTGCGTCTATGTCCTGTTCGGTTGTTTCCGTAAACCGGGTCGTCAGGTGATCCATTCAATGCCATCGTCGGTCATCAATCAAGGAGAGCATCCAATGAATATTCGTTTTGAAGCCATACCGACCGACACCGCACGAAGTCTGCAGAACGGCGATCCGGACGTGTACGGCAATGTGCCGGAGCGCGCCGTATCAGACGGCAGCCGGATACCCTGCCGCCACTGCCTGAAGCTCGTCGACGAAGGTGACGAGTACCTGATTGTCGCCCATCGCCCGTTCGGCAATCTGCAACCCTATTCGGAAACCGGACCCATTTTCCTGCACGCCGGTTTCTGCGACCGGGCCACACCGAACGAAACACTGCCCGACATGTTGAACAGCCCGGCCTATCTCGTGCGGGGTTATGATACCGATGAGCGTATCATTTACGGCACCGGCCAGGTGGTGCCGACATCCGACATCAGCACCTACGCCAGTTCATTGCTGGCAGACAGCAAGGTTCAGTTTGTGCATGTGCGCTCGGCAGAAAACAACTGTTTCCAGTGCCGGGTTGAGCGGGATTAGAGGTGATCAGTTTGCCAGCGCCTGAAAATCGTCCCAGCGCAGGGTTTCGACGCCGGATTTGCCGGCACGCGTGTTGAGCGCAATTGCCCGGCCCAGAGTGGCAATCTTGATGCCGCGATACTTTGTGCGCGACCCGGTCAGAAGAAAATTGAGCTTCGGCCAACCCCACAATGTCAGGGCCTGCGTAAGACCATAGCGATTTTCAGGCGTCAGGATCATTGACGGTTGGAAAATGCTCAACCGCTCAAAGGCCAGTGCTTTCAACCCTTCTTCCAGCTCGCCCTTGGTGCGCAGGAAAAACGAACGTGAATTGGCATCGGACCCGATCGACCCGAGCAACTGAAAATGCCTTACACCCGCTGTCCTGCAGGCGGTGGCGAAGTCCAGTACCGCCAGCTTGTCTATGCGGACAAAGTCTTCGCGCGACACCTTGGAGGGTTCGCCCACGCCAAGCGTGCAGATTGCCGTGTCATGGCCCTGCAGATGCATGATGTAGGATGCGGAATCGAATATATCCGCCTTGTACTGATGCAGACCGTCATGGCTGATGCCTTCAACTTCCCGCCGCCCCAGCAGGGTCAGGCTCGCCAGTTCAGGCATCGTGATGAACGTCGATACCACCTCGGTGCCGACCGCGCCGGTTGCGCCCAACATCACGATATTCAGTTTGCGGGTCACTGGAGCCTGGTTCAGTCGATCACACGCTCTGCTCGCCGTAGAACAGCGAGACAACGTGTTTGGCTTGCGCAAAAAACAGCCAGCGCTCGACAACAGCCCCGATGCCGGAAAGCACAACGGCAAGGACGGCAAACACCGGCGCTGAGCTACCTTCAAAGCCGAACGCCGCCCACACCAGCACAAGTGCTGCGACCAGGCAGGCACCGACAATCACGCGCAGTTTATGTGCATGCTTGCGCGCCACCCTGAAACCCATCTCCGACTGGATGTAGTTCTCCGATGTATGCGGCAGTTCCCACTGGCGGACATCCCCGCCGAGACCGGTGGCATCGCCCATGGTGTAGATCGGCTTCATGTTGTCGATGCTGATCCAGTAAACCAGCTTGGCAAGGCCCGCCAAAACCAGCGCCACAATGGTTATGACACCAAGGGCCGGAATGCCGGACCGACCGAACACACTGGCCAGCGCAAACAGCAAGACGGCTCCGGTGGCAATCGAAAAAATCACGTAGACCGGCACCACCATCCAGTGCCGCCAGGCGCGGATCGTCGACAATGAAGCATAGATCATGGCCGTGCATACGACCGTCACCATGGCCAGTATGGCAGTGACGATACCGAGTACCGCCAGCAGGCTCTCATTGCTGTCCGGCAAGACCCACAACAATCCGAACAGGCATGCGGGAATATAGGTTGCAACTGCCAGCACGCCTTCGCGTGACAGCCACGAGGACCGCCACTGCGAAAACGCCCGCCAGGCACGTTCCGGATGACCAAGGTGGAACGTGGATGACAACAGCCCGGCCGTGATGAGGCCGAGAGCAACCAGCATGGATACGGCGCCAAACCAGAAGTCAGAAGCACTGCCGTGGCTGGCACCGGTCAGACCCAGCAGCGCCAGCAGGCCATACCCGGCGCCGGACGCAGTTGTGAACAGAATAACGGAATAAGCAGGATGCATTAGCTCAAGACCTCGTCAATCCAGGAAAAGACTCGCTCCGCCAGCGAGCCGTCACCCTTGCCGACCGTTTCCAGCGGTGATGATTTCACACCGCCCGCCTTGTCGCGCCGCGGCCGTGGCGGCAGGTACTTGTTGACCGGCTTGTAATCCATCTGCGGCAGCAGATCGAAACCGCCCCGGGCTTCGACCAGTTTGGACACGTCGGAATTTTCGTCGCCCAGGTCTCCAAAGTGTCGCGCGCCGGTCGGGCAGGCTTTGACACAGGCCGGCTTGCGGTCTTCCGGTTCAAGGTTTTCGTTGTAGATGCGGTCAACGCACAAGGTGCACTTCTTCATCACCCCGTCATCCTGGTCATATTCACGCGCACCATAAGGACACGCCCATGAGCACAGCTTGCAGCCAATGCAGGTATCCGGGTTGACCAGCACGATGCCGTCTTCTGCACGCTTGTAGCTGGCACCTGTCGGACACACGGTGACGCAGGCAGGTGTTTCACAATGCAGGCAGGAGCGCGGGAAATGCAGGCCGCGGGCATTGTCACCGTCACCGGTTTCATAGCCGTGAATGCGGTTCAGCCAGGCGCCTGCGGGATCTGGCCCGTAAGGTTCGAGGTCGGTGAGCGGTGCTGAATAACCCTGGGTGTTCCATTCCTTGCACGAGACCGCACAGGCCTGACAGCCGACACAGGTGTCAAGATCGATGACGAGGCCGAGTTTCTTCTGTCCGGGCTGGGTTGTATCAGGAAGAGTTGTCATGACCTGGTTCCCCGCAGCGCCCGCGAGCCGATTTTCATGGCTGCCTTGAACAGGCCCGGCGGCCTCTTGGTGGCCTCAAACTGCGGTTCGGAAATTTCCGCTCCGGCGGCCTTTTCAACACGCACGCGGAGGTCGTACCAGGCCGCCTGCCCGGTAACCGGATCTGAATTGGAATAGCGGTATCCGTCGCCGCGCGCCGGCAACAGGTCCGAGATTATGTGGTTGAGCAGGAAACCCTTTTTGGCTTCAGGCGCATTCTTGTCGAGGTTCCAGGCGCCTGCCCGCTTGCCAATGGCATTCCATGTCCACACGGTGTCCGGATTGACCCCGTCCATCAGTTTCAACTGCACCTTGATACGGCCGTGATGGCTGGTGACATGCACCCAGTCGCCGTCCTTCATGCCCAGCTTTTTTGCCCTGCCACGTTCCATATAGAGCCAGTTGCGTCCGAGAATCTGGCGCAGCCAGGCATTCTGGGACCCCCATGAATGATACATTGCCATGGGCCGCTGGGTGATGGCATGCATCGGGAACTCCCGGGCATCTGTCATGGCTTCTTCAAACGGCGCATACCACATGGGCACCGGATCAAAAAACGCTTCCACCCGGCGGCGATGCATCTGTGGCGGCACGGTGTCACCATGACCGCGTGCAGCGCGGCGGAACTTCTGCAGGGTTTCCGAATACAGGTTGAACATGATCTGGTTGGCGTTGGGATTGAAGCCGAAGCCCTGCGCCCATTCCAGGTAATCCTTGTTGGCCATCCGGTAATAACGCATGTGTTCCGGCAAGTCGTATTTCCAGAAACAGCCGTTCTTGATGTAGTCGTCAAGCTGGTTCGGATTGACCTCACCGGTGCCCTGCTTCGTACCGTCAACACCGCGGAAACCGGCCAGCGGACCAATGCCCGGGCCGCGCTCATGGTTGACGATATAGTCGGAATAACCACCGGGATACTTCGGCGTCATGTCTTCCTTGACCATGCCAGGCAAGCCAAGTCGGGCGCCAAGATCCAGCATCACTGTCTGGAACGGGCGCACATCACGGTCCGGCTCAACGACGGGCCGGCGGATTGAATCAGCCGGTCCATGGGGTTCCGAAATGGGACGGTCCAGCATGGAGATGCAGTCCCAGCGCTCAAGATACGTAGTGTCCGGCAGGATCAGGTCCGCATAGGGCACGGTTTCTGAGTAGTAGGCGTCCGAATAGATCACCTTCGGGATCACATATTCGCCCGTCTCAGGATTGGTGTCGGTCAGGTTCTTCAAGGTGGCCGACACGTTCATGGACGAGTTCCATCCCATGTTGGCCATATAAAGAAACAGCACATCAATCGGATAAGGATCAGCCTTAGCTGCATTGTTGATGACCATGTGCATCAAGCCATGAGCCGCCATGGGCGCTTCCCAGCTGAACGCTTTGTCGATGCGCTGCGGGCTGCCGGAAGGGTTGACCAGC
>CALHUA010000243.1 GCA_938039915.1 uncultured Anderseniella sp.
TCTATGGCGCGCACCACGCCGGCACAAAAGCCGCGCGGAGCAGCAAGGTAAACTTTCAGGTCAGGAAGCTGGTTGGTCATGGCCACTGGTTCCGTTTCAAGGCAAAGACTTAATATAGGCGTACATGGGAGGTCACAGGCAGTGTTGTCAAGTTTCCCTCTGGTCGCAGACCACATGATTTGCCATGTACCATAAAACAAACCCCCGGTACCTGAAAAGGCCGGGGGTCCGGGATCCGATGCTGGCAGTTATATCAGTTCAGCTGTTTGCGAACTGCCGCAATCGACTCGTCGATAAGGCTCGATGCCGTGGCACCCTTGACTTCGGCTCCGAGGACCCGGGTCGCAGCTTCAACCGCAAGATCTGCCGCTGCAGCACGCACGTCCTTGACGGCGGCCACTTCAGCCATGGCGATCTTCTGTTCGGCCAGGCGGCTGCGGCGTTCGATCTGTTCCTGCATCTTGCGGCGGGCTTCCTCGCCATAGATTTCAGCTTCGCGCTTGGCCTGGGCCACGATTTTTTCAGCGTCGGCTTCAGCTTCGATTTTCTTGCGCTCGTAATCAGCCAGAACGGCCTGCGCTTCTTCACGCAACCGCTTGGCCTCGTCCAGCTCGTGCTGGATGGCGTCAGCGCGCTCATCAAGCGCCTTGCCAGCCATGCCCGGTACTTTCAGATACACCAGCAGGACAAGAAACAGGACGAAGGAAACACCGACCCAGAAATCAGGTTGACTTAACATGGCTTGATCCTAACCCTTCGCAGCGGACGATACCGCTGACGAAATTGCCGCTCTGGTGGGCTTCTTGCCGAGAAGCTCTGTGACGATGGTTTCCGTGGTATCCTGGGCAATGCCGGTTACCTGCGCCATTGCCGCATCACGTGTCTTGGCAATTGAAACTTCCGCATCCGCCAACTGCTTGGCCAGCCGTTCGTCAAGTGCAGCGGCTTCCTTGTTGATTTCAGCGGTCATCTGGGCGCGGTTTTCGCTCACGATCGCGTGGGCATTGGCGCGTGCTTCCGCAAGTGCCGCCTCATAGGTCTCGATGGCTTTTTCCGTATCTTCCTTGAGCCGCGAGGCTTCAGCAACATCAGCGGCGATACGGCCGTGACGCTGTTCAATCACGCTGCCGATCTTGGGAATCGCCAGGCGCGAAATGATGAAGTAAAGCGCACCAAAGGTAATCGCCAGCCAGATAAGCTGTGGCAGAAAATCTGCTACAATAAGTTGCGGCATGATGCCGGTCTCCTGTCTGACCGCCAATAGGGGCGGCAGGTGGACTTGCCAGTCTCAATCGCAAAAATCCGCCGGTGCGGGGAACCCGCAAAATCCGGCGAGATCAATGACGACTGATTAGACGCCGAACAGCAGGATGAAGCTGATCAGCAGGCCGAACAGGCCGGTTGCTTCAGCGAGCGCGAAGCCGATGAACAGGTTGGTGCGCTGGCTGTCAGCCGCCGCCGGGTTGCGAAGTGCACCCTGCAGATAGCTGCCGAAGATGTTACCGATACCGACACCGGCACCGGCCATTGCAACAGCGGCGATACCTGCGCCGATCAGTTTTGCTGCTTCAGGTTCCATTTTTAAAACTCCCGTTTGGATGATGTAGTTGAAAGACTAGGAAAATTACTCAGTGGCTCGGGTGCAGTGCATCATTGATGTACATGCAGGAAAGAATGGCGAATACGAAGGCCTGCAGGAATGCAATAAGCACTTCAAGTCCGGTGAAACCGACCATCACGGCCAGTGGAATGATACCTGCCCAACCGAGCGCCACGACGAATGTGGCGAACACTTTCAGCATGGTGTGCCCCGCCATCATGTTGGCGAACAGGCGAACCGACAGGCTGACCGGACGTGACAGGTAGGAAATTATTTCAATCGGCACCAGCAATGGCAGCATGACCGGCGGTGTACCGGATGGCGCGAACAGCTTGAGATAGCCGAGACCGTGCTTGTAAAAACCGTAAACGGTTGCGCCAACCCAGACCAGGGCGGCAAGGGCAAACGTCACAATGATGTGGCTGGTGACGGTAAACGGATGCAGCAGAACCGGCAGCGCGAACAGGCCGAGCATGTTGGCCCCCAGGATGAAGCAGAACAGCGTCAGGATGAACGGAAAGAACTTGCGCCCCTCATCCCCCATCGTGTCGCGGACCATGTTGGAAATGAACTCATAGATCATTTCGCCGACCGACTGCAGCCGGCTCGGTACGATGCGCTTGGTTCCCAGCAGCAACAGTGCCGATACCGCAACGACCGTCAGAACCATCCACAGGCTGGAATTGGTGAATGACGCATCGATACTGCCGAACTTGATCGGAATGATACGAGAGATCTCGAACTGGTGCATCGGATCGAGCGCCAGCCCGCCTTCGCTGCCCTGTGAGGTATTACTGGCCACGCATCCAGCCCCTTTTCAAACCTGTTGACCCTATCAATGTGCTCAGCCTCGATTTTCGGGCCGATACATCAATCATCGTCGTCGTCGTCGATTACCGATGGCAACTCGGATCTTGGAATATCCCCGTCACCACCAGTGGATTGCGTGATCCTATAGACGTTCATGACGCCGGCAGCAACACCCAGAAAGAAGAACATGATGAGAAACCACGGCTTGCTGTCCAGCCATCTGTCGAGACCCCACCCGATTGCAACCCCGACCGCCACGGCAGCAACCAGCTCCGTGGTAATCCGAAAGGCAAACCCAAGCGCGTTGGGTTGCCGTTGCCTGGGCCTGTTGCGCTCGTCCACCGAGACTTGCGCTTTTGTCAGACGGTCTCCAAGTTTCTCAAGTCGCTCGGGCGATGATTTCTTACGATCGCCGCCCATGCACCTGCTCCTGAAGGTATTGAGGCAGTTTCAGGATCACAAAACCCCTAAAACCGGGCCGGATAATAGGTTCGGGCCTATCTGGTGTCAAGTTCGGTGCGTGACGCTTAAATTGTTGAATTAACATGGTTTTTTCACAATATTGCGGTGTGCGGCAATTCGCCTTAAACATGCCGCACTTTGAACTCGGTTGCGCGGATCAAACACCACTTTTGCAGTCTGTCTGGCTCAGCTTGCTTCGCGCAGGCTTTCTGCGGTTTCAAGGTCAACCGATACCAACTGGCTGACACCGCGCTCCATCATGGTAACACCAAACAGCCGGTTCATGCGTGCCATTGTCAGGCCGTGGTGGGTAATGATCAGGAAGCGCGTATCGGTACGCTCCAGCATGGCATCCAGCAGATTGCAGAAACGCTCGACATTATGGTCATCAAGCGGTGCATCCACCTCGTCCAGAACGCAGATGGGCGATGGATTGGTCATGAACACCGCAAAAATCAGCGCCATCGCCGTCAATGCCTGCTCGCCACCTGACAGCAGCGACAGCACGGTCGGCTTTTTGCCGGGCGGGTTGGCGATCAGCTCGAGGCCGGCTTCCAGCGGGTCATCTGACTCGACCAGTTTCAACTCCGCCTTGCCGCCGCCGAACAGGGTTTCAAACAGCGAACTGAAATTGGCATTGACCCGGTCGAAGGCCTCCAGCAACCGGCTGCGGCCCTCGCGGTTCAGGCTTGAGATGCCATGACGCAATTTTGCAATCGCCTGTACCAGGTCATCGCGCTCGGTGATCATGGTTTCAACCTGGGTGGAGATTTCGGCCGCTTCGTCCTCGGCGCGCAGGTTGACCCCGCCAAGGCGTTCGCGCTGCTCCTTCAGTGTCGACAGCTTGCGCTCGGTGTCCTCGGTCGACGGCATGTTTTCCAGATCAAGCCCGGCGCGCTGGCTGACCTCTTCAGGCTGGCACTCAAGTGCCTCGGTAATCCGCTGGGTCGCCTCTTCCACGCGGGCTTCGGCTGCTTCCGAGCGGGCGCCCACGCGGGCGTGTTCTTCTCGGGTCTTGCCATGCGCATCGCTGGCTTCGCGCAGACCCTGATCACGAGTGCGCAGGTTGTTTTCAGCTTCCGCCAGCAGATCGGCCGCGGTCTTGCGTTCGGTTTCCGCCTCGCTTGACGCATTCATCAGCTTAGTGCGCTTGGTTTCAAATTGTTCCGGCAGGTCGGCAAGAGATGCAAGGTCATTGCGCAATGACGTGGCGCGGCCTTCCAGTTCTTCGATCTGCCCGCTGGCGCGCTTGGCGCGGTCGCTCCACTGATTGCGTTCCTGCCCGATGGCAGCCAGGCGCTCAGTGCGGGTCCTGGCTTCGCGTTCCAGTCCGTCATGAGTGGCGCGCGCTTCGGTATAGGCTGCGCGCTGTGTATCGACGCCACCTCGCAATGTCCGTAGTTCGTCTTCGGCGCCATCAGTTGGTGCAAGCGAGGATTTCTCGGTTGAAACCTGTTCGAGCGCCGTGCGTGATTCTGCAATCTGGCTCTCGATACGTTTGGCGGTTTCTTCCAGTACCGAGGCTTGCCGCAGCTTCTCACCGGTCACTTTTTCATGATCTGACAGGGCTTTGCGGGCAACCTCGACGGCGGCGGTCGCTTCGCGCCAGGCCTGGCGGCCGGCACGTTCAGCCTGTTCCGAGGTTTTGACGCTCTCGCGGGCTTCGTCCAGCTTGCTTCGGATTGTTTCGGTGGTTGCCGACGCGGTCGCACTTTCTTCCTGCAGCACGCCGAGCCGGTTGCGCTCCGCCAGTCGCTTGGCCGCGGCGGTTGGTGCATCCGCGGCGGCGGTGTAGCCATCCCAGCGCCACAGGTCACCTTCAATCGAGACGAGCCGCTGGCCGGGCGTCAGGCTGGCCTGGAGTTTCGCCCCGTCTGCCTTGTCGACCACGGCCACGAGCTGCAGCCTGCGGGCAAGGGCGCTTGGTGCCTTCACCACCTCCGACAACCGCTTCAGGCCCTGCGGCAGTGGCGGCACATGGTCCATTGACGGCAGGGCACGCCAGTGCACCGGTGCCGCTTCATCGGCAGGGGCATCGATGTCATCACCCAGTGCCGCGCCCAGTGCAGTCTCATAACCTGCCTGCACCTTCAATGCATCGATCAAAGGCGGCCACAATTCGTCGTCTGCCACATGCAACAGTTTGGTGAGTGTGCGAACTTCCGTGGTCAGGCTTTCCGACTTGCGCCTGGCCTCATCATAGGCCTGATGGACTTCTGCCTGTGTGGCGCGGTCCTTCTGCAGTGTCTGTTCAGCTGCAATGGCAGCCGTTTCCGAAGATGCGGCATTCGCGACTGCTGCATCTATCGATCCGCTCAGGCTTGCGGTGGCATCATCTCCGCCGGTCTCGGCCACGATGGCTGCATGCTTTTCACGGGTGCTGGCAAGGTCTGCCTCATCGCGCGAGATGCGCGCTTCAAGCTCGCCGATCTGGCGCGCGATCGCGTTGTGCCGCGCGACAAGTTCAGACAACCGTCCATTGGCCTCGTCTGCGCTGGCTTGTGCCTTGGCGAGTTTTTCCGCTTCCGCCTGCAATGCTGTTGCCGCACCGGCCCTGGCCTCGCCGTCATTGGCGGCGGCATCTTCAAGACCTTCCTGTTCATCCGACAGCCGTTTCATGACCCCGTCAGTGTCGCCGAGCAGTTCTTTTTCGCGGGCAAGGTCCCGGTTGATCTGCTCTATCCGGCCCTCGATTTCGGCACGCCGGTCGAGGGATTGTTTTTCTTCCCGTTCAAGACCTTCGAGTTCCAGCGTTATGCGCTGCAGGACAGCCGCGCGCACCGCTTCGTTCTCGCGCAGTTTCGGCAACGTCTCGGAGGCCTCATCGCGCATACGGGTCAATTCGGATACCGCGCGCGTCTGTTCGCCCAGGACGCGGGTCAACTCGGACAGGTTGGTGTTTTCCGCCTCGACTGCAGCGCGGGCATCTTTCCAGGCCAGATACAGCCCGGTTGCCTCCAGCCGCCTGATTTCCGATGACAGTTCCTTGTAACGCACAGCCTGCCGGGCCTGACGTTTCAGGCTCTGCAACTGGCTTTCAAGTTGCGCCAGCACGTCTTCCAGTCTTTCAAGATTGGTCTCGGCGGATTTCAGCTTGAGTTCGGCTTCATGGCGCCGGGTGTGCAGGCCGGTGATGCCGGCAGCTTCTTCCAGGATGCGGCGGCGTGCCTGCGGCTTCGATGAAATGATCTCGCCGATCTGGCCCTGCCGCACCAGTGCGGGCGAACGCGAGCCGGTCGACGCATCGGCAAACAGCAGTTGCACATCGCGTGCGCGCACATCCTTGCCGTTGATACGATAGGCAGAACCTGCGTCGCGTTCGATGCGGCGCGAGATTTCCAGCTGGTCAAACGCGTTGAACGACGGCGGTGCGTCATGGTCTTCATTGTCAAGCGTCAGCATGACCTCGGCCATGTTGCGCGAGGGCCTGCCGGAGGTGCCGGAGAAAATCACGTCCTCCATGCCGGAGCCGCGCATGTTCTTGTACGAGCTTTCGCCCATC
>CALHUA010000244.1 GCA_938039915.1 uncultured Anderseniella sp.
GGAGGTTGGCAGCAGACGCATCGCTCGCCAACCGGGTCAGGTCCGGAAGGAAGCAGCCCTAGTGAGTTTGGTTCGGGTTGCCCGTCCAGCCTCCCACTTGATAAGCGGCTCAAGGCCGGCAATCCGGCGGGTTATGTCTGAAACAGCACCAGATACCAGGAATTCCAACACACCCTACCGGGTGCTGGCGCGCAAGTATCGCCCGCAGACCTTCGAGGATCTCATTGGCCAGGATGCGATGGTGCGCACACTCACCAATGCATTTGCGTCCGGTCGCATTGCCCAGGCTTATATGCTCACTGGTGTTCGCGGGATCGGCAAGACCACGACGGCCCGGCTTATTGCACGGGCATTGAATTTTCAGGCTGATGGTGACGACACTGGCCCGTCCGTCGACCTGTCGGTGAAAGGCGAACACTGCGACGCCATACTGGAATCACGTCATGTAGACGTGATCGAGATGGATGCAGCGTCGCATACCGGCGTCGACAATGTTCGCGAAATCAATGACGCGGTGAAGTACAAGCCGGCATCGGCGCGGTACAAGGTGTACATCATCGACGAAGTGCACATGCTGTCCACGGCAGCCTTCAACGCCTTGTTGAAAACCCTCGAAGAGCCGCCGCCGCACGTAAAATTCATTTTCGCCACCACCGAAATCCGCAAGGTGCCGGTGACGGTTCTGTCGCGCTGTCAGCGCTTCGACCTGCGCCGCCTAGAGGCCGGATTGCTGGTGGAGCATTTCCAGCGGATTTCCGATCTGGAGGGCGTTAAGGCCGAGACCGAGGCATTGGGCATGATCGCCCGCGCCGCGGAAGGCTCGGTTCGTGATGGCCTGTCCCTGCTCGATCAGGCGATTGCCTACGGAACCGACGAGGTCCGTGCCGACGATGTACAGTCCATGCTGGGCCTGTCTGACCGGGCCCGCATCATTGACCTGTTTGAAGCCGTCATGCGCGGCGATGCCGCTGCCGCCATGGATGAGCTGGAAGCGCAGCATAATCTGGGCGCAGACCCGGAAGTGATCATGGCTGACCTTGCCGGCTTTGTGCATTGGGTCACCAAGCTCAAAGTGTCGCCGAAATCTGCAGATGACGCAGCGGTGTCGCAGGCCGAACGGACCAGGGGCAGGGAATTCGCCGACAAGCTCGCCATGCCGGTGCTGGCGCGTAGCTGGCAGATGCTGCTGAAGGGTATGGAAGAAGTTTCGCGCGCCAGCAATGCCCTGATGGCGGCAGAAATGCTGCTGATCCGGATGGCACATGTTGCTGACATGCCGGCGCCTGAAGAACTGGCTCGCATCATAAAGGAAACCGAGGCCGGCACGACTGCCCGTCCGTCTCACGACACAGGATCTGCCGCGACCTCAGCCAGTGAGGCAGGGTCTTCCGTTGCAAGTTCGCCGGCATCTGCGCAGGTGCCCGGCTCACCGCCTGTAAGCCATGCGCCGACCATGGCTGCAACGCAACTCAAGCCGGTCCCGTCCGACGACGACAACGGTGAGGCGGTTCAGCCGTCGCCGGCCGGGTTTGCGTCGTTCGACGAGTTGGTCGCCTATGTTTCCAGCAAGCGCGACGTGAAACTGGTCCGTGAACTGGAGCGTCATGTGTTGCCGGTGTCGATCGGTACCGGTCGCATTGAATTGTCGTTGTTGCCTGATGCGCCGCCCGGTATTGCAAATGAGCTTTCCCGCCGCCTGGAGGCGTGGACGGGAAACCGTTGGATTGTTTCGGTGTCCACCTCTGCCGCACCCGGCCAGACAATTGCCGATCAAAAGCGTGAACGCCGTGACGATCTGTTCCGCCGGGCACGTGAGAGTGACGACGTCCAGGCCGTATTGAAGGGATTTCCGAAGGCTGAAATCATGGAAGTGCGTGACCTGAAGGCGGAAACCGCCACGCCGATTGACGTGGATCCCGACCTGGACGGCGATGTCCCCGATGACCTGGTGGACTGAAACGCCTAATTACGCTTAACCCGTGCTGTTTTTTGAAATGTACAAGGTAAGGACGCAATGAAAAATATCGGCAATATGATGAAGCAGGTTCAGGAAATGCAGACCAAGATGGCCGACATGCAGGCCCGTCTGGACGAAATGACCGTGACCGGACAGGCTGGTGCCGGCCTCGTCAAGGTGACATTGAACGGCAAGAACCTGATGCAGTCGATTGAAGTGGACGACAGCCTCATGAAGCCTGACGAAAAGGAAATTCTGGAGGATCTGCTGATGGCGGCCTACAATGAAGCCAGGGCCAAGGTGGATCAACTGGTGGCAGATCAGATGAAGGATGTCACAGGTGGCATGGCGTTGCCGCCCGGCTTCAACATACCGGGCATGTAATGATCGCGAAGTTTCCTGAAGGACCGTACTGCGTCTGTGCACATGGTTTGCGCCGTCAGGTGCAGTCATGAAGCGCAATGTTGTCGGGGTCGAAATTGAGCGCCTCATTCAGTTGATGGCCCGTTTGCCCGGTCTTGGGCCGCGCTCTGCGCGCCGTGCTGCACTGTATCTCGTCAAGAACCGGGAAAAACTTATGCAACCGCTCGGTGCAGCACTTGCGGATGTGCTGGACAAAGTATCCGAGTGCGCTGTGTGTGGAAATGTCGATGTGGTCAATCCGTGTACCTTGTGCTCGGATCCGCGTCGTGACACCACCCAGATATGTGTGGTGGAGGAGGTCGCTGACCTGTGGGCGCTGGAACGTGCAGCGGCGATTTCAGGTGTGTATCACGTGCTTGGCGGTACCCTGTCTGCAATTGACGGGATCAGGCCTGAAGACCTGGGCATAGCCGAACTGGTGCAACGGGTGACAACCGGCGACGTGCAAGAGGTGATGATTGCCGTCAATGCTACCGTGGACGGCCAGACCACCGCCCACTACATCATGGACCAGCTTGAAGGCACGAATGTAAAGGTGACCAGATTGGCACACGGTGTACCGGTTGGCGGTGAACTGGACTATCTGGACGAAGGCACGCTGGCAGCGGCTGTCAAGGCGCGGCGATCACTGTAAACGGCGCACGCTGACGGTTTTCCGCAAAAAACTCCCAAAAACTGCCGACACAGTTAACTATCCGTTTAAATCGGACTCCCGGTTTTGGAGGGTCACGCACTGCTTTTGGCATGTTTGGCCCGAAGATTGCTGTGCTGTTGCCCATAGGTCCTCACGTGTACCGGTTTTGGAATTCGGTAATGTGAGCAGTACAAGGAGTTACGGCATGAAATTCGACGCTAACAGGACAAAATCCACAATTCGGCGCCTCGCCGTTGGGTTTTCACGCGATACACAGGGCGCTGTGGCACTGATAGCCGGGCTTGCGGCCATACCGATGTTTCTTGCAGCAGGTGCCGCAGTTGATTTTCTGCGTGTGGATGCTGCCCGTGCCGAAGTGCAGGCTTCGCTTGACGCAAGTGCGCTGGCAGCCGCCGCAGCCAAGCCGGGAACCTCTGACAGCGTTCGCCGCAAGATTGCCATCGATACTTTCGAAGCCAATCTTCAGGGCGGATTTGCCGACAAGCTGGACGGCGTCCCGGTGGTCAAGTTTGAAGACGGCAATCTGACGGTATCTTACGATGGCGGCTTGCCGACGACACTGCTGCGCGTTGGCGGTTTTGATAAATTCAATGTTGGTGCAAGTTCCACTGTTGCCATCAACCTGCCGGCGCGTGCTGAAATTGCCATGGTGCTGGATTACTCGTCATCGATGGAAAACTATTCTGTCGGTCAGCAGAAATACGTCACCATGCGCAAGGCGGCCATCGACATGGTCAATGGCCTGACTGACAACGGCAAGAACAAGGAAGTCAAGTTCGGCCTGGTTCCGTTTTCGCACAATGTGTATGCGACGCTGCCTGCCAGCTATGTCGTTGGCGCCAGTGGCGGCAACTGGAGCGGGTGCACTTATGATCGGCAATACCCCCATAACACAACCTCTGCCACGCCGGGCGGGTCCAACAAATCAAAGTGGGGCCAGGCCAAGCCAACCAAGTGGGGCGGCTACAAGGGTCAGGCCAATTACCATTGTGACGGATACAAGCACAACGGAAACGGTTACCTGGCCAATCAGTTGCAGGTCAGGGAACTGTCATCCAACCATGCGGCTACCACAAGCCAGCTCCAGGCCATGGAGCCTTACGGCTACACCAATATTTCGCTCGGTGTGGAATTTGGCTGGCACCTGCTGGAGCCGGGAGCTCCTTATTCCGCACGTAGCCACGACGATGATGACAACAAGAAATTCATTGTTGTCCTGACCGATGGCAAGCAGACAACCCCGGCATTCGGACCTGGCGGATCCAGGGACCGTTTCGATGGTGAAAGCAACCTCACCACGCTGTGTTCCAACATCAAGGCCGGAAACAAGATCACCGTCATCACCATTGCGTTTGCGCTTGATGACAACGCTACGGAAACCCGGCTGCGCAATTGTTCAACCGATCCGGACAAGCATTTCTTCAAGGCGGAAAGCGCCGGCGATCTGACAAGTGCTTTTGAGGAAATTCGGCAGCAGATAGCCAAGGCCATCTTCCTGTCCAAGTAGTTCCTTCCTTTGGCTCGGGATTTGGGCAGGCAAACGGCTTCTTCTATTCACCGGCAACAAGACGTGGTGGCGATGTATCGTCATCACGTTGTGCCGTGTCGGCAAATTCAACCTGCTCTATCTTCGCGCCGCGCCGGGTGATCTTGTCGGACGATATGACGATTTTTTCGATGTCTTTTCCAGCCTGGCCGAAATGGCGCTGCAGATCCAGCACCCTGTCGTGCATGCGCCCGACATCATCCATCAGCCGCACAACCTCGGTTTGAATAACCACGGCCTGTTCACGCATGCGCGCGTCCTTGAACACGGCCTGCATTGTCTGCACCAGCAACATCAGCACGTTGGGCGAGGCGATGATGACATGCAGACGGTGGGCCCGCTGGATGATGTCTTCGAAGTTTTCATGCAGGTCTGCATAGATTGACTCCGACGGTACGAACATGATGGCCGTCTCGTGGGTTTCCCCCTTGAGCAGGTACTTCTCCGAAATATCCTTGATATGTTTCAGCACATCGGCCCTGAAACGCTGCTGGTAGCTCTTCAGGTCTTCTTCAGGACCGGCTTGTTTCAGCGCATTGAAACCCTCCAGCGGAAACTTGGCGTCGACCACCACGCAGATGTCATTTTCCGGCAACCGGATCAGACAGTCAGGGCGTGTGCCGTTCGACAGTGTGGTCTGGAACGAATAGGCGGTTGAGTGCAGGCCATCACGGATGATCGCTTCCATCCGGCCCTGGCCATAAGCCCCGCGAGACTGCTTGTTGGCGAGAATGTCACGCAGGCTCAGCATTTCCGATGACAGATTGGTCAGGTTGGTCTGCGCCGTATCGATCACCGCCAGGCGTTCATTGAGTTTTTGCAGCGACTGGGTTGTACGTTGGCTGCTTTCATTGAGGCCCGCGCCAAGGCGTTGTGATACCTGGTCAAGCCGCGTGTCCAGCGTTTGTGCCAGGTGGGCCTGTGTCGAGGCGGAATGCTCGGCCAGGCCGCGCAGTTGCCCTGACATTTCAGCAAGCTTGGTTTCAAGTTCCGCCGCCCGGCGCATGGCATCTATCGACTGTTGCCCGCCGCCTCTGGCTGCACGCCAGGCCAACACAACCGCAGCGACAAGCAACACCAGCACAAGCGTTGCGCCAAGTATGCTCAAATGACCCCATGTCACGGCCGTCTGGCCGATCAGAACTGCTGTTTCTGAAAAATCCATTTGACCAGCATACCTTGATTCTGCGAATTAAAAAGATCAAAACATGAACATTTGCGATCGAAAAAAACCGGTTCGCCAGGACATTCCCAGCGAACCGGCTCAAACTCAGTCTAGACTCTCAGGCTTAAACAGCCTTGAGGTTGTCAGCAGACATCTTGCCGGACTTGCGGTCGGTTACCAGTTCGAACTCGACCTTCTGGCCTTCGTTCAGGGTGGACATGCCGGCGCGCTCTACAGCAGAAATGTGGACAAAAGCGTCCTTGGAACCATCTTCAGGCTCGATAAAGCCATACCCTTTGGTGGTGTTGAAGAATTTTACGGTACCGATAGTCATTGATCGTATTTCCTTATTCAATGCTCATTTGGCCCCCGCGCTGCCTTGTGCAGTCGGACAGGCCGGTCGTCTCGCTTTACATTGTCGGGAGATCACTGGCCTTCTCGGTAGTACCGGGGTCGTTCAGAAAACTTCTAACAATTTGCGTGCGCAGTGACGTAGCATAATTGAGACCTGTTGATAAGTGGATTTATTGTGACGATGTTATTTCATCGCGACCGTGCAGCGGGTGATGTCTGTGCGTCATCCGCACTGGTGCGCACGGATTGATCCTCAGGTATGGGCAGCAGTCGTGACGCCCTTGCCGGACCGGTGTCGGGGATTAAGCTGCAGTTGTGTTGCCGCCCGCATCATACCGAGCTTGCAGGTGTTGACGCCGTGCTGCGGCCACCGTGCGATCCGCATTGCGGCCCGCACGATGTCTAGCGGAAGGAGAAGTTGCGCACGTGATTGCCGACCACGTCACATCTCGCCACGACGTTGCGTCTCGCACCACCCGACAGGCGCTGTTTGACGGCAAGGCGAACCTTCCAGCTGGAGCCGTTGAAGTTGGCGCGCCTGACTTTTCTCAGTGTGACGCCGTAGCCGCCGCGCTTCGCAGTGCGGCGTTGCGCTTTGTGAAGGCACGCTGAGATCGCATTGCTCTTGCTGCCGATACCCCGGTGATAGGTATAGGAATCCCTGTTCTCATGCGATTTTGCCGCCGCAGCTAGTGCCAGAAGTGCCACTGCACCTGCGGCAACTGCAATGCCCTTGTCGGAATGACGATGCTGGTGCTTGTGCTCGGACTGGTGTTTGGAGCCATGATGATGACGATGACCGTTATTGTCGTGCGCCGATGCCATTGGTGATGACAGCGCAAGTGTCATTGCACAAAACCCCGCAAACAATACTTGTTTCATAATCGTTACCCTTTCTTTTTCAGTTCATGTTCAACTGCAACAGTCAGTTTGTCATTCCTCTGCGTTGCCGGATCCAGCCGCCAATGGCAGCGCCAACACCGGTAGCAACCATGGTGGTAAGATAGGATGCCGCATCGCCATCATGGACATTCAGCATCTGTGCTATGAACGCGCCCGCAATACCGGCGATGAATCCCACAATTCCGTATTTTGCTGGTAGTCCGAATTTGTTCAGGCCATCGAGCATGAGTTCGCCTTTAGTAGCCCATAGGCCAGCGGTCTTTGATGTTGCTGGCATTGAGACTCTTGCTGACGACATCAAAGCCGCGCCCGGCGTTGATCGGCTTCCAGCAATCGCTAAGCGTCCATTATGCATGCGCAGTCAGGTGAAGAATACGCGATTTGCGAAAGAAAACCCGTTTTCCATGCAACAAATTGTACACAAAACGAATTTCAACGGGCAATTTGCTTGCTGACTGCTGTGTAAAGCTTAGTATCATACAGTATACGTCCAGTTTTTCGGCTGCATTGATCTTGCTGCTGATCTGGTAGCTGAACTGAGCCGTAGCATGTCGAATAGTTAAATGAATCCGGAGTATGTGCCGTTGAACGTCCATGTCGAGGAATATCGCGGATCAGCCGGCAAGAGTGATGCCAGGCGGTCAAACCTGTTTAGCCGAACAAATGGTTTCTCGTTTTCTGATCCATGCAACGGGCATTTGCAGACCAGCACCGCAACCACTGACAAACTTGGAATCAAAATAGGCCGCGTGCGCTCAACGGGTCATGAAATAGACCTGACCGAATTGAATCACTCGACGGTATTGCTGCCAAAACAGGGTCGCCTGGAAGCGCGCAGCCGACGTGCCGAACACGCGTGCGAGCACGGTGAGGCGCTGCTGTTCGGTCCAAACAGGCGAACGACCAGGGCTGTCGGCGAAAGCGGAAAGCATTTCGAGGCAACTGTGCTTATGTTCCCGGACGATGTGCTGAAAATGAAGCTCGACAGACAAGCGCTTGAAAGGACCGTCGATCGGTTGGAAACCGGCGTGACTGTGCATCAGTCAGATGCCTCGGGCGTACCCTTTTTGAAGTTTTGTGATTTTCTCTCCACTGCCATCATGAGCGGTTCCGCTTTACTTGGAGATCGCAGGCATATGCAAGCGATGGAAGCCATGCTGATCGAGCTTTATGGTGAGTTTATCTCGCGGCTGGCTGAAGAAAGTGGTGGCCGGAAAGCCTTGTCAGCCGGTGCGCGCTATGTGGCGAAGGCTGAAGAATATATGCGGGCCAATCTGGATGAACCGCTTACGGTGTCCGGGATCGCGGCTGCCATTGGTGTGTCACCGCGCAGTTTGCAACTGGCTTTCCGGGAAATACGCTCTGCAGCGCCTCGCGAAATCCTCGCCCTGATGCGGCTTACCCTGGTGCATGAAAAGCTCAAGTCGGACAAGAGCGCGGCCGGGGTTACGGATATTGCCCTGGAATGCGGTGTGGCCAATATCGGCCGCTTTGCGAGCGCCTATCGTGAAACCTATGGTGAGAAACCATCGGCTACCCGCCGCAGAGCGCGCGCCGGCCTCACCGGCAACCGGTAATACCAAACGCCGATTGCTGGTTCTTTCAGTGTAATGTGCACGCGTTTATCAAGGCAATTGCCGGCGACATTCGTCTGACGAACATTTTCGCACAAATTGTACTGCGGCATTTTCGTGTTTCGCATTTTCTTTGGCGCTGTTGCATGTGATGATCAGTCCACGTTGGTTCGAGGCTTCGGGCCAGCCGGGTCCAGGCGTTTTGAGATTGACCCGCGTGACCCACCGCTTGCTGAACATGCGCGTGGTGTGAACTCCCGAAGCTCTGTGACATGCGGGTCTGGCGTTATACCGGGGAGGCTCGCGCGGCGCGGTGGTGTTGCTGTGCAACTGCGACAAGTATGTTGCATGGCAACCCCCGCCCGTTACACCAGAGAGCCCACAATTGGTTCCTTTGGTCTTCAACGCTGGATAAAGATGTTTCTCCAGGCATCAAAAAACCGCGGGCCTTTCGGTCCGCGGTTTCGCATTTTCTGTTTTGCGTTGGGGGCTGGACTAGAAGTCCATGCCACCCATGCCGCCCATGCCGCCGCCGCCGGGCATTGGAGGCATGGCGCCTGCGCCACCATCCTTCTT
>CALHUA010000245.1 GCA_938039915.1 uncultured Anderseniella sp.
CTGCCAGGAGCTGACCAGGTCGCCGTGGCTGGTATCGACATAATCGACGGGCGGATATTTTTCGGCGACGGCAGGCGTGGCGGGTTGTCCGAAATGACCGGGGTCGAGGGACGGCTCAAGGCGCCCGCACTTGATGGACCGTGGCGGGCGGATATAACCGCGACGCAGGCCGGGTCACCCCTGGCGTTGACGATTTCAACCAGCAAATACCGCAAGGGCAAGCCACTTAAGGTATCCGCAGCAATATCACCTCGCGGCGATGCGGGTTTCATGTGGGCGTTTGATGGTGAGACCCTGCGTGACGATGGCAAAGTCACCGGCCGGGTTACCGTCCAGCCTGCACGTCAGCCCAATGGCAAGGCAAATCCGTTGAACGCTAATCTGCAGGTTCGTCTGTCCGGCGATGTCACTGCAGATTTCGACATTGTGAAACTCGAAAATATCGAGGTGGTGCCGGCAAATGATTTGACCGGACGCAATCTGATGACCGGAGAGGCATCGGTAAAGCTCGGCTCGCAGTTCATTGTGACGACAAAGCTGGAAGCAGCGTCAATCGATCTGGACCAGTTGGTCGGTCGCAATCTGTTTGCCGAACTGGGCAGTGGTGAGCAGCTCTACACCGTGTCAAACCTGCTGCAGGTCCTGCCTTCAAACACGCAGATCCGCTTTGACGCTGGCATCACCAGCCTGGTCACCGGAGGCGAAACACTTTCCAAAGCCCGCTTCAGCGGTGACATCTCACCACGAGCCATGCGCATCACGGAAGCATCTGCCAGCTTGCCGGGTCAGACCCGGGCACGCTTTGCCGGTGTTGTGCTGCCGGCCGCAAGCGACGGCTTGCCGCAACTGGCCGGTGAGCTTGAGGTTCAGTCAGGCTCTCTGCGGGAATTTGTGATCTGGGCTGCGCCCAACATGGCGAAGGCTACAAAGCAGGTCTGGTCCGGTGCCCGCGGCCGCGCCAAGCTGCGCACCCTGGTGGGATGGACACCTGTCGCACTTCGCCTGACGGGTATGAAAGCCAGCCTGGACGATGCCAGCGCTACCGGTTCATTCAGTCTTTATCGCGGTGACAGTCCGTCCTTGAGCCTTCGGCTGCTGGCAGACACGATCAACGTGGATCGCTATGCTCCTCGCGGTTTTTCGACCAGCGCCATCGAAGACGGAACTGTTGCCGGTCTCACCGATCTGACGGCAAATGCGCTTGCGTTCGGAGATGCTCACATCACTGTACAGACCGACACCTTGTTGCTGCGCGGTGTTGAAGCACAGGACATCGCAATCGATGTAGACATGTCTGAAGGTGCAGTGGAACTTCGCACCATCGAAATCGGCGGTATCGGCGATGCCCGCCTGGACATTGCAGGTGTGCTGAACTTTCCCGACGAAGGTATAACCGGATCGGTGTCCGGTGATTTCAAGGCAACCGACCCTCGTCCGTTTCTGCGCCTGATCGGCGTTATGGACGCAGATCTTGCATCCACCCCGTGGGCCAGGCGCCTTGGCCCTGTTGACCTCAAGGTGCTGAGTGAAGTCAGCACGGGCAGCACCAACAACAAGGTCACCATAGCGGCAAACGGCAAGGCGGCCGGCGCCGAAATTGCACTCACAGGCGGGTTTGACGGCAAGTTCGCAGAATGGCGCGAAGGTGACGCCCAGATCACCGGTTCGGCCATCGGCACCACCAGCGCAGGCCTGCTTGCGCTTGTCGGTCTTCAACCTCTTGGCAGCGGTGATGAGCCCGCCACGGCGAAAATGGCTTTTGCAGGCAAGCCGTCTTCCGCCCTCACCGGCACTTCGGAACTGTCCCTTCTGTCCAGCACAATAGGGTTTGAAGGTGGTGTCACGTTCAACCCGGAAGGTGACATCTCTGCCGCCGGGGCCATCAAACTGACAGCTGCCGACATCACGCCGCTGGCGTCTGCGATCGGTCTTGCCGTGCCGTCCTGGCCGGTGGAGATAGACCGCAAGTTCGCCGCAAGTACCGATGCTGTGATGTCCCCGGGCATGCTCAAGCTGTCAAATCTGACGGCAACCATGCCGCTTAACACGATGGCCGGCAACGCGACCGTGACAGGCAGCATAAAGGCACCGCTCATCGACGCCGAATTGACGGTTCAGTCCCTGGATCTTGGCTGGCTCGCATCCGCCATGGTGATGCCGGCCGACGGCAGGCCCGTGCGCGCAGCCAGCACTTTTGATGCGACCCGGCTCGGATGGCTCAACCGGTCACTTACGATTGCCGCGCAACGAGCTGAAGTTATACCTGGCCTTGCACTGGGCAAAACACAGACCGATATCAAGCGCGCGAGCCAGGAAACGGTAAATTTCAGTGTCACCGGGAACGCCAGTCCTGACCGTCGGTTTTCAATGTTTGCGGCCGCACAGAACGCCGGCCCCCTGCTCAAATTGTCAGGAAAGCTTGAGGCAACACTTGCACTGACCGACCTGTTGCAAACCGCAGACGGCCAGGGTGCGGTCGCCGGAGATGTCGGCTTGCAACTTGAGTTTGAAGGCGAAGGGCGCTCGCCCGGCGGTGTGGTCAGCCAGTTGACAGGAACGGGACGCATCGCGCCGACATCGCTGGCTTTTCCCAGATTTGACCTGGCAGGCGTGAGCCGACGTCTTGCGGCAGTCGACAATGTGAACACGATAGACGATGCCATCACCTCGGCACTGTCAAAAGGCGATACGGTAGTGACCGCCAGGCCGGTTGAGGTATCGCTGCAAAATGGCAATCTGAGAACCGGCAGCATTCCGATCAGCACTGACACCTCCAGCGGCACACTGCGCCTGTCTGCGGACTTCAGCGACCCGAAAGTCCGCGCCGATGTGACACTGAAAAACAAGAGCAGCAATGATGAAGTGCCGGGCATCGCCATGCGTCTTGCAGGCCACCCGCTTGCACTCAATCGGACCTATGACACGTCTGCCCTGAAATCCTGGGTCGTGGTCAGTCTGTTGCAGAAGGGCATGGATCGGCTTGAGGAACTGCAGCGCGAAGAACTGCGCCTGATCGAAGAAGAACGCCAGTTTCGTGAAGAGCAGGCCGAGCGCGAAGCAGAACGCAAGCGCAGGCTTCTCGAGGCAAGAGAAGCCGCGGCCCGCCGCGCCCGCGAAGAAGAAGAACGCGTGAATGCCCGTGACGGAGCCGGCAGCCGCACCTTGGAACAGCAGCGCCTGAAAGACCTGATCGAGGAAAGCATCCCGCTTGAGATTCCCGATGCAGCAATTATCAAACCGCAGAATTCAGGCCTGCTTTCGATCCAGCCAACCCAGCCGTCGAACTAGAACGCAAACTGAGTTCAGATGGACTGATGAATGTGCGTCAGCCACGGATGTTCCTGCTCACTTGCGTGTCGCCAGTTGAAGTAGACGGCGCGTGAAAACTCCGGCACATCTGGCACGACATGCAGCCGCCCGGCCCCAATGTGAGGTGCACACATCCGCCATGGCAGGTAGGCGGACCCGCCTTGGCGCAACAGGTAATCCAGCGCCCAGCCGCTTGAGCCAAACGCAATTCGGGCCGTGTTGTCGATTGGCCAGGCAAGTGAATGCTGCCGCCGGAAATCCGCCCCCAGGTCCACAAATATGTAGTTGTCGTCCCACTCCATCGCCGTGCGAGGCTCGCTGGATACCTGCACCAGCCGGTCGCGATTGAGTTCGCAGGAAGTAATATCATCGCCGGTGACAGGCTGCAGCGTGATGGCGGCATCCACCAGTCCGCTATTGAGCCATCGGCTTATTTCGGCTGGGTCGCCCGGCCATGCCTCGAATGCAACGCCCTTGTGCGCCGCCTGAGCCAGGTCAATCCAGCGTTCGCCCAGCCCTGTCCATAATTCAATGTGTGTGGCCAGCGAGACCATGCCGGAAAACCCGCTGGGCAATCCGACCGCCTTGCGCCCCTGTTCCCATGTTCTCACCATCAGTTCCGCATGACGCTGGAATGCAAAGCCTGCCTTGGTCAGTTGCGCACCTTTTCGCGAACGCACCAGCAGGGCCTGACCCAGCTCCGTGTCCAGTGCGTCAAGCCTGGCCGTAATCGTTGATTGGGTGACGTTCATCAGATCGGCCGCCTTGTTCAGGTTGCCGGACTGAACGACTGCCAGGAAGGTTCTCAGTGTCACAAGATTCATATATTTAAATTCGACAAATTCGAATTATATGTCAAATATAATTCGTTTTACGGGATCATCTGTCTGCGGCATCATGGTGCAAATGTCAGCCGGAGCGCCCAGATGGATTTCTCAATTCAGCTTTCAGCCTACTACCCTGATAAAACCTATGGCGGTGAGCGGGTTTATGCAGACATGCTCGAACAGGCGGTGCTCGCTGACCGCACAGGGTTTGATGCAGTGTCGCTCACCGAGCATCACCTGATCAACATCCTGATGCTGCCGGCCCCCTTGCAGTTTGCGGTCAGGATTGCCGATCACACGCAACGGATCAAAATTCTGACCTCGGTCGTTGTATTGCCGCTGCACGACATGCGGATTTATGCCGGCGAGGTTGTCTGCGCCGATATTTTCACCAATGGCCGCCTCATGCTCGGTGTCGGCCGCGGCGCGTTCGGTTTCGAAATGGACAGATTGGGAGTACCGCTCGACACCTCCCGGGAGAAGTTCGACGAATCTCTCAATGTCCTGCAGGCCCTGCTCAGTGAAGAAGAGGTTTCCTGGGACGGCAAGTATTACAAGTTTGATCCCATCACCATT
Source organism: uncultured Anderseniella sp. (assembly GCA_938039915.1). Taxonomy (GTDB): domain Bacteria; phylum Pseudomonadota; class Alphaproteobacteria; order Rhizobiales; family Aestuariivirgaceae; genus Anderseniella. The sequence continues at coordinate 4,713 of CALHUA010000245.1, forward strand.
ATGCCAAGGCCGGTGCGTGCGCCGCAGATCATGATGGCTGTCATGGTGCCGCCGGGCATTCATGCCTGCACCAAGCGCGGATTCCACATCCAGACGACACCACTGTCCGGTAGTCACCAGATGATGCTGGACCAGGTGGCCGCCCACAAGACCGCCAAGGCGGAAATGGGGGACGACGGCAAACACCTCACCCTGTCCCTGTCGCGCGTCGGCTTCATCTGCAAATCGCCTGCCGATCGCCGGGCGAAAATCGAACAGGCCCATGACTATTACAGCCGTTTCGATAATGTCTTCACCGGCCCCGGCCTTGTCGAGAACGGCATGATCAAACCACTGCCGCGCGCACAAACCATCGAAGACCTTGCCGACAGTCTGCTGATCTGCACACCGCAGGAAATGATCGACAAGCTGGCGCCCTATGCCGAAGCCGGTGTCGACCGGGTTATCCTCAATGTAAATTTCGGCGCTTCGCAATCTGAAACACTGGACTGCATCCAGCAGTTTGCCGAAGATGTCATGCCGCACTTTGCACACCGCGCTACACAGGCAGCAGAATAGGAAATGTCATATGCCGATAATCCGGGTTGAAATGTTCAAGGGCCGGTCGCGTGAACAAAAACGTGAACTTGTTCAGGCGCTCACTGACGCCATGGTCAAAACCACCGGGGCCAATCCGGAAGCAGTCTGGGTCGTTCTGTCCGACGTGGAGAAGGAAGACTGGGGCTTTGGCGGCGAACTCGGCGTTGACAAGTACCCGGGCTAGAAAATGACAACTGCAATTGACTGCGACTACACGATCGAAGGCGCCGGGCCGCCGCTGATCCTGATCCACGGCATCGGTGCTGCGCGCGATGCCTGGCGCTTCATGGTGCCTGCCTTGCGTGAGCACTTCACGGTCATCAGCTACGACCTGCGTGGCCACGGTTCATCCCCCCTGCCCGATGGAGAATTCGGACTGGATGAACTGGTGGCCGACCTGGAACGCCTGCGCCAGCGCACCGGCATTGAAAAGGCCCATTTCGCCGGACACTCGCTTGGCGGACAGATCGGCCCTGCCTATGCACGGGCCTACCCGGACCGGGTTCTGTCGCTGGGCATACTGTCCACCGCCGCCTTCCGGACCGAAGACGACAGCGCCAAGGTCTTAGGAGTGGTCAAGGCGATGCAGGAAAAAGGCATCGCCCAGGTGCTTGAAACACTGACGGCGCGCTGGTTCACCGATGAGTTCATCGCCAGACATCCCGATCTGGTCGAGCGCCGGTTGAAACAGGTCATAGACACCGACCCGGACATCTTCATGAACGTGTTTCGCATCTATGCCGGGACGGAAATGGCGCCCTGGCTGCACGAGGTTACTGTTCCGTCCCTGGTGTTGACCGGCGAAAATGACGGTGGCTGCAACCCGCGCCTGAACCGGCTGATCGACGCAGCACTTCCCGATTCCGTACTGGTCATCCTGCCACACTACAAACACTCGATCCTGGTTGAGGCGGCAGATGAGGTGTCTGCACACCTGATCCGCTTCATGCTCTGACCCACAGGCAAAACCAGTTTGCATTCCGCTGAAAGATGGTCTTGACTGGCCGGGTCGCATTGCGACCGGGCGCAACGCTCGGTTGCAGAACGGAATTTCGCCGTCCAGGCGATTGAGGCAAGGGGCACAACCATCTTGCCCGTTAACAAACCAAGGGAGACTTACATGCTGAAAAAATCACTCAAACTGGGGATCGCCGCCGGGATCGCACTGGCGACCGCAGCAACTGCAGCCGCTGCTGCACAATGCAGCAATGACACATGGAAGAAGGTCATGTCAGCCGGCAAGCTGGTAGTGGGCGTGAAGGCCGACTACAAGCCGTGGGGCTTCCGTGATCCGTCCGGCAAGCTGATCGGCATGGAAGCCGACATGGCACAGGATGTTGCCGACGCCATGGGCGTTGAGCTTGAAATGGTGCCGGTCCAGTCGTCCAACCGCATGCAGTTTCTTGAGCAGGGCAAGATCGACCTGATGATTGCCACCATGTCGGACCGTGAGGACCGCCGCAAGATTGTCGGCATTGTCGGACCGAACTATTACACCTCCGGCACCAATGTGATGTCACCGAAAGCAGTTGGCATCAAGAAATGGGAAGACCTGAAAGACAAACCCGTATGCGGCAAGCAGGGCGCGTTCTACAACAAGATCGTTACAGAGCGCTATGGCGCCAAGGTCGTCGCGTTTACAGGTAATGCGGAAGCCAAGCAGGCCCTGCGCGACAAGAAGTGCATTGCCTGGGTCTATGATGACAGCTCCATCATGTCCGACCTGTCCTCGGGCGAGTATGACGACTTCGAAATGCCGTTGAACTCCGAAGATGACAATCCATGGGGCCTGGCTGTGCCACTGGGTGAAAAGAACTGCGTGTTCGGCAATTTCATGTCCGGCATGCAGTACAACTGGCTATCTTCCGGCCGGTTGATCGAGCTCGAAAAGAAATGGGGCATCCAGCCAACCAAGTTCCTTGCAGACAAGAAGGAACAGTACAAGGACTGGCTCGCCAAGTAACGAGACCAATCATTCCCCGGGAGCATTCGTCGTGATGCTCCCGGAAATTCAATCGAATGAGGGGTTTGAGGGGCAATGCTGGACGCTTTCCAGGAGTTCTTTCGCGAATTGGCACAGACCAATCCGAAATGGAACTTTATCTATCTGTATGATCCGGTGCAGACCGAACGTGTGCTGACCGGGTTATGGATGACCATCAAGCTGTCGGTGATCTGCGTTGCCCTGTCGGTGGTGATCGGCGTGGTCGGCGCCTGGCTGCAAGGGTCCCCGATCAAGTGGCTGCGCATGTTGGTGCAGGGCTATATCCAGTTTTTCCGCAACACACCGCCCCTGGTGCAGTTGTTGTTTTTCTATTTCGCGCTTGGACAATTCACACCAACCTATGCGCCGGACGGTTGGGTTGAAGTGCCGGTCATTTCCAATGTCGGCTGGGCCATCCTGTCGCTGTCGTTCTTTGCAGGCGCCTTCAATGTCGAGATCTTCCGCTCCGGCATCGAAGCCGTTCCGGACTCAACCAAGGAAGCCGCCGACGCGCTGGGTATGAACCGGCTGCAGATCTACCGATACATCGTGCTGCCGCTGGCATTCCGTGTCTCGCTGCCATCCCTGAACAATAATCTCGTCAATCTCGTAAAGACCACCACCCAGGCCATCGTGATCGCCGTGCCCGAACTGTTGTATCAACTGGTCAGCATCTACAATGATTACTCCACCGCGCAGAATGCCTGCATGGTGTTGATGTTCATCGTTTACATCGTGCTTGTGGGCATTCTCGTTATGGGCATGAACAAATGGGAGCGCGGTATGCGCATCCCGGGATATGGGCAAAACTGATCATGGCCATTCTCAAACCCATTCCCGGCATCAATGCATCAACCACCACCGACATGGCCGTACTGAAGCCTGTAAGTGTCGCCACGCCCGGCGGCGCCAGCGACATCAACTTCTCACGGTTCATTGCCGACCTGCCCTGGTGGGCGCTGCCGGCACTGGCCGCCATACTGATGATGTGGCCGATGGCGGCCTACGCCCAGTCGACTTACACCATGACGGATGCCACCAATGCCCTGATCAAATGGCTGCCTTTCCTGGTGCTTCAGGGTTTCGTGTTCAACATCCTGATTTCAATCACCACCATGGCGTTCGGAACTCTGGCCGGAGTGGTGCTCGGGCTGATGCAGATTTCGCCGAACCGGTTGATTTCGCAACCGGCGTGGCTGATCACCCAGACATTCCGCAATTCTCCGTGGCTGGTGCTGCTGTTCATTGTCATGCTGGCGTTCCCGTTCAAGGTCGAGATCGGCAGCCTGACGATACAGATCCCTGACTGGATCAAGGCGGTGTTCGGCCTGTCACTGCCGATCATGGCCAACATTTCCGAAGTGGTGCGCGGTGCCATTGCGTCCGTTCCATCAGGTCAGTGGGAGGCAGCTGAGTCACTCGCCTACTCACGTCAGCAGACCGTGTGGCGGATCATCCTGCCACAGTGTTTCAAGCGCATGATCCCGCCCTGGATGAACTGGTATGCAATCCTGACCATGGCGACGCCGCTGGTCTCGTTGTTGGGCGTGGAAGAAATCGTCACCCTGTCGCGCCAGGCCATGGCGGCAGAGAACGGCCGGCCGGAACTGCTGGTGCCGTTTTACGGCTTCTGCCTGGTGATCTTCTTTGCCTATTGCTATCCGATTGCGCGCTGGACCATCGCGCTTGAGAGAAAATACACGGTGAAACTGTGAGGACCATGAACAATGTCTGAAACCGAATGGACACCGGACCAGCCAATCGTTTCCATCAAGGATGTGCACAAGTCGTTTGGCGACCTTGAGGTGCTGAAAGGCGTCAGCCTGGATGTGATGAAAGGTGAAGTGATCTGCATTATCGGGCCATCGGGTTCCGGCAAGTCGACGCTGATCCGCTGCATCAATGCGCTCAACGACATTCAGGCGGGCTCCATCCAGGTTGAAGGCCTGGAAGTGAACACAACCGGCCTGGACAAACTGGCGCTGCGCAAGAAGGTTGGCATGGTGTTCCAGCAGTACAACCTGTTTCCACACAAGACGGCCCTTGAAAACGTCATGATGGCGCCCCTGCTGGTGCTGAAACAGCCAGAGGAAGAAGTTGAAAAGCGCGCCCGCGCCCTGGTCAAGAAGGTGCGCCTGGAGGGCAAGGAAGACAGCTATCCGGGAGAGTTGTCGGGCGGCCAGCAGCAGCGAGTTGCCATCGCCCGGTCACTGGCCATGAACCCCGACGTCATGCTGTTTGATGAGGTAACCGCGGCACTGGACCCGGAGACCGTGAAAGAAGTGCTGGTCACCATCAAGGACCTGGCGGCCGAGGGCATGACCTGTATTCTGGTCACCCACGAAATGGGTTTCGCCCGTGAAATCGCCGATCACATCTATTTCACCGACCGCGGTGTCATCGTTGAACACGGGCCGCCCAAGACATTCTTCAAGAGCGCCAAAGACCCCCGTACGCGCGAGTTCCTCAGCCAAATTCTGTAAGCCTCAAGATGACCGGACCATTTTGGGCTTGTCTTTCACTTTGCATATCCATATACTTTGCATTGTAAAGTGAACTGGAAGCCTGATGAAAGACATCGATCGCGCCCTGGCGGATATTTCCGATATGCGCAGCCAACTGGCCGCCGGAACCATGTTTCGCGGCTTCGGCCCTGCCGTCATGGCGCTGAGCGGTGGGCTTGCAGCGCTGACCGCCGTTTCCCAGTTGCTGTGGCCGGACCTGCTCGCGTCAGATCATACTGCCTACATCGTGACCTGGCTTGTTACTGCAGTGCTTGCCGGCTGCTTTATCTCTGCCGAAGTCTATGCGCGCTCCCATCGCCATCATGGCGGACTGGCCGACACCATTGTACTCAATGCTTTCGAGCAGTTCCTGCCGGCAGGTTTTGCCGGATTGGCGGCAACTCTCGTAATCTGGAAGTTTGCTCCGGACGCCTTGTGGACGCTGCCCGGCCTCTGGCAGGTGTTTCTGGCGCTTGGCATCTTTGCCGGCGCACGCTCCTTGCCGCGAATGGTCCGCTGGATCGGTGGCTGGTATTTCGTCTCCGGCTTCACTGTCCTGATGTTGGCCAGTTCAGCATCTTCCCTGTCGCCGTGGCTGATGGGCGTCCCCTTCACGATCGGCCAACTGGCGCTGGCCGGTGCCCTGCATTTTGCCTATGGAGAATTTCATGCCGACACAAAGTGACGCGCCGTTTTCCTATGACGGGCTGGACCGGGTAATTCACGAAAAGGCACGGCTGAGTGTCATGACGTCCCTGATCTCACATCCCAAAGGTCTCGCCTTCAATGAGTTGAAGACCCTGTGCGGCCTGACCGACGGGAACTTGTCACGCCACGTGCAGGTGCTTGCCGAAGCCGGCCTTGTGGCCGTTCACAAGGGATATGAAGGCAACCGCCCGCACACTTCCTGCGCCCTGACCCCTGCCGGCCGGGAGCGCTTTCTCGAGTATCTCAACGTTCTTGAACAGGTTGTTCGAAACGCCAGTTCCGCTGCAGAAGACGCCTCTTCCCTTCCATCCGGTCCGGGCAAGCTGAAACCAGCCTGATAACAGGCCACTTCCATCAAAAAAATTTAACAAGGAACTTTACAATGCAAAGTAATCTGCAAGGCAAAATCACACCTGCACCCCTGCATGTCGGCATCATCATGGATGGTAATGGCCGCTGGGGCGAACAGCGTGGTCTCACCCGGACCGATGGGCATCATGCCGGTGTGGATGCCGTGCGCCGGGTAATGATGGCAGCACCAGGCCTCAACATCGATACGCTGACCATGTTCGCGTTCTCGTCAGACAACTGGAAGCGGCCGAAGCCGGAGGTCGATGGCATGATGCAGCTCATCGAGCACTATATGACAATGCAGGCACAGCCGTTCGCCGACGCCGGTGTCAGGTTGACCGTGATCGGCCGCCGGGATCGTCTGCCCGCCACAACCGTCGCGGCTATCGAGAAAATCGAGGAGATCACGGCCGGCGGCACCATGCTCAATGCCCGTCTTGCAATCGATTTCTCCGGCCGTCATGCCTTGCTGGAGGCTGCCGCAAGGGCATTCTGGAACGGCCCGCTCACCGCAGACACCCTGTCGCAGGCGCTCGCTACAGGATCGGGATATCGCAATATCGACCTGCTGATCCGCACCAGCGGCGAACAGCGGCTTTCGGATTTCCTGCTGTGGGAAAGCGCCTATGCCGAACTGTGGTTCACCAACACCCTGTGGCCCGACTTCACTGGTGAAGAACTGGCCGACGCGGTTGCCGCGTTCCGTAGCCGCAACCGCCGCTTTGGTGGCTTGCCGGGTGCCATGCCTTCTGTCGGCGCACAACAGATGCTGGCTACGACCTGACGCGAGCATTGTCCGGATCATACTGGCAAGGGTCACAAACCTGCGCAGATACCGGCTCGCCGATCACCTCCACATGAAGTTTGCTGCCGACAGCCGCAAACGACGGATCGACAAACCCCATGGCCAGGTTCTTGTTCACCCGGTGCCCCCAGGCAGCAGACGTTACCGTGCCGACAACCTTGCCGGCGGAGACAATGCTGTCTCCGGGGTGTGCCGGCGCGTCGTCACCGTCAAGCTCAAGGTGCACGAAGACCCGGCGTGGCCCGGATGCGATCATCTTCTCAAGGCCAGCCTTGCCGACAAACGGCTTGTCCAGCTTCACAAACCGCTCAAGGCCGGATTCCACCGGATTGAATTCAGTGATCAGGTCCGCCTTCCAGTGCCGGTACCCCTTCTCGATGCGCATCGAGTCCACCGCATGCAGACCGAAGTGCATCACTCCAAGTGGCTCTCCGGCTGCAATCAGCGCCGCATGGCAATCCACCAGGCCCTGGTTCGGCACGTGCAGTTCCCAGGCCAGCTCGCCGGAAAAACTCACCGCCATGGCCACGATCCGGTGTCCGGCAACCATGACCTCGCGAACGCTCAGCCACCCGAATTTGTCCTTGGACCAGTCAGTATCAGCAAACGCTGCCTGCAACAGGTCACGTGACTCAGGCCCCGCCACCACCAGAATGGAGTGTGTGTCCACAAGGCGTTTGATCGTGATCGAGCCATCGTCAGGCAGATGCCCGAGCAGCCAGTCCATGTCATGCAGTTCGGCAGCAGCCGCTGACCCATACCAGACACGGTCCAGGTCCAGATTGGCCAGTGTCGCCTCGCCCTTCACGTTACCATCCTCATTGAGGAAGTAGGTCAGCCCCACCCTGCCCGGCTTGCGCGGTACCCGCGAACACATGATGGTATCCAGCCAGTCATGCACGCCCTCACCGGTGATTTCGTAGCGGTTGAAACCCGACACCTCCATGATGCCGACCCGGTCACGGACCGTATCAACTTCCTTCGCCACCACATCGAACGTGTTGTTGAAACGGAACGAATGAACCTCCTTGAAGTCCGGCACCGGTTTGAAATACACCGCGCGCTCCCAGCCGTTCACCACTCCGAATTCGGCGCCTGCTTCTTTAAGCACCTCGTACAATGGTGTTGTCCGGGCCGGCCGCCCGGCCGGGCGGTGTTCATGCGGCATGTGAAAGCGAAATTCGTTCTGGTAATCCTCGATAGCCTTAAGTGCCGTGTAGTCTATATCTGCATACTTTGCGAAGCGGCGCGGGTCGAGGCACCAGGTGTCGTAACACGCTTCGCCATGCACAATCTGCTGCGCCAGCAGCCAGCCATGCCCGCCGCCTTCGCCAAGCCCGGCGCGCAG
>CALHUA010000246.1 GCA_938039915.1 uncultured Anderseniella sp.
TCCTGAAGGCCGGTATAGAAACCCGCAACGCCGCCTTCAACGAGATGATCGAACGGATTGAAATGGTCGCGGTGCGCTCACCAGCGCCGGTCCTGCTGACCGGGCCAACCGGCGCCGGAAAGACCCAGCTGGCCCGCCGCATCTACGAACTCAAACGCAGCCGCCATCTGGTCGAGGGCGAGTTCGTGGAAGTAAACTGCGCCACCTTGCGCGGTGACCAGGCCATGTCCGCCCTGTTCGGACATGTCAAAGGCGCATTTACCGGCGCCCAGACCGCTCGAGCAGGCCTGCTCAAGTCTGCCGACAAGGGCATGCTGTTTCTGGACGAGATCGGCGAGTTGGGTCTGGATGAACAGGCCATGATGCTGCGCGCCATTGAGGAAGGCCGCTTCTTGCCGATGGGGGCCGATCGGGAAGAAACCAGCCAGTTCGTGTTGATTGCCGGCACCAATCGCGACCTGTCTGCCCATGTCGCTGAGGGCAAGTTCCGTGAGGACCTGCTGGCCAGGCTTGACCTGTGGACGTTCCGCTTGCCGGGCCTCAGGGACCGGATTGAGGACATTGCGCCAAACCTGAGTTTCGAGCTCAACAGATATGCTGAGCGGACCGGTGAGCGGGTTACCTTCAACAAGGAAGCTGAAACCCGGTTCCTCCACTTTGCAGCAAGCCAGGATGCCTCCTGGACCGGGAACTTCCGCGACCTGAGCGCTGCCGTCACCCGAATGGCAACACTCGCGCCGTCCGGTCGCATAACCATTGACGAAGTCGAGCAGGAACTGGCGACCCTCACGGCCAGATGGCCGAAGCCTGAAGACAACGCCAATCTTGGCCTGTTGCAGTCAATTTTCTCTCCTGACCAACTTGACGATCTCGATCTGTTTGATCAGGCCCAATTGGTTCAGGTCCTCGAAGTCTGCAGGGCGTCCAACTCGTTGAGTGATGCAGGCCGGAAACTGTTTCAGGCGTCACGTCGCAAACGGGCAAGCACGAATGACAGCGACCGGCTGCGAAAATATCTCAGCAGGTTCGGCATCGACTGGAATGGCGTTACAGGCAGGGCGACCGCGAACTGAAACTGGTCAATCAGCAGAAATCTCGGGATCATCAAGATCGGTCTGGATCCATCTGTCACTGACATGAATGTCCGTAGTCTCCAGCAGTCCGGGCCCGAGGTTTTCATATTTGTGAGGAACGTTGGCAGGACCAAGCAATACTTCGCCTGCCTCCGCCTCAACCTTCGTCTCGCCGATGGTAAACCGGGCCCTGCCGGTGCGGATTATGAAAATCTCGTCATAGGGATGCACATGCCACTTTGGTCCGATACCTGTTTTTTCGGTTGCATAAAACAGCACGGTCACACCGGTTCCGATGTCCCTGCCCTCCAGTACACCTTTCCAGAGACGGTCGTCGGATGCCCAGTCAGTTCGTTTCAGATGTACGGGTTGTCGGCTCATTCAACTACTCCCGGTGCTCGGAATCATATGGCGGGCAGCGCCGCGTCTTTATGTCAAGAAAGTGTTGCAAAAATGCCACAGTTTTCAAAAAAATGACGTACCCGCCCTATTCTACCTCGACGAGCCATTCGCACTATGTTACGCAGCGTTACGAATACCGGGGGCCAAGAGAATCAATTTGGCAAAGGGGTAAAACAGTGAAACTTCCCAAAAAATTAACGGCAGCTTTAGGCGGCGCGGCGGCGCTGGCAATGGCAGCAGGCGCATCAGATGCGGCTGATCTTGAGCAAATTGTTACCGATCCCAATTGGGCGGCAACGATCAGTTCGGGTTACCTTGGAACATTCTTTGATTTTCCCGGTGGCGGTCCCGGCGGCGGGGATATCGAGACGCATGCATTTTTTGGAGAAGGTGCCGCGCTTTGGCGTTTTGGGGACATGATGAACGTCCAGTCGGACTTTTCATTTCATTCGCATCGCGGGGCAGGAAAGCTTGACGGCAAAGCCTTGGATCAATGGCACGCAGGCGGCGTACTGTTCATGCGTGACCAGAGTTTGGGTCTGGTCGGTGTGGACGGAGCCTTTGGCGGCATCGACTTCTTCGGCAAAGGGATTGACGTATTCCGGGTTGGCGGCCGATTTGAATGGTTTGCCGATCAATCGCTGACTATTGGCGGTGGCGTTGGGTATCACAATCTGGATTTTGGAGGATTTGGTGGTCCTGGCGGCAAGGATATTGATGGAATTAATGCCAATGCCTGGGTAAATTTCTTCGCTACCGACAAACTCGGATTGAAAGCCCAATTTGATTTCGCCACTTTTGATTTTGGCGGAGGCAAAGATATCGACGTTTGGGCAATTACGGGTGAAGCTGAATATCTTCTAAGCGACATGACTGGCACGAATTCATCAATATTTGCCGGTGGCCGATATGCTGAATTTTCAACCGATCCAGGCTCCACGTTCCTGGAAGAAACACAGGTGTTTGTTGGCTTCAGACATTACTTTGTCACAGGTGGAGACCTGGCCAACAACAAACGAACCAATACACTCGACAACACCAATACCGTATTGGAAAGGTTGCCATTCTTGTTCTTCGGTGGACCTTGAGTGATGAAACACAGCTAGCATGAAACAGGGTCCAGAAAATTTCTGGGCCCTTTTTTTAGTCGCGTTCCACAACGGGAAGCATGGCTTCAACATCTGACAGACTGGCGATGTTAACGACGGCTTCCATGTCAAGTTCACTGCCCAAAGTCTCTTCCAAAGCCAGCATTAGCCGCATATGGGCTAGGCTGTCCCACTGCTGTGTGACCCCGATCATGGTTGAGCTGTCCACTTCTTGAACGGACACATTGAGCGCGCCGGCCAGCAATTCCCGGGCTTTTTCTGCATTGCTCAAGCTGTTGCTTCCTTCTCGATCATGCCATTTTGCTGCATGCCGGCTGCCTTTATGGCCTGCCAGTCTTCCTTGAGCATGGCAAACTGATACTGGTCGATCCGGCCAGTGCCTCCGGCACTCAACACATGGGATTTCATGAGCCCCTCAAGCTTCCAGCCCTGCGCCTTGTAATTGAACACCGCCGGGAAATTCCGCGCCAGCGGACCGCCAATCAGCTTTTCGACAGCGCCATACTGGAACATGTAGTCCATCAACGCAGCGCGGGTCTCCAGCACTGTTCGCTGCCCCCAGTAGTCGCGATCTCCGATAACAACATTAAACGTGGCACGCCGTTGGGGCGGGTTGATATCTATCAGATAATAGCCGACAAGCTTCTCGTTCAGGGCGTCAAAAACACCGACAAGCAGACGTGTGGTCTGGTCATAAGACGAGATGAACTTGCGTAACTGAAGCAAGCTCATGCGCTCCGGCTTGTGATTGACGTTTTTCATCAGGTCTGCATCAGCCAGCCAATTGGCCATGGTCTCGCCGGCGTCGGTATCACGCAATGTGCGAACCAGAAACCGATCGGTTTTCAGACGTATATTGCGTTTCTTGACCTGTCTCATCTTCTTACTCGCCGTTTTCAAGTATCAGTTTTCGTTGTCCGGCCCTATCCAGTTTTCCCCTGTCAGTTCTGCACAACTGTTCAACAAAATACCAGTGTGAAGGCACAATTTCCCTCCTTGCTCGCGCATTACACCATCTGGTGAGTTCATGAACGTCCAGATCCCTGCCAGAAGACAACACAATCGCTGCTGCAACTGCTTCTCCACTGACGGCGTCTGGCACTGCAAATGTACATGCTTCATCTATGTCCGGATGCATTTCAAGCAATTGATCTACTTCGGCCGGCTGCACTTTTGACCCCGCCCGGTTGATTTCTTCCTTCTGTCTGCCGACAAGCGTCAAAAAGCCGTCCCGGTCGATGCGCCCAACATCTCCGGTGTGATACCATCGGTCCCTGAGTACAGCAGCGGTTGCCTTCGGTTGTTTCAGGTACGCGGTCATGAGACCGGCAGAACGGACGATGACTTCGCCGGTACCAGAAGCCTTCGCGTAGCCGTCCTCATCAGTCACGGCAAACTCGCCTTCAAGGCAAGGCCCGACCGCACCATCGGCAATCCGGTCACTGTAAGGCGCTGCCGCAATCCAGTTGGCTGTTTCCGTCATCCCGTAACAGTTGAAAACCGGACAACCGGCCCAATCAGAAATTCTCCCCCAGTGTTTTTTCGAAAGTGGCGCGGAGCCCACGTGTACCCGCCTAAGACATTCACCGGAGGGTGCCGGTGATGCTTTGAGCGCCATGTGCCAAAACGCCGGGACTGATGTCATGAAACTGATAGAATGCTGGTCAATAAGGCTGCCCAGTGTCATGGCAAGAGCGGGTCCCGACCGCGGCAGCACCAGCGTTCCACCCGCCACAAGAGTTGTCAGTGCGCTGCCGATCAGACCATGCCCGAAAGACAGTGAAAGGGTCTGCAGAGTCCTGCTTAATGTGCCTGCGCCTATGGCCGCAATGTTTGCTCTAATGCGGGCTTCTATGGCTGCAAATGAAAGCACGACAATTTTGGGCCTGCCGGTGGTCCCGGATGTCAGCAACGCCAACGCCGGAGCAGTGCCGGAAAGCTGCAAGCTGGCCTGATCAAAGCCTGCCCGCCTGCTGGGCTTGCTGATCACCGTCACCGGCCAGTCGTGGCTGTTCTCCGAAACCATTGCGATCGGTTCTGCAAACCGGCATATATTGCTTCGCTCAGGAGAGGTCAGGCCAGGGTCAACCACTAGGGCACAGGCTCCGGCCTGCCAGATTCCGAACAATGCGGAAAAGAAATCAGCGGATGCCGGCAGCGCAAGACCAATAAGCCGATCTGGTGCCGCCCCCGCGCTTGTCAGCGCTTTTGACCACTTGTTCGCATTGTCCCAGAGACGATCACCGCTGGTGACCACCTGGCTGCCAAGACAATCGATAGTGCCGATACTTGCAGCAGATATTTCCATACGGGCACTGTTAGCCGACACGCCACGTTCAATGCAACACATCGCGACTGATCTCTGTCGCGAAACACGGCGATGGCTCGCACTTCAACCGACTATTCGGCGTCGCGCAAGGTAATGGAGAATTGAGCATTGCCGTTCAGATTGAGAAACTGTTTCAGGTTGTTGTTCCGGCGGTTTAACCTTGTGGACACGTTCAGCCGGGTCAAAGAACAGGTGGCCGCAATGGTTTCCAGCAGGATGGGGCACTCGGCCACCGCCTGCCTGTAGATCATTTTCCTGCCCCTGGTCTGGGCGTCCGACAAGGTATTGGTTTCGTCGTCTGCGAGCGGCATCTGCATATCAAAACTAACATTCACATTGATAACTGGAGAAGCTGGAGCGGCGATCGATCTGGCTTCGCTGTGTGATGAGGTAGGCGCGAAACCGCAGAAAACGGCGGCGGCCAGCAGGCCTGTAAATACGAAAGAGCTATTGGTTTTACGGTACATTTCCTAAATCCCTTGTTTGCAATTGAACATCTGTCTTCACCAGCACAGGCGTAATTCGTTAAGGATGTGTAAACATCCGGCTCCTGCGGATTGCCCCACAGGAGCCAGCACTGCGTTACTGCTTTCCAGGTTCCAGGGCCGCGGCAGATTTCGCCAGCCGCACCAGGTTGATGAACTCGGCCCGGTAGCCAAACCGGTCTTCACCCTTGGCCGACTGGGCCAAAGACACCACGTCGTCATAAGAGAAACTGCCGGTGTAGCGACCGCCACTCAGCACCTGGCCAAAAGCCGCCACGGACGCTGCAAACCGGTCATCGCGCGTTGCCTGCTCCACTGACGCCGCTTCAGAACCCCGTTTCACCGGTGCGGTGATCAGGGTGCTGGTGTTGCTGTCCGGCAGCTTGTAGCGGATCTTCATGAAGGCATATTCTTCGGCGCTGCCAGTGGCAGGCTTTGCGGTCTCCGACTGATAGCGCAGATCGTCGACCAGCCGCTCGTCAGCCCCAACCGGCGTGATCTCATACAGTGCTGTTACGGTGTGTCCGGCACCGATGTCCCCGGCATCGACCTTGTCATTGTTGAAATCCTCCCGGTTCAGCAACCGTGTCTCATAGCCGATCAAACGATATTCGCTGACTGTCGCGGGGTTGAACTCAAGCTGCAGTTTCACATCCTTGGCGATGGTGAACAGGGTCGAACCCGCCTCTTCGACCAACACCTTGCGAGCTTCGCTCAGCGTATCGATATACGCGGCATTGCCATTGCCGTTCTGGGCCAACGCCTGCATCAATTCGTCATTGTAGTTGCCGCGGCCGAAACCCAGCACCGACAAGGTGACACCGGAAGCGCGTTTGCGTTCAATGAAGCTCTTCAGCTCACCGGTGTCTGAAATACCCACATTGAAATCACCATCTGTGGCCAGGATCACCCGGTTGACGCCGGCACTGTCAATCTGACGTTCGGCAAGCTGGTAAGCCTGGCGGATGCCTTCGGCACCAGCGGTGGATCCGCCGGCATTCAACCGCTCAAGTGCTGAGAGAATCTTGTTCCGGTCAGCCACCCGCGTCGGCTCAAGCACCGTGCCGGCAGAGCCTGCATAAGTGACAATGGCCACAGTGTCGTCCGGCTTCAGCGACGACAGCAGCAACTTGAACGAATTGCGCAGCAGCGGCAACTTGTCCGGCGCGTTCATCGAACCGGACGTATCAATCAGAAATACCAGATTGGCTTTTGGCGCCTCGGTCTTCGGCAGTTCAAAGCCCTTGATGCCAATGCGTAACAGCTTGGTGTTGGTGTTCCACGGCGTCGGCATCACCGATACATTGGCCTTGAACGGTTCGCTCCGGCTGTCGGGCGCCTGGTAGCCATAGTCAAAGTAGTTGACCATTTCCTCCACACGCACAGCATCTTTTTGCGGCAGCACGCCATTGTTCAGGGACTTGCGCACAAAGGCATAGGAAGCGGTGTCAACATCAATCGAGAAAGTCGATACAGGGTCCTCCGCAACAACCTTCAGCGGATTGGGCGTTATGTCGGAGAACTTGTCTCGGCCCTGTTCCCGGTATTGCCGGACCGCTACGTCATCACGGCTGCGCAAGCCGGAGGTCGCTTCATTGGCAACAACACCTCCAGAGAATTGCTGTAAAACTCGGCCTCCCGCTTTGGTCTCGCGCTTCGATAATTGTACGGCGCTCGGCGCTTGTTTTCTGACCTCCTTTGGTTTTGGGGCCTCTTCTTCCAGCCGGGCGACCGGTGCGTTATCCGGCAAAGTTGCAATGACGTCCTTTTCGTCAGCAGGAGCGGCCTGCTCCAGTTTGGTTTCAAGTGGCGCAGGCACAAAACCGGGTTTGATGTGGTCGATATTGATGACGGCAATGGCCAGTACGGCAAGGCTCGCGCTGCCAGCCAACAGGTGTGAGAGTTTGGGGTGTGCAAAGTCCATGAAAGGTTTCCTCTTGAGTGCGATAAGCAATTGATTGCCCCGCTCTCTAAGACGGCTACCGATCCCGGTTCCTTGGTGGACCTTTGAATTTTCCTGCTCGAACGCTTCCGTGGCCGCGCGCATCGCAGCCTGACGCGCAGCATCGCTCGGCCGAACGGCTGCCTGCCGCTCGAACGCCCGTTCCATCCTGTTCAGTTCGTCATTCATGCTTCTGCTTTCGCCAGCGTTTTAAGTTCCTTGCGCAATTCGTGCATGCGCCAGGAGACGGTGGATTCCTTGATGTCGAGCACGTCTGCAGCTTCTGCATGGGTCAGGCCTTCGGCCAGCACCAGAACCGCGGTTTCGCGTAAATCCCGGCCAACCTGCTGCAGTGCGTCGTAAAGCCAGGCCAGTTCGCGGGCAGTGTCTGCCTCTGCACCGCGCACCAGTTCGGACACTTCGCCATAGGCCTGGTGCAGCCTTGTCGTGGCGCTTTGCCGACGATGAAAGTCCTGCGATGCGTTGACCACAATCCGATACAGCCAGGTGGTGAACCGTGCCTCACCCTTGAACGAGCGCAGTTTTGCCGCAAGCGAGGTGCACACGGTCTGGGCCACGTCTTCGGCGTCCTCGCGCACGCCGGTAAAACGCAGCGCAATGCGGAAGATGCTGTCATAGTGGCGCTCCAGCAGCACCTGGAATGCCGCCATATCACCACTTGCGGCCTGCCCGGCCAGCTCGCTGTCACTCGTGTTCATTCGCATGTTCTGTCATTGGACGCATGACAACAGCATTTCCTTGGCGGGCGCAGAACATTTTTTTCGAAATATGGTTCAGGCAGCACATCATCTGCCGATTTCAGATATTTTTGCCCTGGATAGGGATGTGGGCTGTTTGAGCGGTTGCTTCGGCCACAATCCAGTCCGTGAACGCCTGAACTTCAGTTCTTTGCAAGGCGCGCTGCGTGGTCACCAGGTCGTACCCAATGTCAGTGGTCACCCGCTCGCGAAACGGACACACGAGCAGATTTGTTTCAATCAGATCATGCAAGACGGGCAGGCTGCCCAGCACGACCCCCTGCCCCGCAACAGCAGCCTGAACGGCCAGGTTGTAGTCACTGAAGCGCACCCCTGTTGCGGAGTTGACATGATCTGCCCCCACTTGTGCGAGCCAGGGCTGCCAACCCATCCAGCGTCTGGTGGCATGCGCCCAGCTCAGGTCGGACAAATCCCAGTGCAGCAATGTCGCGTGCTGAAGATCGGCAATCTCTTTCAGTTTGCGCGGGCCGGACGCCAGGGAAGGACTGCAAAAGGCGCAAAGCTGCTCATCAAACAGCCGGTGTGAAACCAGGTTATCCTGCGGCGCCCGGCCAAACCGCACGGCAATATCCGCCGCACCGCTTTCGAGGTCGGCGATCTTCAACGAGGAATCGATCAGCACATCAACATTGCTGTTCTTGTCCCGAAAACTCTCCAACCTTGGCACAAGCCAGGCTGTTGCGAAGGACGGTTCAACCGAAATGATCAGCCGCTCGCGCGTATCCGGCGTGCGCATCATGTCAACTGCATGCCGCACCTGGGCGAACCCTGCCGCCAGCATCTTGCGACCTGACTGCCCGGATGCAGTCAGTTCCAGGCCGCGTCCGCTGCGCTTCACAAGTTGCGCACCGAGGGCGTCCTCCAGCTTGCCGACCAGCTGCTTCACCGCTGCCGGCGTCACGCGCAGTTCTTCAGCCGCACGGGCATAGTTCAAATGCCTCGACACGGCCTCGAACGCCTTCAGGGCGTTTAGGGATGGCAGCCAGTCACTCATATCAAAAGGTAGATAAACTAACTTTAGAACAAAGATCAAATACCTTTGCCTGACGGCCAGTAAGCGCTAGTTTTCTGCGATACCATTCGATCATTCACCAGGGCACGACGATGAGCAATTCTATCCATTCAGACACGAAGCAAGCAGTTCGCGTGGGCAGCCGGCGTTTTGAACTCTCCCCCTTCCATGACTGCTGGATCAGTGAGCGCACGGTCATGGGGGTGTATGCCGGGCGCTATTACAGTGTGTTCAATGGTGAAGACGTCACCGAGACCTACTGGGCGTTGCGCCGCAAAGCGGTCTTGTACGATGTGCCGGAACGCCCTGTGGAGATTTCCGGTCCTGATGCGGAGGCGTTTCTGGAGCGAGTGTTTGCCCGCAGGATTTCCAACCTGAAACAGGGACGCGGTCGTTACGCGATTGCCTGCACGCCCAAAGGCGGCGTGTTCATGGACGGCATATTGTTCAGGCTGGCGAAGGACAGGTTCTGGTATGTGCAGCCTGATGGCGCGCTGGAGACATGGCTATACGCTCACAGTGACGGGTTTGACGTTACCATCTCTGATCCCCATTCGCGGGTGCTGCAGATACAGGGACCGACGTCGCTTGATATCATGCACGCTGCATCCGACGGCACGATTGATGAAACCATGGGCTATTTTCATTCCGGATTTTTCAGGATAGGCGGCCAGGAGGTCTATATCTCCCGCACGGGCTGGACCGGAGAACTGGGCTACGAAATCTATACTCAGGGAAGCACCACCGATTGTCCGAACCTCTGGGCACATCTGCTGAAAGTTGGCAAACCCCACGGCATGATGGTCGGCAGTATTTCGTCCATGGAAATCCGCCGGCTGGAAGCAGGGATTCTGGATAATAGCACAGACTTCGACATGTCCATGACGCCGTTCGAGGCCGGGCTGGACGCTTTTGTGGATATTGACAAGGAAGATTTTATCGGTCGAACCGCGCTTCTGGACGGCAAGCCCGGCACGCGGATTTACGGCGTCAAATGCGCCGAAGCCACGCCAGTTTACCAAGGTGAAATCCTGGATGGAGAGGAAGATGTTGCCCGCATCACTGCCGGCGCATGGTCACCTTACCTGGAAGCTGGCATCGGTTATGCCCGCTTCCACTCGGCAGGTAACTGGGTGGGCAAAACGCTGAACATGCGTACAGCAGATGGTGAGGCGGTTGCCTGCGAGATTGTGGAACTGCCGTTCTATGACCGCGAAAAACGCATTCCGCGCGGACTGGACAAAACTGTCCTCTAAGATTTCTGCCGCAGTAGACTGTTCAAAGTCTGAGAAGCGCACTGACGACGAACAGGACAATCGAGGCTTTTGCCCCGATCAGCAGAATCCGGAACACTCCGGTTGAGACAAAGCCAGGTTCTTCGACCGTTTCACCTGCCTTGTCGCATTGGGGTAAAGTCATCTCTGCTGCCTTCGTCTGAACACGGAACTTACTGACGTTAGGTTATCGCCTAACTGCAAAGTTTTCGTTACCAGCGCGAGCAAGGTGCAGTTTGTGGGCCTGGAGCTTTCATCCGATATTGAAATCCCGGATTTCCACATGAACTGTGCTTGTCATTTGAGCACCAAGTCACCATTGCATTTGACATTCCCGATCAGCTCGAATACCAACCGGTCCAGGGTCAGGACCCCTGCCGCTCACGGGCAAAAACCATGGTGAAGTCCTGAAACTGATCTCATTCACCTAATTCAGATGTGTGCGGTCTAATGGCAATGTGAGCACCATTGGTTTTCCGCATTCAACACCTGAATGAGGTTTACAATGAACGGATCAACTTCCCTTTCCGCCATAAGTATATTGAAAGAACACGCAAAGCGGTTGCGTCAGGAACTCGCTGGCGCAGGTACCGTCATCAGCCACAGCCGTTCTCTTGAACTGCTCGCCCATCAGCATGGTTACAAGGACTGGAACACCCTGCATGCGGCCACCGGCAACCGGCCGCCAGCCGCCCCGGTCGTGGCCGGACAAAGGATCAGCGGACACTATCTGGGGCAACCGTTTGAAGGCGAGGTCAAGGCTCTGGAGACTTTCTCCCAGGCCGACAGGTTCCGGGTCGTGCTGCACTTTGACCAGCCGGTCGATGTGGTTACGTTTGACAGTTTTTCAGCCCTTCGGCAGCGTGTGTCCTGCTTTATCGGACATGACGGCATGACGGCTGAGAAGACATCCAACGGCGAGCCGCAACTCAAGCTGCGACTGTAGCAGTTGCAGCAACACGGGTTCACATGGGCCCGTGTTGCTGTCGCGGTTCCACTTCCAGCCGACAGCTTGATGAGGTATTGTGCGGTGAATTCAGCAGGATCAACATGACCGTCAAACGCATTGTCACAGACATCGCAACGGACCGGGTTGCGACGGCCAGCAATTCTATGGCGACCTGCTGGGGCTCAAAGTGGTGATGGATCATGGCTGGATTGTTACCTTTGCGTCGGACCAGATTGCCCCTGTGCAGGTGAGTATTGCCAGTGAAGGCGGGTCTGGCGCACCTGTGCCGGACATCTCGATCGAAGTGGATGATGTTGATGAAATCCATCGGCGGCCAAGAGCTCTTGGGTTTGAAATCACATACCCGCTCACAGATGAGCCCTGGGGTGTTCGCCGGTTCTTTGTGCGCGATCCGTTTGGAAAACTGGTCAACATCCTCTCACACACAGAGTAGCCAATCTGGCAGTAAAGGGAGAATGCGTTGTGGCAAGCAGACAGAAAACTTTTTCCGGCGGTTGCCTGTGCGGGCACATTCGCTTTGAAGCGACTGGCAAGCCGACATTTCCGCATCTCTGCTCATGCCGGATGTGCCAGACCTGGTCCGGCGCGCCAACCGTTTCTTGGGTCGAGTTTCCACTGGAAGACTTTGCATGGACAGGTTCAGGTGGCGAACCGTCAGTGTTTCAATCCTCTGAAAAAACCCAACGTGGGTTTTGTGCGAAATGCGGCAGCAGCATTTGTGCGCTGGATGACGGCTATGACAAAATTTCCCTGACAATTGCAGTATTTGACGAACCGTCGCTTTTGGTTCCAGGCAAGCAGCACAGTTTCAAGACAGCAGCACCCGATTGGTGGAAAGTGGAAATCAACCGACCGGCGAGCAAGATTTGAGTCTTGCCCGTTTTCGAGTATGCCGCACACCTCGCCTTGTCAGGTTTGCCCGCTCGCCATGCGCGCTATTGCATCGATGTGAACCGTCGCGCAATCCAGCGTGGCAAAACCCGGGTCATATCCGTCAAAGGCAAGAAACAGGTCGGTTCCGCCCAGCAACACAGTCTCGGCGCCTTGTTCAGATAATGCCCTGCCTGCTTCAAACACCACCGCACGCTGTTCGTCGGTAACCTTGGCGTCCAGGGCCATGCCCACGTAGGCACGATGCACCTTACCGATGACATCCGGCGGCGGCACTAGAACCTCTGTCGATTTGATGCCGCCATAAAATCGCGTCTCCATTACCGTGTCGGTACCCAGTAAACCGACTTTCCGGAATGCCTGGCGGTCAAGAAATCGGTCCATTTCCACAACGAAGTCTATGATCGGCAGTGGTGACATTGGCCGGAATTCCTCAACGCAGAAATGCCCGCCAATTGACGTGATAGCGACGGCTTCCGCGCCGGCTGCCGCCAACCGCTCGGTGAGGCGGAGATAGATGGTTGCCTGGGCGTCTGGCTGTTTCGCCTCGAAATTCTTTACCAATGTGTGTGCATCGGCATGCACAATTGTCATATCAAGTTCGGCATTGAGTGCCTTCATCGCGCCGACAAGCCCGCAATAATACAAGTCCGTCGCAGCAGGTCCAATGCCGCCAATCAAGCCAATGTGCATATCCGGTCCTCATGTTCGCATCGCAGCACAAATGCAGCGAACGCTAGCACAAAAGCCGTGACATAGTTGAACCGGAAAACGCACCTTGGCTCTCTTCTCCTGCACTGACACTCGACCGACCGTTGTTAGCACTCACCTTAAACGGCTGCTAAACACCTGAAACATATAGCTGTTTTCTTTTCACAGGATATACTGGGTGAGTCGTTCCGACGTGATCCAGGTTCAACGGCGTTACGCAGGAGCGGCTGTTTTCACGGTGAAAGGAAAACCATGCTCGAAAACCACCTGCACTGCCAGCTTCTCGGCTGGAGCCTGACAACGGCAGAAATTACCTACCGCATGCCTGACCATCGCAATCTGCTGCAAAGCTATGTCTGGCAGGAATATGACCTGGCGCCGCGCTTTCCCCGGCTGGTGCGGTTTCTGGAGTTCTGGACTGAAAACCTCGACGGCCCGCTGGCAGAAGTCCGCGTCGCACACAAAAAACTCATAGGCCCGGCCGAATTGCGCAAGGTCGATACGGAGTGGCGATTACACTAGATCAGTATGATTTCTGATTGAATCAATCAACAATCATAAAACTGATCGCTTTCGAAATGCTGGAGCAAATTTATGGGTCACTTGAACTCATGTCGTTCCAGGCTCACGATGTCCGGATGACATCGGTTTGTCGAAATGATGTAGGCATCATTGAATGCGAGGTAACAAGGGTGTGGAAAAGCCCGCTGCAATATGCGCTACTTCTGAGAACCGAGCCGTCATGAAAGGGTAACATCCGTGACCATCAAGCCTGCACCCATTGCGATCCGGGCCCTGACGGCGCCCTCAGCCATGATAAAGTGACGACCGTGCAGGCAGGGGTTTTGCGCGATCGTGTCAGTTGGCAAACCTGGGCCGGGTTTTCAGCCATGTGCGTCGGTATGTTCATGGCCATCCTTGACATACAGATTGTCGCGACCTCCCTGCCGGCAATCCGTGACGCGCTCAATATTTCGCCGGACCGGATGAGCTGGATCCAGACCTCCTACCTGATTGCAGAAGTGATCGCGATACCGCTGACCGGCCTGCTGTCACGCGCGCTTTCCGGACGGCGGCTTTTCCTGGGTGCTCTCACGCTGTTTACCCTGGCCTCTATCGGTTGCGCTTTCAGTCCGGATTTCGCCACCCTTATCGCCTTCCGCATCCTGCAGGGGCTTGCCGGTGGGTGCCTGATCCCGCTGGTGTTTTCAGCCGTGTTCCTGATGTTCCCGGTTCGCCAGCAGGGCATTGCCACGACGATTGCCGGGGTGCTGGCGGTGCTGGCGCCGACGCTGGGTCCCACCGTCGGCGGCTTTATCACCCAGACCTACAGCTGGCCCTGGCTGTTCCTCGTCAACGTGCTGCCCGGCATTGCCTCCGTAGCCATAGCAGCGGTCTTACTGCCCAAGGCTTCCGGCGATCTGAGACTATTGCGTCGCATGGACTGGCTCGGACTGGCAGCGCTGGCACTGGGTCTTGCTCTACTTGAAATCTCGCTCAAGGAAGCGCCGGAACGCGGCTGGACCTCATTGCTGATCCTGTGCCTGCTGGCGACGGTGGTTGTGTCGCTGGCGGGCTTTGTCGTCAGGTCGCTGCGCCTCGACCTTCCCATTGCCGACCTTGGCCTGTTTCGTGACCGGAACTTCACCATCGCCTGCGCACTCAGTTTCATATTCGGCATGGGCCTGTTCGGATCGGTGTATCTGATGCCGGTGTTCTTGGGTCTGGTGCGCGGGCATGGACCGCTGGACATCGGGCTGGTGATGCTGGTGACCGGTGTCGCGCAGTTGCTCGCAGCCCCGGTAGCAGTGCAACTGGAGCAGCGCATCGATGCGCGAATTTTGACGGCAGGCGGTTTCCTTTGTTTTGCCGCCGGCCTCGGCTGGAGCTTCTTTCAGACCGCAGCAACGGACTTCGACGGCATGTTCTGGCCGCAGGTCCTGCGCGGATGTGCCATCATGTTCTGCCTGTTGCCGCCGACCCGTATTGCACTGGGATTGCTGGCCGAGACCAAGGTGCCGGACGGCAGCGCCATATTCAATCTGATGCGCAATCTTGGCGGTGCCATCGGGGTGGCCCTCATCGACACGGTGATCTGGCAACGGGTTGAGATGCATTCGAAAGACATCGGCACGAAGCTGGTCGACCTGGACCCGGACGCGGCCGCGTTTGCGGATATCTCAATAGATGAAATTCCGTCAGTTGCTTTCGTGCCGCCGGAAAGCATCGTCGAGATGATCCGCCCGCAAGTTGAAAAGGCCGGGCTTACTTTGGCCATCAACGACGCCTGGGCGATGGTTGCCGTCCTGACAGCGGTTGGCGTACTGCTCATTCCATTTGTGCGCCGGACTGACCCGTCATCATAGAGTAGAAGGTTTCACCTGTAGCGCCTGATAGCGGATTCTTCCGCACTGATGCGTATGGTCAGCATTGCAGCATTGAGCGCGGAGAAAACCGCCGCGACAACAGGCAGCCCCAGGATCATCGGGACGGTCAGGATTTCCGCAATCACCACCAGGTAATTTGGATGCTTGACCCAGGCGAAAGGCCCCTTCGTAACCAACGGATCACTGAGAACAATGATACGTGTCGTCCACCTGCCGCCGAGGCTTAAGATGATCCAGGCCCGCAACAGCTGCAACACGGCAAACACGGCAAGCCAGCCAATCGAAACCGGCTGATCGATACCGTAATATACCAGCGCCGCAAGCCAGGATGCGTGCAGGGCAATCATCAACGGATAATGTTCGGCACCTGCCTCATAGGCCCCTTTTGCCAGCAATCGTCTGGTGTTTCGGCGAGCCAGCACAAGTTCGCCCAACCGCTGGACCACGAGAAAGATCAGAAGGCACAAGGCAGGTATGGATATGGACATTCTACGCTCTTGAGATCGGCAGAAACGAAGCTGTGAACCCGGGCCCAAGCGCGCACATCAGCATGTCGCCGGTCTGGGCTTTCTCCAGTACCTGTTGCAGCACAAACAGGACCGTGGGAGCTGACATATTGCCGAAATTGCGCAGCACCTCGCGCTCCTCGTCCAGGCTGTCCGGCTGAAGTTCCAGACATTTTTCAATTGCCTGTATGACCTTGGTACCGCCGGGATGGCAGACAAAGCGGTCGATCTGGCTGATATCCTTACCGAGTTTTGCCAGCGCACCGCTGACGGCGGAGGAAAAATTTTCTTCGGTGAAGGTGGGAATTGACTTGTCAAACACCACCCCAAGACTGTCTTCATCGACCTCCCAGCCCATGATGGACAGCGTGTCCGGCCACATTTTCTGCGAGCCTCTGCCGATGAAAATCTTGTTGCCGTTGTGGAGGTTGTGGCCCTTTCGACTATTGGCCCCATTATGACCGTTGGCCCCATTATGACCATTGGCTCCGTTGTCACCATTGCTTCCATTGTGGCTGCTCTGGCCATTGTGATCATGGCCGTTATGACCGTTGTATCCGTTGCGGCCACTATGCCCGTTCAAACCGCCGTTCTCGCTGGTGAGGCAGACCGCTGCCGCACCATCACCGAATATGGCCGACCCGATAATATCCGCCTTGCGCGGGGTGCCTGCGCAGAACGATACGGTACAGGCTTCAACTGCAACCATAAGCACCTTTGTGCCTTCGTGGGCGGCTGCAAAATCGCGCGCGATAGACAGGCCGGAAACACCGCCAGCGCAACCCAGCCCGAACACCGGAATACGTGTGACATCCTCGCGAAATCCCAGTTCCAGGTGGGCCCGGGCCTCAAGTGTCGGGGTGGCAATGCCGGTGGAAGACACGGTGACGATCGCGTCGACCTCATCAGCATCCCAACCGGCATCGTCCAGCGCACCGGTTGCCGATTTGATGAAAAGCTGCGTTGCGCCTTCGAGATAGACCGAATTGCGTTCCGGCCAGGATTTGGGAGTTTCAAACCACGACATGTCAGCCACGGCATAGCGTGACTCGATACCAGCATTGTCGAAGGCTTTCGACATCCGCTCAAACTGGGCAAACCTGCTGCCCAGGGTCCGGCGAGCCCAATCCAAAACCAAAGTTTGTGGCAGTTTGGCGTCAGGAACAACCGTGGACATACCTGCTAAAACGACGTCCAAGCGATTTCTCCGCTGTAGGAAGGATAACGATCATCTTCTATAGGCAATGAATACGCTGAAAATGTGCTGGCATTGGGGACCAACGTCAAGCGGCGATAAACGTCATTGTGATGACAACTCATGCCCTAACGGAAACCACACACCGCGTCGTAACATGTTGGCCGAGTTCGGCAAAACGTGATTCTGATCAAGATCAGCTTGCGAATGAACGACATTGAGTCCAAAGTTTTCAGGCTGATCCAGATGACGACAACATCATTGACCGTCAGAGGCGGCATGATCATCATCGCACCACCTTCCCCCATCTCAACCCAACAGGACTTCCGACCACTATGGCAAAGCCAAAACGCAAAGTCATCATTACCTGTGCTGTCACAGGCGCGATTCATACGCCATCCATGTCACCACATCTGCCGGTCACGCCTGACGAGATAGCTCAAGCCGCCATTGCAGCAACTGAGGCTGGGGCCGCCATTGTCCATCTGCATGCCCGCGATCCTGAAACCGGACGCCCCACCCAGGACCCGGCGGTCTTTGAGAAGTTCCTGCCCCGTATCAAGCAGTCCAGCAAGGCCGTCATCAACATCACCACCGGCGGCAGCCCGCACATGACCGTGGAAGAGCGCATGCGTCCTGCCGCCGTGTTCAAACCCGAAGTCGCGTCGATGAACATGGGATCAATGAACTTCGGGCTCTACCCGATGCTCGACCGGTTTTCTGACTTCAGCCATGACTGGGAAAGGGCGCACCTGGAAAACTCGCGAGACCTGGTGTTCAAAAACACCTTCAATGATATCGAAACCATCCTGCGGGTCGGCAATGACAATGGCACCCGGTTCGAATTCGAGTGCTACGACATTTCCCATCTCTACAATCTGGCCCATTTCGTCGACCGGGGGCTGGCGCGCGCGCCCTTGTTCATCCAGTCGGTATTCGGTTTGCTCGGTGGCATCGGCGCGCACCCGGAAGACCTTATGCACATGAAACGTACCGCTGACAGACTGTTCGGCGATAGCTATCGCTGGTCTATCCTGGGCGCCGGGCGCAACCAGATTCCGTTGGCTTCCATGGGCGCAGCCCAAGGCGCCAATGTGCGTGTCGGACTGGAGGATTCCTTATGGATTGCGCCGGGTGAACTGGCGAAGTCAAATGCAGACCAGGTCACCAAGATGCGTCAGGTGCTGGAAGGTCTGTCGCTTGATGTCGCCACGCCCGACGAGGCCCGCGCAATGCTTGATCTGAAAGGCGGAGACCAGGTTGGTTTCTGATAACTTTGGGAAATGATCCATGATTGAGACAATGGGATTGAAACCGGGCCTGCGCGTACTGGTAACGGCAGGCGGGGGCGGCATTGGTCGGGTTATCGCAGAGACTTTTGCAGCTGCCGGTGCGCAGATGCATGTGTGTGATGTTTCCGAGGCAGCGCTGGCCGACTGCAAGAGCAATTTCCCTGACTGGGTCGTGACACATTGCGACGTATCCGATGAGGGAAAGGTTACCACCCTGTTTGAAGACATCCAGACTCACCTGGGTGGCCTGGATGTGCTGATCAACAATGCCGGCATTGCAGGTCCCACCGGCGGTATCGACGAACTGGATACGCAGGAATGGCGCAACACTATCGACGTCAACCTGAACGGCCAGTTCTATTGTGCGCGGCTTGCTGTGCCGCTGCTCAAACAGTCCAATAACGCATCGATCATAGGCATTTCTTCAGTGGCCGGCCGCCTCGGCTATGCCTGGCGCACGCCCTATGCTGCGAGCAAGTGGGCGATCATCGGCCTGATCAAGAGCCTGGCCATTGAACTGGGTCCCGAAGGCATCCGGGTCAACGCGCTTTTGCCCGGCATCGTGGAAGGGCCGCGTATTGAAAAAGTGATCGCCGCACGCGCGGAGGCGACCGGCGTGTCCTATGAGGAGATGGAGCACGAATACATCAACAAGGTGTCCCTGCGCCGCATGGTCAGCGCTCAAGACATTGCCAATCAGGCGATGTATTTGTGTTCACCGCTGGGCGCGGGCATTTCGGGCCAGGCCATCAGCATCTGCGGCAATGTTGAGGTGTTGTGACCGCCGATTTGACATTGATCAAGGCGACCTGACTGACTGCCTGCTATCAATTCAAACATGCAGATACAAACCCGCCTTCGTTCCCTGGCTGCCCTGGCAGCATGTACCCTTATGCTGACGCTGCCCGGCTTGCCTGCCCATAGCCAATCCTACGGAGATGTCGGGAAAGGAAGGGCGTTTGTGGAGAGCAATTGCGCCCGTTGCCATGCGGTTGGTGTGAACGACGACAGTCATATGCCCGAAGCCCCTGCCTTCCGAACGCTGCACAATCGCTATCCCATCGACAGCCTGGCTGAGGCCTTTGCAGAGGGAATTGTTACCGGCCATCCGGCAATGCCGCAGTTCGAACTCAGCATCGACACCATCAATGACATGCTCGCCTACATGAAAAGCCTGTCCGGGCCGGGAGACTGACTTAAGCACATCCACACTTCGGTAGCCGCTTACTGACAGCATGTTGTCAGCAGCATGGTGATAATATTCCGGCCAGCGGAACTCTACACCAAACGGAAGCAGGCCACATGAACGATCTCGCCAAGTACAAGGCAAAATCCGGCAAACTCGTCCCTGTCTGGACGCTGGAAGTTCAAACGCTGCCGGATGATACAGACAAAATCCTGGATGCGGTCATGCAGGTGGACCCGCTGAGCTTCGGACGCTACCAGAGAAACGCCAGCATTTCGGCCACCGGTGTTGAAACCGCACAGCCGGAAGCCGGATCAACCACGACTACCCATGTCGAAGGTTTTGAGGCAGGTGCAACAGAGACCTTTCCGGTTGTCGAACTGAAAATTTCAATAGAACGAAACCTCACCATTCTGGAAGAAGTGATGGATGCCATCCTGCATGTCCACCACTACGAGGAACCGGTCATCTTCGTTCGTGAGGACTGGGCAAGCCGGGCAAACTACAATCCGGCCAGCGACAACCCCAACCGCTGGTGGAATAATGGACGCGGACTACCCGACAGGATCGGGCAGTAGTTTGCATTCCCGCAACTTCGGTTTCCTTGCTGGCATGTCCGGCCTGTTCCAGAACAGTTCGCGTCGGCCAGGTACCGCACCAGGAAAAGCGCCTCATGAAAGACATCCGAATTTCTTCTCCAATGTTTCTTGACCGCCGGTCTGATGCGGTTGCCACCATGAGCAAGCCCGATGACATCGTAATCGCGGCGGGCCCGGGCAGTGGCGACCAGACAGAGAGCCTCGCGCCCATTCACCAGGAACTGGCAGAGACCGTCTCAGACGTCATCGCGCGCGGTGACAGACCATTCGCGGTTCTGGGCGATTGCTGTCAGACGATTCCGACGATGGCGGGGCTTGAACGCAATGGCCTGCGGCCAACCCTGATCTGGCTCGACTCCCATGGCGACTTCAATACCTGGGAAACGTCACCGTCCGGCTTTCTTGGCGGCATGCCACTTGCCATGCTCACCGGACGCGGCGACCAGCGGATGATGCAGGCCGTGCAGCTCGCACCGGTTGACGATGGCCGCGTGGTGTTGTGTGACGGGCGTGACCTGGACCCCGGTGAACGCATACTTGTACAGAACTCGGGAATTCATTTCATTGATGGCCTGGATGAGCTTGACCCGGCCACGCTGCCGCAAGGGCCGCTCTATGTTCATTTCGACAGCGACATCATCAACTCTGACGAAGCCCCGGCATTTCTCTATCCGGCACCCGGAGGACCGTCTGCGGATGACATGAGGCTGGCGCTGGAAAAACTGATGGCGACCGGACGCGTGGTGGCCATCTCAACGACTGTCGGCTGGGATGTCGCCCGGGATGGCGATGGACTGACCAGGCAGGCAGTGAGCCATGCGCTTGCCGGTTTGCAGACCGGCAGTTAGTTCACCGCCTGCCACAACCCAGTAGCTAACCCAGGCCTGGCAAGATTGCCTTGATGCCATCCAGTATCATTTCCACGGATATTGCCAGCAGAATCATTCCCATCAGCCGGGTCATGATCACCCGCATTGTGGCACTCAGTACCTTGCCGAAAAACGAGGCAAAATAGAGCACTGCAAATAGCAGTGCGAGTATGATGGCCACGACCAGGCCAATGGACAATAACTGTCCGGCCCCCGACGCATGACCGGTGTAGATGATGATGGTGGCAATTGTGCCAGGGCCTACCACCATCGGGAAGGTCATCGGATAGAAGGCCATGCCACTGAGCTCCGACATCTGGTCCTGTTCGCTGCCGGAGCCATGATGTGACGCAACCGTTGAGCCCTGCAGCATCGACCAGGATATACTTGCCAGCACAATGCCGCCCGCGACCCGGAATTCATCCACTGAAATACCGAAAAAGTCGATGATCCGCTGACCGAGCACCAGCAGAACCGCGCACATGATGAACGCAAACAAGGCAACCTTGATCGCCAGGCGACGTTGATCCGGCACGGACATTCCGCTTGTCATGGCCAGGAAAATGGGAAGATTGATGAACGGATTCATGATGGCGAAGAAGGCGCCAAAAGCCTTGATGATAGTGACCTGATCCACGAGTTTCTCCCTGTTCATTGAGATGCTGTCGTTTGCGAAGTGGCCGGCGTTTAGCTACAGACAGGCCGGAGCAACATAGATCAGGATGATGTTTGATTGAACCGGCCAAAACCACAAAACTGAAAACCCGCTTGCCCTCAGGAAACAAATCTCGGGGACTACAGGTTTTCAGACAAACAATGCCCCCGACTCGGTCGGGGGCACCAGATTGTTGTACGTTCCGCGTATGAACCGATAGGCCGATTACAACCGGCGGCGACCGACGATGATACCGTCCAGTGAATCAACGCTCAGCCGGTACACCCTTGATCCGCGTTTGCCTTTATAGGTGTAGGTGTTTCCTCTGCATTCAATGATGCGAACCCTGCGATAGCCCGAATTGCGCACAATGCGCTTGCCGGTGCGGCAGGAGATGCGGTCATCATCATAATAGCGTCGCGGACCCGGATTGATGACAATGCCGAAGCCGCCGCCACCCCAACCGCCCCAACCGCCGCCATTGCCGCCGCCTCCTCCGCCTCCGCCACCGCCACCGGGAGCAAAGCCGCCAGGGCCGGGAGGAATGCCACCACCTCCACCACCGCCGCCACCTTGTTTGAATCCGGGCCCGGCGAGAGCCGAAGGAGTTGCAGGAGCAAGCGCTGCAAGAACAGCCAGAGACAACGCAAACGTCAAGATTTTCTTGGTCATTTTCGAGTTTCCTTCCATGGCAGGCCACCCGCGAACCTGCCGGGTTTTCGCAATGTGAGCATCAACTCCAGGCTTGAAAGCACCTGTTTTTGACGCGCGCGATACATCGCGATTGTTGAGAATGACCTTACGCAAGACCGCGCCACGGCAATGTGTGATTTATCACAACCCGGTGATGGGCTCGTGAGATAGGGTCCATACGGGGTAGTGCAAGCCACAGGTGACCGGCTTTGCCGTCAGTTTTGCCGATATTCTTCAGGGATGAAGAACAGGTGATCCTGCTTCTCAACGGCCAGGTGGCAGGAAATGCAGAATCTGACCCGCTCGGTCCCTTCGCCGTTGGTCGTACCGAACAGGCTGCCATCGGGCATGATCATGGTATAGCGCCAGTCGCCACTGACATAGTTGAAGCCTGCTTCCATCTTTTCCATCAGGAACAGTGCGCCAGGCATGGCCTGACCATCTTCACTCACGGTTATACTGTCTTTTGCGAGTATGGAACCGACAGGCAGTCTTCCTGCCTGTTCGAAGCGCCCATAGGCCTCGGCTGCCGGGTTGCCGTAATTGCTGACATAGCGGTTGCCGTGCGATACGCTCGGATAAGGTGCCCGGTTGTAACGCTTCCATGCCTGATAATTTTCCACTCCCGGCTGACGCGACAACTTATAGCGTGTTGCCATGTCTGATTTGAGCTCAGTGTAAAGCCGCTCGGCGTCTTTGCCGCTCAGAACAGCCGGGTTTTTCAGACGAAAATGCCGACGCGGTCCGCTTGGATCTTCCGCTTGTTTGACCGGACCGGTACCGACCGGTCTGTCGCCATCATCCAGATCCCTTTCAGTTTCCTGCGCCGCGGCAGTCAATCCGAAAGTGGCGGCAAAAATTGCAACTGGTGCAAATGCCGCGAGGCGTTTTGCCAGGGCCGCTCCCGCCGTGAAAAAATATCGGGATCGTTGACTTTGCAGTTGATGCGTCCGGTCCACGTGATGGTCTCCTGATATCTGAAGACCATAGTGGGGGTCCGCGCATCGCCAGGGGAAATCAATCCGCGTCACGTCCCGGTGAATGCGATGTGAAGTCTGGCCAGCTTGGATCAAACACAGCTGTTCACACAGCACCGGACAAACGGCCGGTGAACTGCTGGATGAAACCGGGCTGAATCAGGCGACTTTCGACACTTTGGCAGATTTCTTGTCTGTCCTGTTTGGATAGAGTTTGGACAACATCTCCGGAGACACTCTCATATTGAAGATAAAGTCGTCTTTGGTGGTCCAGACCAGCCACTCTTCCATCGTTTCGGAGGAAACGCGGTCCCACCAGTGAAGTCCGCCCTGTTCCAGGTGCATGAACCCCTCGCGTGCCGCCAAACCCTTGCAGGCCGCTAGTGGCTCCATAACGCCAAACACCACATTTGGTGACCATTTCGCAATCGCAATCGCGAACATGAGCCGTGGCATAACCGCTGTCAGGCAACTGCCGCGGTATGAATTGTGGATCCACAACTCGCCATAGTAACAAAGGTTCCCGGACAAGCTGGCGGCACGATCGGTTAAATGAACTTGGGATTTGGCAATATCAAGCCTGTCACCTTTTGGCCTGTAGTCAGCCAGATTTTCTGTCAGATGAGTGAGGAAACCGGCATCTCCGACCGGAATCAATTTTATTGCCTGGGTCAGCACAATCTCGCCGGCAGCATTCCGCCCGATCAGCCAAAATCCATTTGAGGCCGAAATACAGGACTCGTCGGGATCAAATATCGGGGAAACTGGATGCCGGTCAGGCTGCAAATCGGGGATCGAGCAAAAGAAGTCGAAATCCGATCCAACCTCAATTTCAATACCCAATTCTGAAACTATGCTTTCAGCACCGGCGATATACTTGGCAATCGGCTTGGTGTCTCTACTAAGCACAATCGATTCGGTCTCCGTCTGGACACTACTGCAGGGATAAAAGGCGTGATTCGGGTGGTTCATGTCAATAATCCATGTTTAGGCCGTCCTGATCACAGCTTATAACATGTCAGTGTCCATTGCAGGCAGATCATCAAGATTTACATTAACGATCTCAATAGTATTTGTTCTTTCAACCAGGGTGACAAGGGCGTGGTCGCCGTTGGGAAACATGCACCTCAGGATAAGCCGCTGATATGTGATGGGCTCAGGTTTGGCGCCATGGGTCCTGGCTATCCTGGTATAGACATGATCGATCCTCAAGCCGCCGCTGCGCAAGATGCTGTCATATGACTGACTTACATACTGATCCGCGTCGCTGGCCATCGGGTCATCAGCAAGGGGTTTGCCGATTGCGCTTTTCGCCCACGACCATCCCAACCAGGTCGCATAGGAAGATTTTTCGCCAATGCTGACACACAGCCATTCGCTGTTGTGCTGCCGGTATGCGAGGAGGTAGTCGCGGACCGCATCAAACTCAGGGGCTTCCAGTTGGGCTTTGGCTTCAACCCAGCAAAGCAACCCCTTCTGGATAAGAGGCGATCCACTTTTCCAGATCGTATCGATAGAGTGCTGCTGTGAAAAATACGGCACTTCGGGATTGCTGTCATACCGGACCGCGGTCAAACCATCCACTACCCTGACTTCCTTGCGCATCCACGCATCGTCGAGCTGGAGTATTTGTTCAGCTTCGACTAACGCCAATTCGCCTTCCGGGGTCAGAACATACTGGCGGTCAACAAAGGCAAGCAGCTTTTCTCCTCTGAGCGACTGCAGCATTTCAATATGGCGGCGTACAGTTTGCCGGGTCGATCCAAGATGATTGACCGCATGAGTGAGGTTTAGAAACTTCGCAAGGGTTACGAACGAGCGCAGCATTTCATGCATAATGTTTGGTGGGCGCTGCGCCGAGGACTGCTTCTTGTTCATTCCACTTTTCACAGTAATGTATCAAACAAACCAGACTTACACAGAGCAAGTATTGTTTGAGAGAGCGACTTATCTGGTGTGCGAAATTACCATTGATGGATGATCAATGCACCAACAATATGTCTCGCTTGTTCCGTAAAAGTTCGGATATCATCAATTGATATCTTTAACGGCGGAATCGAACATGACAGCCATGTCACGTTTGGATTTCATGGAAGAGCAGGAACTGGCGATCCGGGCAATCGCGCAGGAGCTTGCTCAACTGAAGCACCTTATCCTCCAGGGCGAATTGATTGCGCCTGAAAACGTTCCCCTGTTCGACGGCTGCATCGAACAGGCAATCCAGCTTCGAAATCTCATCGATAA
>CALHUA010000247.1 GCA_938039915.1 uncultured Anderseniella sp.
GAGCCAAGGAATGGAATTTTGAACAGCAGGCTTGCATTGTTCACGTTCGGCGTGTTTGCCAAACCGGCGGACGATCCGGCAAATGACGGATTTCATGTCCGCAATGACCCGATTCTGGCAGCCGTTCCGCTGGCAGAAGGCTATCTCGGGCATTCTGGATATCCTGATGAACCGGGCCCGGAAATGTGGGGCGAGTATGTGTTTCCGGCATTTTATGAAGAACGCGGTGACGGCTGGACCCCGCAGACATTGTCTTTGTGGCGCGACCTGGAATCGGTCATGGCCTTTGCATACCAGGGACTGCATGGCGAAGCGTTGCACCATGGTGCCGACTGGTTCGAGCCGCCGCAATGGCCGCCTTATGCCTTGTGGTGGGTCGCGGACGATCACACGCCCACCTGGCGTGAGGCCTGTGCGAGACATCTGCAACTGCATGAACATGGTCCCGGTGATCAGGTTTTCACCTTCAAACAGCCGTTCAGTGCAGATGGAGATCCGGTTGACCTGAACGGGAAGAAAGTAAAGCAGATAGCCGACCGCAATGCGACGCGTCTTGCGAGCATCAGCAAGGCAGGCTAGGCAGATACCATGGCCAGGTCTCAGGGGCGGGTGCCCCGGTTATATTGTGAGCAGACTTTGGATGCGGGCAGTGAACTGACGCTGCCGCGCGAGGCGTCGCATTATCTGGTGACCGTGCTGCGCTCGGGTGATGGCGCGGAGGTTCGGCTGTTCAACGCCATAGACGGCGAATGGCGGTGTGTCATTTCGAATGCCAACCGCAAGGCGGCCCGGGTCATCTGCGAGGAGCGTCTGCGCGAGGCAACGCCACCACCGGACATTGATTACCTGTTCGCGCCCCTGAAGTCGGCCCGGCTGGATGACCTGGCCCAGAAGGCGACCGAGATGGGTGTGCGCCAGCTGCGCCCGGTCATCACCCGCCGTACGGTCGCGGACAAGGTCAACCTGGATCGCATGCGGGCCAATGCCATCGAGGCGGCTGAGCAGTGCAACATGGTCTATGTGCCCGATGTCGCAGAACCGGAAAAACTGAAGGACGTACTGGCAAGCTGGCCGGATGACCGCGCGTTGATTTTTTGCGACGAACGCGCCGGCCAGACGAGCCCCCTGGACACGCTGAAACGGGTAAAATCTGCGCCGTTGGCCGTGTTGATCGGCCCCGAAGGCGGGTTTTCCGAAGAAGAACGTGACATGATCCTGGCACTGCCAAATGTTGTGGCGCTGTCGCTGGGACCACGCATCATGCGTGCTGATACCGCCGCAGTGGCCGTTCTGGCGCTGGTACAGTCGGTTTTGGGAGATTGGTGCGCGGACAAATAAGTTTGACTTGCTCTTGATGGAAGTCACACGCTAGAGGTTCGGCAGTTATTTTTGACCACACGTTCAGTCTGACTGGCGTGCTTTGATTTAAGGCGGATATTCCTCATGAGTGTGGCTGTTCCAGATACCGCAGAGACCCGCGCCATCATCGAAGACAAGGCGCAGCTGGTGTCTTATCTTGAGGCGGGCTGCAAGCCCAAGGCTGAATGGCGTCTGGGCACCGAGCATGAGAAATTTGCGTTTCTCACCGATACACTGCGACCCGTCCCTTATGACGGCGAGCGCTCCATCAAGGCGTTGCTTGAAGGCCTTGCAGCCAGGTTCGGCTGGACGCCGGCCATGGAAGGCGACAAGATTATCGGCCTTACCGACCCGGTGGCCTACGGCAATGTCTCACTGGAACCCGGCGGACAGTTTGAACTGTCCGGTGCGCCGCTGGAAAACGTCTTTCAGACCTGTCAGGAGGTGCATGAACACCTGGCGCAGGTGCGTGAAGTCGGTGACGAGCTTGGCATCGGCTTCCTGGGACTGGGCTTCAATCCGCTGTGGAAGCGCGAAGACATCCCCGTCATGCCCAAGGGCCGCTACAAGATCATGCGGGAATACATGGCCAAGATGGGCAATCTCGGTCGCGACATGATGTTGCGCTCGTGCACGGTTCAGGTCAACCAGGATTTCTCGTCCGAAGCGGACATGCGCCGGAAAATGCGCGTCAGCCTGGCGTTGCAGCCGGTCGCCACGGCGCTGTTTGCAGCTTCGCCGTTCACCGAGGGCAAGCCGAACGGCTTCAAGACCTTCCGGTCGGAAATCTGGCGCGACACAGACCCGGACCGCACCGGTATGCTGCCGTTCGTGTTCGACGAGGGGTTCGGGTTCGAGCAATATGTTGACTATGCCATCGATGTGCCGATGTACTTCGTCAATCGCGGTGGTGATTATCTGGATTGTTCCGGCGAAAGCTTCCGCGCCTTCATGGCCGGAAAGCTGCCGCAACTGCCCGGTGAAAAACCGTCCATGAAGGATTGGGCCGACCACATCACCACCATTTTCCCGGAAGTCCGGCTCAAGAAGTTCATCGAACAGCGCGGCGCCGACGCAGGTGCCTGGCGCAGGCTTTGTGCCCTGCCGGCGTTCTGGACCGGCTTGCTGTATGAACAGGCGTCGCTGGATGCGGCCTGGGACATGGTCAAGGACTGGACAGCGGACGAGCGCCAGGCCCTGCGTGATGAAGTGCCGGTCAAGGGTCTTGATGCGACCATATCAGGCCGCAGCCTGCAGGATGTCGCGATTGATGTGTTGGCAATTTGCCGGTCTGGCCTTGAGACCCGCAATGTGCAGGGCCCGGCAGAGCAGACGGAAGCCAAGTTCATCGATGTGCTCGATGAAATTGCCCAGTCGGGCAAATCCAACGCTGATGAATTGCTGGCGCTGTATGAAGGCAACTGGAACGGGGACGTCACCCGCGTCTACCGCGATTTCGCTTTCTAAGTCATATCTGTCGTAAAACCGGTTTCCAGTTCTCGAATTGTGCACTAGCTTCGCTTGGGAAGACTGTGTTCTGGAGCGCATCCCGCATGAAAATCACTGGCCTGAAAACTTTCATCGTGGGCAATCCGCCACCACGACGCGGCGGGCGCTACTTCATCTTCCTGAAACTCGTCACCGACAACGGCATCGAAGGTGTCGGCGAAGTCTATACGGCCAGCTTCGCGCCCGACGTGGTGGTTGCCATGATCGAGGATGTGTTCCAGCGCAATGTCGAAGGCAATGACCCGTTTCACATAGAAGCGTTCTGGCGCAGGGCTTACACGAGAGGTTATTCGGGCCGACCCGACATTTCGCTGATGGGCGTCATGTCCGGCCTTGAAATGGCCATGTGGGATATCTGTGGAAAAGCTGTGGATAAGCCTGTGTATGAGCTGTTGGGAGGCTGTGTACACGAAAGGCTGCGCTCCTACACATACCTGTACGCAGACGCCGATATTGACGCCTATGCCTACACCGACCCCAGCAATGATGTGTACAACAACGCCGACGTGGCGGCAGAACGCGCCCTGCACTATGTCAATCAGGGTTTTACCGCGGTCAAGTTTGATCCCGCCGGGCCCTACACGGCGTTTGATCCGCACATGCCGAGCCTTGAGCGCATGGATATTTCTGAACAGTTCTGCCGCAAAATCCGCGAAGCCGTCGGCAACAAAGCGGATCTCCTGTTCGGCACCCACGGACAGTTTACCACTGCCGGCGCAATCCGCATGGCGCGGCGCCTGGAGCCATTTGATCCGTTGTGGTTTGAAGAGCCGTGCCCGCCGGAAATGCCGGAGGAAATGGCGAAGATTGCGCGCTCGACCAAGGTGCCCATCGCAACCGGTGAGCGCCTGACCACCAAGTATGAATTTGCCCGCGTGCTGGAACTGGGCGCAGCCTCGATCCTGCAGATGGCGCTGGGGCGTGTCGGTGGCCTGCTGGAAGCGAAAAAGATTGCCGGCATGGCGGAAGCCCATTATGCGCAGATCGCGCCGCATCTGTATTGCGGGCCCATTGAAGGAGCTGCAAATGTGCAGATTTCAGCCTGCTCGCCGAACTTTCTGATCCTTGAGAGCATCGAGCAATGGGACGGGTTCCATTCGGACATCCTGGTGAAACCGATGCAGTTTGAAGAAGGCTTTGTAATCCCGCCGAAAGAGCCGGGTCTCGGCGTGGAACTGAACGAGGAAGTGGCGCTGGCCAATCC
>CALHUA010000248.1 GCA_938039915.1 uncultured Anderseniella sp.
CTTTGAAAACAAGATCCCTGCTTTGACGGATATCTGCGCCGACTACCTGGACAAACGTCTCGCGGTGGAATTGAAAGAGGAATGAGTTTCAGCGGGGGTAAAGAGCTACCGAAGATGAAACATCATTCTGAATCAAAAAACCGCGACATCTCATTGTAGTGAAACGGTTTTGCATCTTTGCACTGCTTGTGAGAAATCGCTGGCACTCATTCCTCTTTCAATTCCACCGCGAGACGTTTGTCCAGGTAGTCGGCGCAGATATCCGTCAAAGCAGGGATCTTGTTTTCAAAGAAGTGATTGGTGTCAGGCATCACTTCATGGTCGATCTTGATGCCCTTCTGGGTTTTCAGCTTGGCGACAAGGGCGTTGATGGAATCAGCCGGTGTAACAGTGTCGTACTGGCCGTTGACGAACAGGCCCGATGCCGGGCAGGGCGCCAGGAACGAGAAGTCGTAGTGCTTTGCCAGCGGCGCGATGGAAATAAAGCCTGCAATTTCAGGGCGCCGCATCAGCAGCTGCATGGAAATCCAGGCACCGAATGATATGCCGACGATCCAGCAGGTCGCCGCTTCCTTGTTGTAGGTCTGCATCCAGTCAAGCGCTGCGGCGGCATCTGACAATTCGCCGGCGCCGTTGTCGAACAGTCCCTGAGACCGGCCGACACCACGGAAATTGAACCGCAGTACCGAAAAACCGCGATCGCGATACATGTAGTAGAGGTCATGCACGATCGGATTGTTCATCGTGCCGCCGAACTGCGGATGCGGATGCAGAATCAGTGCGATGGGTGAACCGTGCTCCGGATTGTGGTGATAGCGGCCTTCAATGCGACCGGCGGGTCCGTTAAAAATGACCTCAGGCATACGTTTGACATCCTGTCTTTAAAAGGGTTGCCGGGACACAATGACGAGGCAACGGGAGACTTGCCGCCTCGATCAGCATTTTGGCGAAAAAACACTGTACTGGCAGGTTTGAATTGTTGACTCTACTTGTCGGGTATTCTATATCCAGTTTAGAACTATTCAAGAAACCGTGGTGACCCGGAAACGGGAGCTTATGCGGGGTCTTACACAATTTGACAGCCGGAATGCAAGCTTTACGGGCATCGGGTAATTCGCCTGACCGTATTCCTGCGCCGATACAGTGGGTAACGACATGAAGCTCTCTACAAAAGGCAGATACGCGGTGATGGCCATGGCCGACATTGCAGCACAGCCTGATGGCGCGCTGGTGCCGCTTGGGGATGTGGCGGAGCGCCAGGACATCAGCCAGGAGTATCTGGAACAACTGTTCGCCAAGCTGCGTCGCGCCGGTCTTGTGGAAAGCCAGCGTGGTCCCGGCGGCGGATATCGTCTGGCGCGTCTGGCTGATCAGATAAATATCGCAGATATCGTGTCGGCATCCGACGAACCGATGCAGGTGACACGCTGTCAGGGCGATGCCATAGACGGTTGTGTGAAAGGTGAAAAATGTGTCACCCACGAACTGTGGGCGGCATTGGGGCGGCAGGTGTATGGATTTCTGTCGGCAGTGACCCTCGGCGACGTGGTCAATCAGCGCAATCTGGCCCTGGAAGCGTCGATCCGCCGCGCCAAGACCCATCCTGTCAGCAACATGGCGCAGAGTTGAGCAGCAAAGCCGATGCGTACCTATCTCGACCATAATGCGACCAGCCCCATCAGGCCTGAAGCGCGCGAAGCAATGCTTGCGGCGCTTGAGCTGTGCGGCAACGCATCTTCAGTGCACGAGGAAGGCCGCAAGGCACGGGCACTGATCGAGGTGGCACGTGACGATATCGCGCGTGCTCTTGGCACCATTGCACCGACAATCGTGTTCACCGGTGGTGGATCGGAGAGCTGCAATCAGGCACTTCGCTGTGTGGTCGCTGACCGTCTTGTCGTGTCGGCAATCGAGCATCCGTGCGTGCTGGAAGCCGCCGCGGCGTCGGGCCTCAGGGTTGATGTGCTGCCGGTCAATGAACATGGCGTTATTGACCTGCAGGGGCTCGATGATCTGCTTGGTAAAGGTGACGGCCGGGCGCTGGTCTCGGTCATGCTGGCCAACAATGAAACCGGTGCCGTTCAGCCGATCCGTGAAGTCGTGGCAATCGCCGGTAAGCATGACGCACTGGTGCACTGCGATGCAGTACAGGCATTTGGCAAGTTGCCGGTGAACTTCGGATTGCTGGGCGTGGACCTGCTGAGTGTGTCAGCGCACAAGCTTGGCGGCCCGCAAGGTGTCGGAGCGCTGGTGATCCGCGACGGTTTGCCGGTTTCGCCGCTGATCACAGGCGGTGGACAGGAACTCAGGCGCCGTGCCGGAACGGAAAATATTGCCGGGATTGCCGGATTTGCAGCGGCGGTCCGCGCCGCCGGCAGAAACGAATCTGATTTCAAGGCCTTGCAGGCGAAACTTGAAGCAGCTCTTGCGTCAGGTCGGGGCGATGTCACGGTGTTTTCAGGCAGCGTTGACCGTCTGCCCAACACCGTGTGCTTCGCGCTCACCGGGCTTGAAGCGGATACGGCGCTGATGGCTTTTGATCTTGATGGCATTGCGGTGTCGTCAGGCTCTGCGTGTTCATCCGGCAAGGTGCAGGCGAGCCATGTGCTCAAGGCCATGGGCGCAAGTGACGCGACAACAAAGTCGGCAATCCGGGTGAGCCTGGGATGGTCGTCCACCGTAGAAGATGTGAACAGGTTTTCAGACAGTTGGCAGAAAATAGCCGCACGCCACGTGGCGCGCGCGGCGGCTGCCTGAACGGATAAGCAGGTAAGGAGAGGCGAGAATGCCCGATATTGAAACAATTGAGCGCGTCAAGGAAATTGACGTCGACAAGTACAAATACGGTTTTGAGACGATTATCGAATCCGACACCGCGCCCAAGGGCCTGTCGGAAGAGGTGATCAGGTTCATTTCCGCCAAGAAGGAAGAGCCGGAGTGGATGCTGGAACAGCGCCTCGATGCCTATGCCCGCTGGCAGAAGATGGACGAGCCGGACTGGGCCAAGGTCAGCTATCCGAAGATCGATTTTCAGGACATCTATTTTTACTCCGCGCCAAAGGGCCAGACCGGACCAAAGAGCCTTGACGAGGTCGATCCTGAGCTGCTGCGGACATATGAGAAACTCGGCATTCCGCTGAAAGAGCAGGAGCTCCTGGCCGGTGTGCGCAAGCATGATGAGCCGAGCACGTTGGATGAAGATGCCGGTCCATCCTATGCGTCCGGCAAGGTGGCGGTTGACGCGGTGTTTGACAGCGTGTCGGTGGTGACCACTTTCAAGAAGGAACTGGCCAAGTCCGGTGTCATCTTCTGCTCCATTTCCGAAGCCATCCGCGAACATCCCGACCTGGTGAAAAAGTACCTGTTCTCCGTGGTGCCGCAGGGTGACAACTATTATGCGGCGCTGAACTCAGCCGTGTTCACAGACGGATCGTTCGTCTTCATTCCCGAAGGCGTTCGTTGCCCGATGGAACTGTCGACCTATTTCCGCATCAACGCGGAAAACACCGGCCAGTTTGAGCGCACGCTCATTATTGCTGAAAAAGGCTCCTACGTTTCGTATCTGGAAGGCTGTACCGCGCCGATGCGCGACGACAACCAGTTGCATGCAGCCGTGGTTGAACTTGTTGCCATGGAAGATGCAGAGATCAAGTATTCCACGGTGCAGAACTGGTACCCCGGCGACAAGGACGGCAAGGGTGGCATCTATAACTTCGTAACCAAGCGGGCTGACTGCCGCGGTGACAATTCCAAGGTATCATGGACCCAGGTCGAAACCGGCTCTGCCGTGACCTGGAAAT
The DNA here is from genome assembly GCA_938039915.1 of uncultured Anderseniella sp. Lineage (GTDB taxonomy): Bacteria > Pseudomonadota > Alphaproteobacteria > Rhizobiales > Aestuariivirgaceae > Anderseniella. The sequence continues at coordinate 3,801 of CALHUA010000248.1, forward strand.
ATCCGAGCTGCATCCTGCGTGGTGACAATTCGGTGGGCGAGTTCTACTCCATCGCCATTTCCAACGGATACCAGCAGGTCGACTCGGGCACCAAGATGATCCATCTCGGCAAGAACACATCGAGCCGGATCATTTCAAAGGGCATTGCGGCGGGCAATTCCGACAACACCTATCGCGGTCTGGTGACCACCCACAAGAAGGCAAAGGGTGCCCGTAACTTCACCCAGTGTGACTCGCTGCTGATCGGTGATCAGTGCGGCGCTCACACCGTGCCGTACATTGAATCGAAAACCCGCACCGCGACGTTCGAGCATGAAGCAACCACGTCGAAAATATCCGACGACATGATGTTCTATTGCCAGTCTCGCGGCCTCGACGAGGAGGAAGCCGTGGCATTGGTGGTCAATGGTTTCGTGCGTGACGTGCTGCAGCAACTGCCGATGGAGTTCATGGCGGAAACCCAGAAGCTGATCGGCATATCGCTGGAAGGCAGCGTGGGATAGCCGAAGCCATGTTTGACCGTTTGTTTCAGCCCCGGTTCGGTAGCCTGGAAGAATTCACCGCCAAGGCCCGCAAGATATTCCTGCTGGCCCTGCCGTTCGGATTTCTGTTCTGGATTTTCGACATCGGTATTGGCGGAACAACCGAAGATGGCCGTGCCTGGCTGAACGTACCGATGATTATCGGAGGCGTTGGATTTGTCGCCTGGGCTGCAGGCGGATTGATGATGATGATTAGAAAAGTTTGAAAGAACAGGGAATTAAGAGAATGCTTGAAATCAAGAACCTGCACGTGAGCCTCGAGGAAGAGGACAAGCAGATAATCAAGGGTCTGGACCTGACCATCAATGCCGGCGAAGTGAACGCCATCATGGGCCCGAACGGGTCCGGCAAGTCCACCTTGTCTTACGTATTGGCGGGCCGTCCTGGTTACGTGGTGACTGATGGGTCCATCACCTACAAGGGCCAGGACCTGCTGGAAATGGAAATCGATGAACGCGCTGCAGCAGGTGTGTTCCTGGCGTTCCAGTACCCCATCGAAATTCCCGGCGTCGCCACCATGCAGTTTCTGAAAGTGGCTTTGAATGCCCAGCGCAAGGCGCGCGGTGAAGGTGAGATGACGACACCTGATTTCATGCGGCTGGTACGTGGCAAGGCGGAACAACTGAACGTGACAACCGACATGTTGAAGCGCCCCGTCAATGTCGGATTTTCCGGTGGTGAGAAGAAGCGTGCGGAAATCCTGCAGATGGCTGTGCTCGAACCGAGCCTGTGTGTGCTGGATGAAACCGATTCCGGTCTCGACATCGATGCTTTGCGTGTCGTTGCAGAGGGTGTAAACGCGCTGCGCTCGCCCGACCGTGGCATGCTTGTCATCACCCACTATCAGCGCCTGCTGGATTACATCGTGCCGGACCGGGTGCACGTCATGTCTGATGGCAAGATCGTGAAATCCGGCGGCAAGGAACTGGCGCTTGAACTGGAAAAGGACGGTTACGCGGCATTTGCAGCGTAAGGCAGGATAAAAGTCATGACAGTTACATTGGTAAAGACACCGGCGGAAACCGCCTATACCGACGCTTTCGATCCGCAAGGAGCCCTGGCGAACGTACGCAAGTCCGCCTTTGCCCAGTTTGTCGAAACAGGCCTGCCACACCGGCGCATGGAAGACTGGAAGTGGACCGATCTGCGCCAGTTGATGTCCAGCCCGTTACCGCCGGTTTCCGGTACGATCGCCTCTGCCGACACCATAGATGCACTGATTACCGCTTCTCCGTTCGGTGAGGTAGCGCGCGCCCGGCTGGTGTTTGTGGACGGTGCCTATGATGCAGACCGTTCATCCCTGCCGGCCACCGGGGATGTGGAATTCGCCAGCCTCGGATCTGATGACCTGCCAGAATGGGTGTCTGACAAGCTCGTTGCAGGGTCAACCGACCCGATTGCCGCCCTCAACCTCGCTTATATGAGCGACGGTGCCGGTCTCAGGGTCAAGGCAGGCTCCAGCATGGACGCGCCCATAGAATTGTTGTTCGTGACCACGGCTGAACAGGCTGCCACCTACACAACCCGCAACGTTATCGTTCTGGAAGAAGGTGCGTCAGCTACCCTGATCGAAACCCATATCGGTGGTACCGGCGAATATGTGCACAACTCTGTGACGCAACTGCATATCGCAGACAACGCCCGGCTGGACCGCGTGAAGGTTCAGGAGGAAGGCCTTGAAGCGATTCATCTTTCCAACACTGATGTTCACCTGGCTGCAAGCGTCCATCTGAAAGACTTCACCCTGACTATTGGCGGGCGCGCTACCCGGCAGCAGGGTTTCATCACCTTTGCAGGTGAGCACTCGGAAAGCCATGTGTCCGGCGCCTTCCTGCTCACCGGCAAGCAGCATAACGACACCAGGCTGGTAATCGACCATGCAGTGCCGAATTGCCTGTCGCGCGAATTGTTCAAGTGCGTGATGGACCAGGCGGCCCGCGGTGTGTTCCAGGGCAAGGCGATCGTTCGCCGCGATGCCCAGAAGACAGACGGCAACCAGTCCTCGCACGCATTGCTGTTGTCGGATGATGCCGAGTTCGACGCCAAGCCGGAACTGGAAATCTATGCCGACGACGTCGTCTGCGGCCATGGTGCCACGTCCGGTGATCTGGATGAGAACCAGATGTTCTATCTGCGCGCCCGCGGCATTTCAGAAACAGAAGCCAAATCCATGCTGATCGGCGCCTTTGCGGCGGAAGCCTTCGACGATGTCGAAAGCGATGCAATTCGCGACGTGTTGGGCGGATTGGCTGAAGGATGGCTGGCACGCAGGAAGGCCGGTTGAGGCAAGTGTCATGACCCGTATCACCCTCGACCACTGCGTTATCCACGTCTCCGACTGGGACAAGGCGAGGGCGTTTTATGTCGATGTCATGGGAGCCGAGGCCATTGAGTTCGGCAACGGCTACCAGTTTCGCTGGGGTGAGCAGCAGTTGAACATTCACGGGCCTGACCAGCCCGGTACACCGGTTGCCAAGCTGCCGGTGATGCCCGGCAACAGTGATTTGTGCTTTCGCTGGCACGGCCCGATTTCCGGCGCCATCGAGCATCTGCAGGCACACAACATTGTAATTGAAGAAGGCCCGTGCGAGCGCCATGGCGCAATGGGCAAAGGTACCAGTGTTTATTTCCGCGATCCCGATGGCTCGCTGATGGAGTTCATGTCCTATGAATGAGATAGCCAAGAAGATCATCCCGGCGACCGGTTATGATGTTGAAAAAATCAGGGCGGATTTTCCGATCCTGTCAAAGCCGGTCTATGGCGACAAGCCGCTGACCTATCTCGACAACGGGGCATCGGCACAGAAACCGCAAGCTGTGCTGGACCGGATCCAGACCGCCTATTCGGAAGAATATGCCAATGTGCACCGCGGGCTTCATTACCTGTCCAACACGGCAACCCAGGCCTTCGAAGACGCCCGCGAAAGTGCGCGCCGGTTTCTCAATGCACCGTCGACCGATCAGGTGATCTTCACCCGTAACGCAACTGATGCCATCAACCTGGTTGCCCAGAGTTTTGGCGGCATGGTCATTGGCGACGGGGATGACATCGTCATTTCGATACTGGAACATCATTCCAACATCGTGCCGTGGCATTTCCACCGGGAACACAAAGGAGCCAATATCCGCTGGGTGCCGGTCGACGATGAAGGCACATTGCATGTGGAGGACTTCGTCAAGACGCTGACGCCGCGCACCAGGATGGTGGCCATTACCCACATGTCCAACGCCTTCGGCACGGTGGTGCCGATTAAGGAAATCATCAAAATTGCCCATGAACGCGGCATTCCGGTACTGGTCGACGGGTCCCAGAGCGCGGTCCACATGCCGGTGGATGTGGTCGACCTTGATGCTGATTTCTATGTTTTTACCGGCCACAAGACCTATGGCCCGTCCGGCATTGGTGTGCTGTACGGCAAGAAGGAACTGCTGGCAAAAATGCCGCCATACCAGGGTGGTGGCGAGATGATCATCGAGGTGACAGAAGACGCGGTCACCTACAATGATCCGCCGCACCGGTTTGAAGCAGGCACGCCTGCCATTGTGCAGGCTATTGGACTGGGGGCGGCGCTTGACTATATGGACAGTATAGGCCGTGAGGCGATTGCGGCGCATGAGGCATCTCTGCTTGAGTATGCGAACGAGCGTTTGTCGCACATCAATTCGCTGAAAATTTTCGGAACCTCACCGACCAAGGGAGCGATTATCTCCTTTGCCATGGAGGGCGCGCATGCACACGACATATCAACCGTGATCGATCGCCACGGCGTTGCGGTTCGTGCCGGCACTCATTGCGCCATGCCGTTGCTGCAGAAATTCGGCGTGACGGCAACCTGCCGGGCATCGTTCGGCATGTATAACAACACCGCAGATGTTGATCGGCTGGCAACAGCGCTTACATCTGCACAGAAGATGTTTATGTGATAGGGTTCAAACCATGACAGATGACAACACATCCTGCGCACCAGCACCCGTTCCTGACGCGGTGGAATCAGAGCATCAGAACCCGTCGGTTATGTCTGCCATACCGAAGGAAGAACTCGCCCGCCTGACCGATGACATGATTGCGGCGATCAAGACCGTTTATGATCCGGAAATTCCGGTCGACATATTCGAGCTTGGTCTGATCTATAAGATCGATGTCGAGGATGACCGCTCGGTGAAGGTTGATATGACGCTGACGGCGCCCGGTTGTCCGGTGGCCGGTGACATGCCCGGCTGGGTCGCTGACGCGGTTCGCACCGTCGAAGGTGTCATGGATGTCGATGTGCAACTGGTGTTTGAGCCGCCGTGGGACCCGTCGCGCATGTCGGATGAAGCGCGTGTCGCGCTGAACATGTGGTGAGGACAAGATGACAGCTATCGAAGTAAATTCCTCAAACACCCGCGCCATGCCGGCGGTCCTGACATTGACGGACGCGGCAGTGGAGCGGATCAAGCATCTGATGGCCCGGTCCGAAAAAGATACCGGCGGCCTGCGCATCGGCGTCAAGAACGGCGGCTGTGCCGGCATGGAATACACCATGAATTTCGTCGATGAACCCGATAAGTTCGACGAGGTTATCGAGGACAGGGGCGCCCGTGTCCTGATCGAGGCCAAGGCTATTCTGTTCCTGTTCGGAACCACAATGGATTACGAAGTCAGCAAGTTGCGGGCGGGCTTTGTGTTCAACAACCCGAACCAGACAAGCGCCTGCGGCTGTGGCGAGTCCATTGAACTCACCCCCGTATCCGCCGACGTTTTGCAGCGCGGTTAAATCCAGAAGCTTTAAATTACCGGGCGTGCCAGGAATGCCGGCATGTTTTCTTCGGTGAACGAGGACGGTGTGTCGTCGTGATCATTGTCGCGGCCCTTGCCACCCCGGCCACGGCCTCTGCCGCCGCGTTCACGCTGGGGTTTGTCGTCTGACTGGCGCTTGTCCGGTTTGGCTTCAACGCTGGATTGTTCCTGCTTTTCAGCCACTTCGACTTTTTTCTCAACAGCCTTTTTCTCAACCTTTTCAGGTTTCGACTTTTTAGCCGCTGCTCTCGGTTTCGGTCCGGCCGATCTGCTGCCACGACGGCGCTTGCCCTTGGCAGCTATGGACTCTGCAATCTCTTCGTCCGTCGGTGCTTCACCATCCCATTCGATGGGCTTCTTGATCAGGTCTTCAATATCCTTGATTGCCCGGAACTCTTCCCACTTCACCAGCGTGAAGGCATTGCCCGGGCGGCCGGCACGGCCGGTGCGGCCGATGCGGTGCACATAGTCTTCCGAATGGGTCGGCACATCATAGTTGTAGACATGGCTCACATCGGGAATGTCGAGACCGCGGGCGGCCACGTCGGACGCAATCAGATAGGTGATCTCGTTATTGCGGAAGGCATCCAGGGTCTTCAGGCGCGATCGCTGGTCCATGTCGCCATGCAGGGCACCGCATGAAAAACCATGCTTCTGCAGAGACTTTTCCAGCAGTGCAACTGTTGTCTTGCGATTGGCAAAGATGATGCCGTTCTTAATATCGTCTGCATGTCCGCGCATCAGGTCGCGCAGTGTATCGCGCTTCGAAGTTTCGTCTGACGGTGCATAGACCGCACGCTGGGTAATGGATTCAGCGGTTGATGAAAGCGCCTGTGCCTTGATTTCAATCGGGTTGTGCAGGAACTGGTTGGTGAGGCGCTGGATTTCAGGCGGCATGGTGGCGGAGAAAAACAGTGTCTGCCGGGTGATCGGCAACAGTTTGGCGACGCGCTCGATATCGGGAATGAAGCCCATGTCGAGCATGCGGTCTGCCTCATCGACAACGAAGATCTCGATATGGGTGAGCATCAGCTTGCCGCGCTCGACATGATCGAGCAGACGGCCTGGCGTTGCGATCACGACATCTGCGCCGCGGTCGATCTTGCGGTTCTGCTCTTCGAACGAGACGCCGCCCATGAGCAACGCGATGTTCAGCTTGTGATTTTTGCCGAGAAGCTCAAACGCCTCATGGACCTGGGCGGCCAGTTCTCTGGTCGGCTCCAGAATAAGGGTGCGCGGCATACGTGCCCGGGCGCGGCCCTTTTCGAGAATATTGAGCATCGGCAGTGTAAATGCGGCTGTCTTGCCGGACCCTGTCTGGGCAAGTCCCAGGACATCCTTGCGCTCGAGCGCGGGCGGGATGGCTTCTGCCTGGATTTTTGTAGGTTCGGAAAAACCGGCGTCGGTAACGGCGCCGAGGACCTTCTCGCTAAGGCCAAGTGTATCGAATGTCATTAAGGTATTTAGACCGTTCTATAAGCGCTGCACGGGCTGGCGAAAACGTTGCGCCGCACCCATTGTGGAGCTGGTTGATGTGCCGGGACCAGACCGGATGCCTGTGTCCTCTTTTACGGCACCTCACGCATGGCGCCGAAACATATAGGCGTTGTATGGGGATTCGCGGCCCAAAAGTCAATTTATGCGGCTTGCGTCATTTTGAACAGGATTAATGGGATCTCATCTTAATCGGCTCGCAACAGCGCATCGGCGGCCCGCTTCCAGGGCGTGAAGGCATCGGCCTCGTGCAGAACCTCAAGCCCCTTCAGGGTGAACGAGCGCGGTGTTGCCAGTTCGGACACCAGTTGCGAGGTCGGCGTTGCCGGGCGCTCGCGCACCGTGGTGGCAGCCGCACGCGTCATCTGAGCTGTGAGCAGCCGGGCAACCTCCGGGTCGACACCTTGCGCCGACACCCAGTCCGACATTTGCGATATCAGTTCCTGAACCCAGCCATAGTAACACGCAATTGTTGCAGCCGGCGCAAAGCTGTCTTCCTGTTTCAGCGCCAGCACCGGGCCGCACGATTCCAGCAGTGCCCGGCATTTCGGGTTTTCCGGGAACATCAGCGTCGGGCTTTCTGAAAACTGTGCGGCAACAACCGGCATGGCCATGACAAGGTGCGCAGGCGCCACGACCGGCGCTAGTTCTGATGAAGGCAAACCCGCACACAGGCTCAAGACCGTCTGGCCGTCGGCAAATGTGAGCCCGTCGCATATTTCAGCGGCGTCAAACGGGCGCACTGCAACAATGACAATGTCCGATTGATCGACGATTGACTGGTTGTCCGGCGAAACCTCAACACCGAATTCCATTGCGAGTTGGGCGGAGGTCTCGCGGCCGCGCTCTGAAACCAGGAAGCGCGAACCGGTTTTGGCCATCGCCGGCATCATGTGCTTGATGAGGTGGCCAGCGCCGATAATACCTATTGTTGTCGTCATCTTGTTTCCTTCAAAGCAGCAAGCAAGGCGGGAACCGCCTCTTCGATTTCACGGCAGACAAGTGCACCGGATGCGGCGAGCTGATCGCCGACATCTACTGGTAACGATGTGTTGGAGCTGTCCGGTACCTGGTTGAGGCGGCCGCCGATCAGCACCGGAATCCGATCGCCAAGGTGTTCGCGCAACACGTTGTAATCACTCATTGCGACACCGTTATAGGTGGACAGTGCAACCGCGTCTGCCTGCTCGGCCAATGCGGTTGCAGCCAGGACCTGCGGCTCTACGGACGTGCCACCATCAATCAGCGTGGCACCGGCGCTGGACAAGACCTCGTCCAGGACCAGTTTGCCGTGTTCATGCACATCCGTCGTCGCAGTCAGCACGCGCGGGCGCAAACCGGCCAGTGCCTGGCGATCATCACCCGGTATGCGCAACAAATGGGTTTGGGCCATCTCTGCCACTTCTTCCGCGATGTCCGACGGAATGTCGTCGGTGCCGGCCGCGCACATGGTTTCCAGCCGCCTGCCACCCAGCCGGCGGATTGCCAGCAGCATTTCGAACGGATTGTTTGTGTCGATCCCTGCGGCGGCGAGATGCTTCATGGCATTGTCAAAGAATACTGTTCCCCCTGACACGATCCGGTCGGCCAGGGCGCGGGCAGGGGCGGTATCCAGAAGCGGCATGTGGCGGTGTTCGTGGTCGGCGAGGCGCGCTGCAAACAATTGCGCTTCGATCACCTCGGTGACATCGGGAATACGTTCGTTTTCCGTCACCGGTACCGGGTTGATGGCGTGGCCGGTCGGTGTCAGCAACTGACCGGCAATGTCGATGGACAGGTAACTCGCCAGACTGGCAAAATTCTCCGCCCGCGATCCGCGATAACTGGTGGTGTTGCCGTAGATCATCGTGCCGGGTGTATCGGAAATCTCTGCCAGGGCAAGGTGGAAGGCAAGGCGGCGAACCGGGTCCGAAAAATGATGTCCCCAGCAATGGCTGATCTCGACACCGACGAGGGTGCCGATGTGTCGTTCCAGCAGTACTGCGCCCAGCCCGCTCGACAGGTCGCCAAACAAGGCGGCAAATCCGTCATCCAGGTTCGAATGCACCAGCACCGGCACCGGCTGGGCGGCGATCAGGGCAAGGGCGGTGAGTGTTGCATTGGTGCAGGTCACATCGTCGGAATGGTTTTGCAGTCGAAAGGTGAAGTACTGGCCAAGATTGCCGATGCTGGTGGACCCGGCCATGAGGGCTGCACAGGTGTTTTCAACCGACGCCGGAAATCCGAGCACGAAATCCCCGAAGTGCGGTGCAACCGGTGCCGCTTTTGTCAGCCTGGCAAAATCCTCCGGGCCGTCCAGGATCAGGCCGGTACCGCGCATGGCATCGCCACGATCATCTCGCGGGATGCCCATCGACCAATCAAGGCAGATGCCGTAGCGGTCAATCGTGACATTGCGCGCGGCACATCGCTCATGGATGTCAGCCCATGCATCACGCGATTTTTCCGGATCGCGCCAGCCGATCTGGGCGTGTTGCATCAGCTTCCCGGCGGCCGCCCTGTCGCGCTTGTACTCAGCTTCGCAGGTAACGCCATGGTGTTTGAGAAAGGCACCGGGTTGAACCTGCCACTCCTGCGCCAGGGCATGGCCCCGTGCGATCAGGTGGGAAGTGTCGGGCAGGTCGGGCTCAGGCAGTATGTCGGTGCGGATCAGCATTTCCTACCGTTAGTGCCTGCCTAGTGTGGAAGCAAGCTTCAGTGCGCCCCTGCTGACTGGTCCCGTTTCTGAAGCACACAAACAAATGGACGCTCTGCTGCGTTTAATATTTACTTCAAAAGAAACAAAAATTTGGGAGGGCCCCGTGGGCGGGAAAGCAGACTTGATGCAGGCCGGACGCTGTACGTCGTGCACCATAGGGCCCCCGGTCAGCAGTTGATCGAGAATAATGAGTAAAAAAACCTTGGAGGAAGTCATGAAACGATTGTTTGCCGGTGTTGCGCTCGCAGCCCTTATGTCCGTGTCCGCAGGTGCAGAAGAAGTGCGCCTGTCCGCCGTCAGTGCTTTTGCGGAAGGAACCACGTTCTCCAAAAATTTCGAGCGCTTCATCGACAAGGCCAATGAACTCGGCAAAGGCAAGTTGCAGATCGATTACAAGGGCGGTGGCGGCAAGGTCATGAACCCGTTTCAACTGGGTGACGCGGTGCGCACAGGCGTTGTCCAAATAGGCAACCTTCCGGGCGCGTTTTATACAAAGCTGATGCCGGAAGCCGATGTGTTCAAACTGAGCGCGTTCACCATTTCCGAAGAACGTAAAAATGGCGCATGGGCGTTCACCAACGCTCTGCACAAAAAACGGATGAATGCCTATCACCTTGCCCGTCAGAAAGACTGCGTGCCATTTCATCTCTATCTCAACAAGAAGATCGACAAAGCGGATCTGAAAGACCTGAAAATTCGCACCACGCCAATTTACCGGGCCTTCTTTTCCGCCATGGGCGCAAGCCTGATCAGAACCAAGCCGGGCGATGTCTATACTGCGCTCGAACGTGGAACGGTCGACGGGTATGGCTGGCCGACGCAAGGTGTCCTTGATCTGGGATGGCACGAGGTTACCAAGTATCGTGTGGATCCGGCGTTTTACCGTGCTTCGGTTGAAGTGATCCTGAATGACGATGCCTGGAACAAGCTCGATGCTGACCAGCAGAAGATACTTCAGGACGCGGCAAGTTTCATGGAGGCACTGTGCAGCGAAGATCAGGAGATCAACGCCGCCGAGATGAAAAAGCAGGCCGAAAAAGGTATCGAGACGATCACTTTCAGCGGTGCCGAGGGCGAGGCTTACGTCAAGCAGGCCTATGAGACCGGCTGGGCCGAATTCATCAAGGCCAACCCGGAAACGGGGCCGAAACTGAAGGAACTCTTGAGCAAGTAACACTCGCCAAAAGGTGGACCGCACCCGCAGTCCGCCTTCATCCCGGGAGCTTTCTATTCGATGCAGGTTATCTCGAAGGTGCATGCTGCACTCGTCGGCATGTTGGGGTTTTCGGCTGGGATTGCGCTCGCCTGCCTGGCGGTCCTGATCACTGTTGACGTTACCATCCGGAATCTTGGAATCGGAAATTTCCCTTGGCTCCTGGAAGTGTCCGAGTATGTGCTGTTTGCAGCAACATTTCTGGCGGCACCGTGGGTCTTGCGCGAGAACGCTCACGTACGGGTTGACCTGCTGCTGACTGCCGTGCCCGGCACTGCCGGCAGGTTGCTTGCCGGGCTGGCGGATGTTTTGGGGCTGCTGATATCCGCCGTTCTGACCTGGTATGCGCTGCGCGTAACCGCAGATGCGCTGGAACGCGGTGACCTGATTTTCAAGGAACTTGTCGTTCCCGAGTGGCCTTTCTTTGTAGTTGTCGTGGTCTCTGGTGCTCTGCTGATTGCAGAGTTCAGCCTGCGGCTGGCAAAGCCGGCGACATAGGGAGGCAGATTTGGATTGGTCTTCCGCGCTATTTCTGCTGCTCGGCACCCTGCTGCTCCTGATGTTGACGGGTTTGCCCGTGGCATTTGCGTTTCTGGGCGTGAACCTCATTGGCGCGTTCGTGTTTCTGGGCGGTGAGGTTGGTCTTGACCAGGTGGTGCGCAACACTATCGCCTCGGTCAGCAATTTCTCGCTGGCCCCCATACCGCTGTTTCTGTTGATGGGGGAAATCCTGTTTCAGACCGGTGTGGCGTTTGCTGCCATCAACGCCATCGATAAATTGATCACCCGTGTACCGGGCAGGTTGTCCATTGTTTCAGTACTCGGTGGAACGATGTTTTCTTCCCTGTCCGGGTCAACAATCGCCAATACCGCCGTGCTCGGCAGCGCGCTGCTGCCGGATATGCTGAGGCGCGGCTATCATCCGACCCTTGCCATGGGACCGATCATGGCAACAGGCAGCATCGCCATGCTGATCCCGCCATCCGCACTTGCGGTATTGTTGGGAAGTCTCGCCGGCATCTCGATTGCCAAGCTGCTTATTGCCGGCATCATTCCCGGTCTGATGATGGCGGCCAGCTTTCTGATCTATATCATCGTGCGCTGCCGCGCCAATCCGGCTCTCGCCCCTGCCTACGATGTGGAGCCCGCCACCTTGTGGCAGCGGTGGAAGCCATTACTGACCCACGTCCTGCCGCTCATGGGCATATTTGTCGTCGTCGTGGGCAGCATATTGGGTGGCTGGGCGACACCGACAGAATCTGCAGCCCTTGGAAGCGTGGCCTCGGCCGTTGCGGCCATCGGTTATGGCAAGTTCACGCTCGCGGCGATGAAAAAGGCTATTGCTGAGACCGCCAAGATTTCCGTGATGATCCTGTTCATCATCGCGGCATCGGTCACATTTTCGCAGATACTGGCTTTCTCCGGTGCGGCGGACGGCCTGTTGAGAGTTATCACCAGCCTGGATGCGGGCACCTTGGTTCTGCTCTTGTCCATGCTGATCGTGCTTCTGGTGCTTGGGGCATTCATGGACCAGGTCAGCATGATCATGATCACATTGCCGTTCTTCATCCCGTTGGCGCAAAGTGCCGGCATTGACCTGTTGTGGTTCGGTGTCCTGATGCTTGTGGTCATGGAGATAAGCTTTACGACACCGCCGTTCGGCCTGCTGATTTTCGTCATGAAGGGTGTCGCGCCACCTGAAATTTCACTGGGTCAGGTCTATCGTGCCGCCATACCCTTTATTCTGCTGGCACTTGGGGTGCTGGCGCTGTTGATCCTGTTCCCTGATCTGACCACGTGGTTGCCCAATCTCATCCGCCGCTGAGTGGTGATTGAAATACATCGAAACGGAGAGCTGTCATGGCCGAACTGCCCGAAGACTTTCTACCCGAAACAGCGGCTGAGGCAATTCTTGTCCGGTTGAAACAGCACGATATCGACTATCTGTTTGCCAACGCCGGCACCGACTTCGCTCCCGTGATCGAAATCTATTCAAAGAACCAGCAGTCTGACTTGCCCATTCCGGCGCCGATCATTGCACCGCATGAAACCGCAGCAGTCGCCATGGCGCACGGCTATTATCTGGCAACCGGCAAGCCACAGGCCGTCATGGTCCATGTCAATGTCGGTCTGGCAAACGCCCTGATGGGCATCATCAATGCGGCCAGTGACAATATACCGATTTTTCTCATGGCAGGCCGCACGCCTGCAACCGAGGGCGCCAGGCTGGGCGCCCGCAGCCTGCCCATTCACTGGGGTCAGGACATGCGGGACCAGTCGGCAATCGTGCGGGAGTTTGTGAAATGGGAGTATGAGCTGAAGCTTCCGGAGCAAGGGCCTGATCTCGTGGACAGAGGCTATGCCATTGCCATGAGCCAGCCGCGCGGGCCCATCTATCTGGGTCTGCCGCGCGAAGCATTAGGCGAGACATGGCCAGATGAGGTGCCGTTTGGCGCACCGCGCCACGCAGTGTCTTCCCCGCCGGCACCGGACCCGGACACTGTCAGTCTGATCGTGGACGAGATCAAGGCTGCAAAAAATCCTCTCATTATCGGTCAGCGCGGCGATCCGGAAGGCCGGCTGGCTGATGCACTGGCAACGTTCTCGGACAACTTCGCCATACCGGTTTGCGAATTCTGGCCGTCCGGCAATGTGCTGCCGACAGATCACGCCATGCATATGGGTTTCGATCCGGGACAATTGTTGCAGGACGCTGATTTGGTAATTGTACTGGATGCCCTGGTGCCCTGGCTTGAAACCTGGGCGAAGCCCGATCCTGCGGCAAAAATCATCCAGGTCGGCGCAGACCCGTTGTTTTCCCGTGTGCCTGTCAGAGGCTTCCGGTCCACCATCAATCTGACGTCTGATCCGGCCGCCGCCATAATCGCTTTGGACAAGGTGTTGGCTGAGGACAAGGGTTCATTTGCCCGCAACTTAGATGACCGCCATGCCGACCTGTCGAAACGCTCGCAAGCCCGGCTCGAAGAAGCGGCTCAAAAGGCAACCATTGGAGAAGGCAGTGTCATGACTGCTGCCTTTGTCAGCAAGACACTGTCGGATTGCCTCCCGGACGATGCGCGCGTCTTTTCGGAACTGGGCTGTGATCCGTCGTTCATGCGCTTTTCTGCCGGCAACCGATACCATTCACACGCATTGGCAGGTGGACTTGGGTGGGGCATGCCGGCAGCCCTTGGGGCTTCGCTCGCCGATCGCGGTCAGGTCACCGTGGCCTGCGTCGGCGATGGTTCCTACATGTTTGCCAATCCGGTCGCCTGTCATCAGATCGCTGAAGCAAACAATCTGCCGCTGCTCACCGTGGTGTTCAACAACGGCGTCTGGAATGCGGTGCGCAAGACGACGTTGATGATGTATCCCGACGGCCATGCCTCACGCGCCAACACGGTGCCCATGTCGTCACTGACGCCGATCCCGGACTTTACCATGGTTGCCGCAGCCAGCAGAGGATGGAGTCGCCGGGTGGAAAACGGGTCGGAGCTTGCCGCTGCGATTACGGAGGCAATTGAAGTTGTAACCGGGGAAAAGCGTCAGGCGTTACTCGAGGTGGTTGTTTCGCAAAGCTGAGGAGCGTGAGGTTCTGTCGAAAATAACCTCAATTATGATTACCTAAGCCGGTCGATAAGTTGCTATTATCCTGACCATGACCACATTGCGCCAGCTTAGATACCTGGAAGCCATCGCCCGGCACAGCCATTTCGGCAAGGCTGCCTCAGAATGTTCGGTGTCGCAGCCGGCCCTGTCCCAGCAGATCAAGGAACTGGAACAACGATGGGGTTTGGCGCTGCTGGAGCGTTCGCCCAAGCACGTCAGCCTGACGGCGGAAGGTGTCGAGGCGGTGCGCCGGGCCAGGGCAATTCTTTCTGCGGTATCAGACCTTGAGGATTTTGCGCGTGAGCGCACCGGTACCCTGAGCGGAGTGCTGCGTCTGGGCGCCATCCCGTCTATCGCGCCTTACTTGCTGCCAGCCATGCTGACACGGTTGGCGTCCCGGTATCCCGATGTTGATCTCCGGCTTCGTGAAACCGTCACGGAAACCCTGGTTGATGAACTGAAAGCGGGCAAGCTGGACGTGATCGTGGCCGCATTGCCCTTGAAATCACCGGAGATCGAGGTGCGCGAACTGTTCATTGACAGGTTTCTTCTTGCCGTGCGCGATGACGCGCGGTTTGAACCCGGTGTCACCGCAACGCCGTCAATGATCGGTGAAGACCGGTTGTTGCTGATGGGGGAGGGCCATTGCCTGCGCGAGCAGGTCCTGAACTACTGCAATATCGGAACTTCGAAACTGTCTCGTGCCATGGGTGCGTCTTCGCTGAGCACCATCGTCCAGATGGTTGCAAACGGGCATGGCGTGACGCTGTTGCCGGAAATGTGTATCCGCGAACAGGCACCGGACAGCCGGATCCGGCTGTTGCGATTTGCCGACCCGCAACCATCACGCACGGTCGCCGTGGCGTGGCGAAAATCGACACCGTTGCGCGACGACTATTTGGCGTTGTCACAACTGATGCTGGATGGCTGGGATGGCTGAACCTTTGCTGCTGATCCCGGGGTTGATGTGTACCGCTGCATTGTTCCAACCGCAGGTGAAAGCGTTTTCCGACAAGCGCCAGATTGTCGTGGCTGATCATGGCGGCGCTCATGACATGCACACCATTGCCGGTCAGATCCTTGCTGAAGCCCCCGACCGGTTTGCCCTGGCCGGCCTGTCGATGGGGGTGTATCTGGCGTTGGAAATCATGTCGATCGCACCGGGTCGGGTTACCCGGCTGGCGCTGCTTGACGGCAAGGCCAGAACTGATACCGCCGACGAACTTTCCGCACGCAGGGCCTTGCTCAAAATGGCCGATGAAGGACGCTATCTGAACATTACCTACGATGTCTTGCTGTCCAGGCTGGTTGCTGCCGGACGGTCGCTGGAGCCGGGATTGCGCGACACGATTGTTCAGATGGCAACGGACACCGGCGTCACGGTGTTCAGACGCCAGATGGCGGCAATCATAAATCGCCGCAATTACCTGTCCGGTTTGCCGTCCATAACGTGCCCGACACTGGTCCTCACCGGCAAACTGGATGTCATTACACCGCCGGCGTGCGCCCGTGAGATGGCCGGGCAAATTCCCCAAGCCAGGCTCGAACTTATCGCCGGGTGTGGTCACCTTTCCACCCTTGAGGCTCCCGATGCCGTGAACACGGCAATGGCCACCTGGCTGGAAACGTAAGGAATGCTGACGTTATTCGTGATTTGACGGCACACAGGTCCCATGTGCATCATTCATGTATCCGCCAAGCAAGGAGGTCTACAAAAATGACTCCGCCAAAGCATTCGTTGCTGTAATCAGTTTACAGGCATGAAGCGCTGAGCGCTCCGATCCTATCTGCTGGTTTCAGCCATTCCGACATATAAACAACCTGAAGTTTCGGGCCATGGTGCCCGTATTATGACAAGCCTGGTTTCTTGACCGGGTAAAGGCAAATAAGCCAAAGGCCCCGCGCGGTTAAAGGTTCCGGCGGGGCTGCTTATTGAGCTCGGTGATGCTGAATTGTTCTGTTTACGAATAGGGCAGGGCTTCTCACGTAAATCGTGATTTGACCGATGGTTAACAAATTGTTAGTTTTTGAGACTTGATAGCGAAGATCGCTTGTGTAGAGTGATCACGCTGTAGACGCGGATAGAACGCAGAAATTTTAGATTGAGCGTTTGTGACGTGTAAAAGAGAACGATCGATCAGGAGCTGATGGGCCCCAAATCCCCTGCTAACCCTTCCGGTCTGATCGGTTGATACCTGGAGTAT
>CALHUA010000249.1 GCA_938039915.1 uncultured Anderseniella sp.
GCGCAAGAACGACCGCTACATCATTTCAGGCCGCAAATGGTATATTTCAGGTGCTGCCGTGGCCTCACACTTCATCCTGATGGCGCGCACATCCGATGATCCGCGCAATGGCCTGTCGGCATTCCTGTTTCACAAGGATGACCCGGGATGGCGCATTGTGCGGCGCATCGGCAATATGGGCCCGGATGAACATGGCGGCGTCTGCGAGCTTGAATTTGACGGGCTTGAGATACCGATGGCCAACCGGCTGATGGAGGAAGGCGATGGCCTGCGGCTGACCCAGATGCGGCTTGGCCCGGCACGGCTTACTCACTGCATGCGCTGGCTCGGCATGGCGAAGCGGTGCATGGAAATTGCCAACACTTATGTATCGGAACGCGAAGCGTTCGGCGCCAAGCTGGTCGAGCGCGAATCCATCCAGATCATGATGGGCGATGTAGCGGCCGCCATTCAGACCGGCAAGCTGCTGACCATGCATGCCGCCTGGCTGATCGACCAGGGTGACAAGGCTCAGCGCGAAGTCTCGATGGCCAAGATCCATGTTGCAGATACGCTGCACCAGGCTGCTGATACGGCACTGCAACTGATGGGGGCCAAGGGCTATTCCGAAGACAGCGTGGTTGAATGGATTTACCGCTATGCCCGGTGTGCCAGGCTGGTGGACGGTGCCTCGGAAGTTCACAAGATGGTGCTGTCGCGCCACTACCAGAAACGCGGCAATGACTTCTGGGACTGGCAGGTCGGCTAGAGCAACATGGGCCAATGAACCCATGCTGATCTGACCGCGAGATAGTTAAAATTCTATCTAACGGATTAAGCGCTGGTTGGTGACGGGCGCTGTACACTGACTGCAGAATTTCCACAAAAGGGGTTTTGCAGGAAGATGGTTCTCGGTCGGATGATAGATGTCGTTCTCGCGGTTGCTGCGGCAACCTGGATTGCCGTTGCCGGGATGACCGGTGAGGTCAAGGCGGCTGCATACGATACGTCACGTCTGGACAGAATGCCGGACTTTTCCCAGACCGACAGACGGCTGAACCTGCCCGGTGGCGGCTCGCACTATTGTGTGCCGGTTGCGACTGCCAATGTCCTGGTCTGGCTGGCCGAACAGCGCGGATATAAAAACCTGCTGCCGGTACAGGGCCTTACGACCATCGAGAAGGTTTCAAGCGTCGCGGCCGAACTGGGCAGTGACGCATTGATGTCCACAGCGCCGAAAGGCGGTACCAACCTGCAGAAATTCGTTGACGGGCTGTCAGCATTTATCAGGAAGTCCGGTTACCGCGTCTCGTTGGAAGCACACAGTCCATGGCGGTACCGCAATGTCACCCGCAACCACAAGGGCGCGCCTGACATGTACAAGATCAGGTCAGAATTTGCGCGCGGTGCGGGTGTTTGGATTTCGGTTGGCTTTTTCAAGGAAGGCACCCGGTCCGGTGACCTGCAGCGGATCGGGGGTCACATGACGACCATGGCCGGTTTCGGTGTCAACAGGAACGGTGCAACCGACCGCGAGGTGATTATCCTGCATGATCCCGATGATGGTCACAGGGCCAGTGTGCAGCGCCGCTATCTGCATCCCGAACGGATCAGGAATGCATCTCTCGTTGACAAGAACGGCAGGCAGATTGCCCGTCTCGACGACTTTCTCGATGTATCGAGCGCTTTCAACATGCGCCGGGGATATCGTGCCATACTGATGCATGTCTTTGTTCTGGACATGTAGGAATTCAGTTCATCAGGCCGATTGCCGCCCCCAGCAGCGCGCAGGTACCCAGCGTTCTGGCCAGGCCTGCATGCAGTTTCAGCAACAACACGGCAGATAATACGAACAGCCCGACCGCGGTGATGCTCATGCTGGACCAGACCGGCCAGGTCATGGTGACCGGGCCTTGCTCGATCCTTGTCAGGTCTGAGAACAGCACATGCAGCCCGAACCATAAGGCCAGGTTGGCAATGACGCCGACAACACCGGCGGTGATGGCGCTGAGCGCCCCGGACAGCCGTGGCATGTTGGCCAGGCGTTCGATATAAGGCGCGCCTGCAAATATCCACAAGAAGCACGGGGCAAAGGTTACCCACACAGCCATCGCGGCTGCCGCCAGTCCACCGGTGATGGAGCCCTGCAGCCCGGACGCGCGAAAGCCTGCCATGTAGCCGACGAACTCGGTTACCAGAATCAATGGACCGGGCGTGGTTTCCGCCAGGCCCAATCCGTCAACCATTTGCGGGGCGGTGAGCCAGCCGTGATTTGCAACAGCTTGCTGACCCATATAGGCCAGGACCGCGTAAGCGCCGCCAAAGGTGACAACCGCGAGTTTGGAGAAGAACAGCCCGACGGACACCAGCAGATGATCGGGATAGGTGATCAGGGCGATGACGGCGATTGGCGTAAACCAGATCACCAGCCATATGGCAATGGTGCGCACGGTCTGCAGGATCGGTACCGGTGTGACCTGGTGCAACGCGGTGTCCGGTGCATCCGCCTTTGTCATCAGATATCCGGTAATGCCGGCGACTGCGATGACCGCCGGGAACGGAATGTTGAAAACGAACAGGGCAAGAAACGCCGCAATGGCGATGATCCAGTGCCAGGGCAGATTCAAGGCGCGGCGGGACACTTTCAGCAACGCTTCCAGAACGATGGCCAGTACGGCAGCCTTGATGCCGAAGAATATGGCTTCGACCAGAGGCAGCCTGCCGAACAGTGAATAGAGCACCGAGATCGCGAGCACGACGGCCGCACCGGGTAGCACAAACAACAGGCCGGCCATCAGGCCGCCGCGCACGCCGTGCAGGCGCCAGCCGGCATAGGTCGCAAGCTGCATGGCTTCCGGGCCGGGCAGCAACATGCAGAAATTGAGCGCGCGCAGGTAATCCTGCTCGCTCAGCCAGGGGCGCTGTTCCACCAGTTCACGGTGCATCAGTGCAATCTGTCCTGCCGGGCCGCCAAAGGAGAGGCAGCCGATGCGTGCAAAAACACGCATGGCCTCACGAAATGAAATCGTGGGTTCATTTCCCATTGCTGTTACCCCTCAATCCGTCATCGGTTGCTGGCCTGTGGCTTTCATCGCGTGACAGTTTCAGACGTGCGTAGAGCGCATCATAGACCGGAAACCCCAGCTGCATAACATCGTGATCGGTTTTACCCAGGATGGAATTGCCGCGCATGATGGACGCCAATCCGGCTGCCTCGGGAGCCAGATCATGCTTGTGCGTATCGGCACTGTGCACGATGGCTGCCAGTTGGGCGAGAACCGGATCATTCAGATCAAACTCGCGCATTAGTGTGTCAAAACTGCAAAGGTCGCCATCGTGTTCGATGACGGCGCCGGGTGTGTCGAAGGCGACGCCTGAAAGCTCTTCTGCAATATCAATAATCCATTCTGCTTCAGCGAAATGAAACACGGCATCGGGGTCTATGATGCGGGTTATCAGCCATGAGCAAGCAACACCGTCAACCCTGGGGTTGAGGTGCGTTACCCAGGTGCTCGGCGTAGCGGCGACCGGACACATCCGGCTTTGCCCGACGGTCGGCAGGCCGGCCTCGATCCAGCCGTCCACCCCGCCTGTCAGCGCGCGGGCATTGTAACCTGCCTCCCTGAGCAAGGCGGTGGCGATCTGCGACACATTGTGACCGTGCATGCAATTCAGAACAATCAGGTTGTCGCGAGACAAGCCATCGGCCCAGTCGATCGCCTCGACATGGTTGCGCCAGCGACTACCCGGCAGAAATCTTGAGTCCGGTTCGATTGCCGGTGGTCGGCGCACGTCGAAAATGCGCACCGGTTTGGCAGTTGCCAGGTGGTTTGAAAGATCTTCAGCGGAAATAAAAAAGTCGCCCATATTGCGGGTTCCCTCCATAGCAGAGTGAACGGCGCTTGGGCGACTTGCCTGACGGGGTGGCCAATAGAACCCCGTGGCACAAAAACTAGGTCATTAACTATCCCCCGGCAAGCGATTTCATCAGGTGGAGCCGGCGCTTGCCGAAGTCCGGGCTTTGACACAAACTGGATCATGTTTGCCAGGCCGACCGAACCCTTGTCGGACTTGTAATGAAAGTTGATTTGACGCGCGGACGAAAAATATGTCAGCATTACTGACCTTTTTCGAATTATACGGAGTATGAGTAATGGCATTGAAGCCGGTAAAGCTCGACGATAAATTCGACCTTTCGAAATCGCACGTTTTCATGACAGGAACCCAGGCGATCGTGCGGCTGACACTGATGCAGCATGCGCGCGATGAACGTGAGGGCCTGAATACAGCCGGCTACGTCACGGGCTATCGCGGTTCGCCGGTCGGCGGGCTCGACCAGCAGTTCATGAGGTCGGTCAAATATACCGAACCCGCCAATGTCCGGTTTGAGCCGGGTATCAATGAAGACCTGGCAGCGACTGCCATCTGGGGTGCCCAGCAGGCGGAAATGCGCGGCGAGGGTGCCTATGACGGGGTGTTTTCGATCTGGTACGGCAAAGGCCCCGGCGTTGATCGCACAGGTGATGTGCTACGCCATGCCAATTCCGCAGGTTCCTCCAAACATGGCGGCGTGTTGGCCCTGATGGGGGATGATCACGGTGCTGAAAGCTCCACGGTTCCGCATCAGTCTGAATTTGCCATGATGGACGCAATGATCCCTATCCTGCATCCGGCAGGACTTCAGGAAATTCTCGATTACGGTATCTATGGTTTTGCCCTGTCGCGCTATTCAGGCTGCTGGGTCGGCCTCAAGTGTGTGCACGACAATATTGAGTCTGCCGGCATCGCAGACGGCTCCGTGGACCGGGTGAAAATTAACCTGCCCAAGGATTTCGAGATGCCGGCAAGCGGCCTGAATATCCGTGCGTCCGATGATCGTTTTGAGCAGGAATACAGGCTGCACAATCACAAGCGCTATGCTGCGGTTGCGTTTGCGCGGGCCAACAAGCTGGACAAGATCATGCTGTCCGGCGGCAAGACCGCGAAGATCGGTATCGTATCGACCGGCAAAAGCTATCTGGATGTGCGCCAGGCTCTCGATGATCTGGGTATTGACGAGGTGGCGTCCTCGAAACTCGGTCTGCGGCTGTTGAAGGTCGCCATGGTCTGGCCTCTGGACCCGCAAATCATCGACGATTTCACCGAAGGTCTCGATCTTGTCATCGTGGTTGAGGAAAAGCGTTCGCTGCTGGAAACCCAGATCCGTGAACAGGTTTGTAACGACGCGAAAGCGCCGATTGTCATTGGCAAGAAGGATGAAAAGGGAAACACGCTGTTTCCGGCCTGGGGGACGCTGGAACCCAACCAGATTGCCATTGCAATTGCTGACCGGCTGCTGAAAAAGCGCAAATCGAAACCGGTGGAAGAACGCCTCGCCGTCATCAAGGCCTCCATGGCCAGTGTCAGCAATTCACCGAACCTGGCCGAGCGTATTCCGTACTTCTGTTCGGGTTGCCCGCACAACTCATCGACGGTGCTGCCGGAAGGCGGCCGCGGTTATGCGGGTATCGGGTGCCACTGGATGGTGCAGTATATTCCCGAACGCAATACCGAAGGTGCCACCCATATGGGCGGTGAAGGCGCCAACTGGATCGGCGAGGCACCGTTCTCAACCCGCAAGCATGTGTTCCAGAACCTGGGTGACGGCACCTACAATCATTCCGGCCTGATGGCCATCCGGGCCGCTGTCGCTTCCGGTGTGAACATGACTTACAAGATCCTGTTCAATGATGCGGTCGCTATGACCGGCGGGCAAACCCATGAAGGCGGATTGACCGTGCCGCAAATCGCTCATCAGGTGCGCGCAGAAGGCGTTGACCGCATAGCCATTGTGACCGACGAGCCGTGGAAATATCCGTCAAATGTGGGCTTCCCGGATCGTGTTTCCGTGCATCACCGGTCTGAACTGCAAACGGTCCAGAAAGAGATGATGGAGGTGCCGGGCATCTCGACCATCATCTACGATCAGACCTGTGCGGCAGAAAAACGCCGCCGGCGCAAGCGCGGCACATTTCCGGATCCGGACCGGCGCGTGTTTATCAACGAACTGGTGTGTGAAGGATGCGGTGATTGCGGCGTGCAGTCGAACTGTGTGGCAATTGCACCGAAGGAAACCGAGTTTGGCCGCAAGCGTCAGATCGATCAGTCGGCATGCAACAAGGACTTTTCCTGCCTGAAGGGGTTCTGTCCAAGCTTTGTCACCATTGAGGGCGGTGAGTTGATCAAGGGTGTAACAAACCCGGTCAACACGGAAGGAACACCGTTCCCGGTCTTGCCGCAACCTGAACAGGTCACTCTGGATGAGCCGTGGGCAATGATGATTACCGGGATCGGCGGTACCGGTGTTGTTACAATCGGCCACCTGATCGGCATGGCGGCGAATCTTGACGGCAAGGGTGTCGCCATGATCGACATGGCGGGCCTGTCGCAGAAAAACGGTGCGGTGGTGACCCACCTGAAACTGGCGCAGAGCCAGGACGAGATCGCATCCATCCGTATTGCTGCAGGCGGTGCGGATGTTCTTCTGGGTTGCGATATCGTGACATCGGCATCTGAGCGGATCCTGTCCGGTGCCTCGCGGTCGCGCACGCACGCCATCGTGAATTCTTACGAAGTGATGCCGGCGCAGTTTACGCGTGATGCGGATTTCAACCTGCCGGGGTCCCAGATGCAGGTGCAGATCGAAGCCCGGACAAAACAGGGGGCCACCGAGTTTGTTGATGCCACCCGCATCGCCAGCGCCCTGCTGGGCGATTCCATTGCGTCGAACCTGTTCACGCTCGGATATGCCTGGCAGCAGGGCCTGGTGCCGGTGTCGGAAGATGCCATCGTGCGCGCCATTGAACTCAACGGCGTTGCCATCAAGATGAACCAGCAGGCGTTCCTTTGGGGCAGGCGGGCGGCTCACGATCTGGCAGCGGTTGAGGCGGTGTTGTCTGCTGGTAGCAGGCAGGTTGAGGAAAAGCCCAAAACCCTGGACGACGATATCAGCCGGCGGGTCGAATTCCTCACAGCTTATCAAAACGCTGCCTATGCGGAGCGCTACAGGGGTCTGGTTGACGATGTGCGGTCCCGTGAGGCGAAAGCCGCCAAGGGATCTGAAAAACTGACAGCGGCGGTTGCGCGTTATCTCTTCAAACTGATGGCCTACAAGGATGAATACGAGGTCGCGCGGCTTTACTCTGACGGGTCGTTTGCAAAGTCTGTCGCGGCCAAGTTCAAGGGTGACTATCAGGTCCGCCATCATCTGGCGCCACCTGTGCTGGCCAAACGCGATCCGGAAACCGGGCATTTGCAGAAACAGGAATATGGTCCCTGGATGATGCAGGCGTTTTCTGTCCTGGCCAAGCTGAAAGGATTGCGCGGCACGCCGTTCGATCTGTTCGGGCGAACTGCGGAGCGCCGCATGGAGCGTCAGTTGATCGCGGATTATCGTGATACACTGTCCGTATTACTGTCCGGTCTCAAGCCTGCCAACCTGGATCTTGCTGTCGAGATCGCCTCGGTGCCGGAAGGTATTCGCGGGTACGGACACGTGAAGGAACGCCATGTTGCCGAAGCGAAGACCAGTGAAGAAATGCTGCTTGATGCCTACAAGGCCGGCAAGTCGCGCGCACCGGTGTTCCTGGCTGCGGAGTGAGGTAAACGCAATAACGGCGGCACGATCATGACCCCGAACGAACTGGCAGACATTGCAGTCTGGGCCGGCGAACTGACGCAGGATGAACTGGCGCATGCAGCGTCCGGCGTCAGGATGAAAAGTTTTGAACGCGGCCAGCATGTGGCGCATTTCTCCGATCGGGTAGATGCCTGGCACGGGGTCATTGGCGGTGTCTTGCGCATAGGCCACGTGTCGGACACGGGCCAGGTGGCTGGGGTGTCGGCGATTTTGGGCG
Organism: uncultured Anderseniella sp.; assembly: GCA_938039915.1. Lineage (GTDB taxonomy): Bacteria > Pseudomonadota > Alphaproteobacteria > Rhizobiales > Aestuariivirgaceae > Anderseniella. The sequence goes on from CALHUA010000249.1 coordinate 7,875, forward strand.
GTGGCTGGTTCGGCGAAGGCTCGATCATCAAGGACGAGGCGCGCCGCTATGATGTGGCAGCGGTCACCGATGCCGACGTGGCAATCATGCGAGGCGACACCTTTCGCTGGCTGTTCGCCAATTCCGTCGGGTTCAACCGGTTTCTGGTGCAATTGCTGAATGAGCGCCTGGGGCAGTTTATCGCCATTGTCAGCCGGGACCGTACCAGCAGCGCCGTGGTGCGGCTGGCCCACACCATAGCCACCATGTACAATCCGGTATTGTTTCCACGGACACCGCGCGTGATCGAAATGCCCCAGGAAGACCTCGGTCTGTTCGCCGGCATTTCACGTCAGATCACCAACAAGTCCTTGCATACGCTTGCCGACGACGGCCTCATTCAGCTCACGCCGAGCGGCCTGAAAGTGCTGGATATTGAAGGATTGAAAGATTACGGCGGGTGAGCGAAGTCTCGGCAAGACCCAATCTGAGATCATAGAACACAAGAATATGGTCTGTCTGTCAACTCAGTACTGGTGCACGGCATTTTTTTTCGGCACACTCCCCCCAATCGTCGGCATAAAGACCGGTAACTGGAAATGACCATGCAGCCTGCTGAGAGCTGCCTGTCAGGGTGGAAATGACATATGACTGCTGAAGCGCATGACGCGTCGGTGCACGACACGATTCCAAAACTGTTACTGCGAAATGCCAAGGTCAGAGGCGCACGGCCTGCCATGCGTGAAAAGGATCTTGGTATCTGGCAGACCTGGAGCTGGGCCGACACGTTGACGGAGGTCCGTGACCTCGCCCTTGGGCTGCGGGCCCTGGGCCTCAAGCGTGGTGACCGGGTGGCGATTGTCGGTGACAACCGGCCCCGGCTGTACTGGGCGATCTGTTCGGCCCAGTCGCTCGGGGCAATTCCGGTGCCGGTGTATCAGGACTCCGTTGCAGAAGAGATGGGCTATGTGCTGGACCATGCCGGCGTCAAGTTTGCGGTGGTGGAAAACCAGGAACAGGTCGACAAGCTTCTGGAAATCCGGGAAACCTACAAGGATCTCAAAGAGATTGTGTTCGACGAGGAACGTGGTCTCCAGAATTATGACGTCGAGGGCGTGCGCTCATATGAGGCGGTGCAGCAGCTCGGCCGCGACAGCGGTGACAATGAAGATGTGTGGCGCGGCGAGATTGCCAAGGGCAAGTCGGAAGACACCGCGATCATCCTGTACACATCAGGCACCACCGGCCGGCCCAAGGGCGTGGTGCTGACCCAGGGTGCATGCGTCTGGGCCGCAGACACGGCACAAGACTTCGACAATCTCAGCGAGAACGACGAGGTCATCGCCTATCTGCCGATGGCGTGGGTCGGGGATCATATTTTCTCGTATGCCCAGTCTTATGTGTCCGGATACTGCGTGAATTGTCCGGAAAGCCCGGAAACGGTTATTGATGACCGGCGGGAGGTGGGCACGACCTACGCATTTGCGCCACCACGGATTTACGAAAACCTGATCACCCACACCACGGTGGCCATGGAAGATGCCAGCGCGATCAAGAAGAAAATGTTCGAGTATTTTCTGGGCGTGGCACGCGAGCACGGCGAAGATATCCTCAACGGAAAGTCAGTGCCGCTGATGGCGAGGCTGAAATACTGGCTCGGCAACCTCATGGTCTATGGTCCGCTGAAGAACCGCTACGGGCTCAGCCAGGTGCGGATAGGGTATACGGCGGGCGAGGCGATCGGGCCTGAGATTTTCAAATATTACCGGGCGCTCGGCATCAACCTGAAGCAGCTCTACGGACAGACCGAAGCAGCCGTCTACATTACGGGTCAGCCTGATGGCGAGATTTATGCCGACACGGTCGGAACGCCCATGGGTGGTGTGGAAATCAAAATCGCTGACAGTGGCGAAGTGATGTACCGCTCGCCTGGCATCTTCACCGAGTATTACAAAAACAAGGAAGCAACCAGCGATACCAAGACCACGGACGGCTGGGTGCATTCCGGTGATGCCGGTTTCATTGACGACAATGGTCACCTGAAGATCATCGATCGAGCCAAGGATGTGGGCCATTTGACCGACGGCACGCTGTTCCCGCCGAAGTACATCGAGAACAAGCTGAAATTCTTCCCGAACATCAAGGAAGCCGTCGCGTTCGGCGACGGGCGGGACTCCGTGACGGCGTTCATCAATATCGACCTGACATCGGTGGGGTCGTGGGCGGAACGCAACAATGTTGTCTATGCCAGCTACCAGGAACTGGCGGGTCATGCTGACGTCTACAAGATGATTGAGGAGCACGTGGATGCGGTGAACCGGGAACTGTCGCAGGAAGAGCGTGTTGCCGGTGCGCAGATTTCGCGCTTTTTGATCCTGCACAAGGAACTGGACCCTGATGACGGTGAAATTACCCGTACCGCAAAGGTTCGCCGCTCGCTGGTCAACGAGCGCTATGCCGTGCTGATCGATGCGTTGTATGACCCGAGCAAGAAACGCCAGAAGATCAAGACCGAGGTTACCTTCGAAGACGGCAGACGTGGCGACATTGAAGGCGATGTCGAAATCAGGGACATGAAGCTGCATGCCATAGACCGGGCAAGCTTCAAGGAGGCTGCAGAATGAATGTAGCAGTGAAACCGGCAGAGGCAGGCAGCGACCGGGCCAATGCCCCGGAAGTCATGCTTGATATTCGCAATGTGTCATTGTCGTTCGGTGGTGTGCACGCCATCAAGGATGTGAGCTTCAATATCCACAAGGGTGAAATTCGTGCGATCATCGGGCCCAACGGGGCGGGCAAGACCTCGATGCTGAACGTCATCAACGGGTTCTATCATCCGCAGGTTGGTGAAATCACATTCAAGGGCG
>CALHUA010000250.1 GCA_938039915.1 uncultured Anderseniella sp.
CCGCCCGGTCAACCGATGTGCTTCGTATCAATCACTATTACAGCAAGTCTCTGGCTGAATATCGCGAACGCCGGACCGTTCCCCTGCTTGGTGAGCGGTCAGATTTCAGGGGAGATGATCAGCTGTTGAGGTTCATCGAGAGCGATACTGTCGATGACATCTCAATCCAGCGGTTTGTTCCGGCACTGCGAAACCGCCTGAGCATGGCAACAAATGACGGGAAGGTTGTTCATATCGGCGGACCGAGGTTCAGGGCGCGAGAAGAATAGTTGCGGCTGCTTCCTTGTGCTCAATGGCTGCCGTTCAAGGCTATGTAAAAATTTGCGCCATCTGCATCGGTATCACCGGACCAGCACGACAATTGAAGAAACGCCCACTGGTGCCCTCTTGATGTGATTGCAACCGGGGCCAGTTTGCACAACTCGTGAAAAGCTTCGCCGTCGTCGGGTGCCCCTGCAAGGCTGAATACTTCGGATGGGTCCGGGCTGGTCTGCCAGGGGATCTCCGATGCCGTGATGGATGTTGTTCTGGCGGCTCGCGCCTTGATGAGTTTTACCGGCATTACATTGGTCCACCCGGGGTTGTCAGCAGACGTGTCATCGATGGCTTCCAGCCCGCCGGCGGTCAGCCTGAATGTGGCCTTGCCGGTGTCGTTGCTTCGCGGCGCCATATACCCGGCGCCGCGGTTGGAGAGAACGTCGAAGACCTGACATGATGGCTTTCGCTTTTCAGTTTGTGTCCAGTTTTCCTGCTCTACGCCTGCATCTGATACATAATCAGTCTCGCGCAGTGCACATTTTTGCATGATGCTGCCATCCCGGATCGACAGCTCAACCAAATCCATGCGCTTGGAATACTGATAGTAGGTCGGTCCGTTAAACGTGGTTGTGCGAATGACAAAGAAGCTGCCTGGTGTGGTGCCGATAATATGATCGGAGATCACGATCGCGGGGGTTGGCCCGGCCTGTGCGGTCAGCGTTGAGGCAAGAATGAACTGAAATGCAATAAGGATTTTCTTGCAGACCGCGTTCATGATTGTTTTCCCCTCACTGATTGGCGTCATTTTATGGCCGGAGCATTGCACATCAGGGTACAGGGCTGAGAGAAGCTGCGATGTGAGTTTGTACACTTTAAGTGATTTCGCTCACGCAAACAGCCTTCGGCTGCGCTCCGCTAGGGCGCACTTCGTGCGGCGCGCAGTCGCGCTTGCCTCTGCACCTTCGGTGCATCGGAGGGGAGTTCATCACTATCGTCATCCCCGTGAAAACGGGGATCCACTAACAGTAAGGGTGATGTATGCTGCCATGTAGGAGTTCCCACTTTCGCGGGAATGACGAACGCTAAAACATTGTTCAGGGCCGGAGAACGGCCTGAGCGAAGCGAAGAAAGCTGTTCGACCACAAAAATGGCGCAGCCGAAGACTGCTTGCGTGAGCGATAAGTACTCACTCTAACTGACCCCGCAATCAAAAACCCCCATTCTGGAACGTGGTTCAACAATCAGGCGCTCCACACGTCCAGCAGCGTACTGGCGGTATCATCCTGTATATCGGCATACAAGACGATGTTCAGGGGCAGACTGCCATAGCAGCCGCTGAGATTGACCAGCTGTCCGCTTTCGATCTCGTGATGTGTCATGCTGACTGGCAGCCAGGCGATGCCCAGGCCTTTCAGGACCAGTTCCTTGATGCCATTGGAAAACGCTGTCTCATAGACGGGGTTGACCGTCTGGCTGCGGGTGGCAAAGCGTCTTTCCGCTCCATTGAACATCGAGCCAAAGTGGCTCTCTTCCGGATAGATAATTGCCGGACTGTCATCCGGTATCGATCCGTCGCCTGCAACGGCATAGCGCATGCTGCCGCCGACGACCGGCACCAGCCTGTCATCCCCCCAGGTGCCGCGCTTCACGGTGTCGCCAAACGGCAAGGGGGCTGCTCCCTCTGCCTCGTAAAACATCAGCATGGCGGCATCGCCACGCAGAAACATGGAAACACAGTCGCGCTGATTGCCGGCCCGTACACGAAACTTGAGCGCCGGAAACTCCTGTTGTGCCCGCAAAGCCATATCGGGAAAAGTCGAGTATATGGACGCATGCTGGGCCGCAATCGTCGTCGTGGTGCTTGCCGGATCGTACGTTGAAATCCTGCCGCGCAATTCGCGTATGCGTGCTGTCAGCGCCCTGATTTCAGGCTCGTTTGCGGCCAGTGACGGGCTCAGGCCGACACTATTGACCTTGCGATCAAGCACCGGTGTGCCGAGCCAGTCTTCAAACCCGCGGATACGCCGGGAAAATGCCGGCTGGGTGATGTTTCTCCGGTTGGCCGCACGGGTCATATTGCCTTCTTCCAGCAATACCAAAACATCCTCAAGCCAGCGCAAATCCATGGAATTTCCTTTCTTTGCCCATACATTATGTATGGCTAGGCAGAGAAGAAAGCATTATTTTTTGCGCGCGGGCTGGGTGACCATTTCTGTAATCCAATTACAAGGAATACAGAATGGCCCAGACCATGCAGACAATTGCTACCGAAGACCGGCAGTCGCCCGAGGCAACCAAAAGCTTGTGCAAAGCGCTGTCGATTGCCCTGGCTCGATTCCCGCGCGTGCGTCTTGGTCATCTGCCAACACCGCTGGAACCCATGGACCGGCTCAGCGAATTGCTGGGCGGACCACGTTTGTGGGTGAAAAGGGATGATTGCACCGGCCTGTCATCGGGTGGCAACAAGACACGCAAGCTTGAATACCTGATGGCTGACGCTCAAGGGCAGGGCGCAGATACGATCATCACCCAGGGTGCGACCCAATCCAATCATGCCCGCCAGACAGTGGCTGCTGCGGCAAAACTCGGCATGAAGTGTCATATCCTCCTGGAAGACAGGACCGGATCAAATGACGCCCAGTACAATCACAACGGTAATGTGCTGCTGGACATGCTGCATGGAGCGACCGTTTCAAAGCGGGCCGGCGGCAGCGATATGGCAGCCGAAATGGAAACACTGGCTGACCGGCTTCGTGAGCAGGGCGACGTGCCATACATCATACCCGGCGGCGGATCGAACCCGATTGGCGCGCTTGGTTATGTAAACTGTGCCCGCGAGTTGGCGGAACAGGCTGTCGATATCGGTCTGCAAATCGACGCATTTGTCCATGCAACCGGCAGTTCCGGTACGCAGGCCGGCCTGGTGACGGGACTGGCTGCTATTGAAAGCGACATTCAGCTTCTTGGTATCGGTGTGCGGGCACCGCAGGAAAAACAGGAGCAGATGGTCTTCGATCTTGCTGTGAAGACAGCGGAACACCTTGGCACCGGACTGAGCATTTCGCGAGATAGCGTCCGGGCAAATTGCAACTATGTCGGACCAGGCTACGGTTTGCCGACCGAGGGCATGAAGAAAGCCGTCAAGACCCTGGCCCAAACCGAGGGCCTGCTGTTTGATCCGGTCTATTCGGGCAAGGGCCTGGACGGGCTGATCGACCTGATCGGCAAGGGCGCATTTGAAGGCATAGACAATGTTGTCTTTCTTCACACCGGCGGCAGCGCTGCGCTTTTCGGTTATCCGGAAGTGTTCGATCTGCCAGGCTACACAGACTAATTTTCAACAAGGAGGTTTAGTTCCGAACACCAGAATGCTCTGTCACCAAATTTAACGTTGTGACGTGCCTACGGGTCGGGAGAGTTGAAATGGACAAGATGGGCCAACTTATCTTTGAACGAAAAGGCAGTGGATTTCCGCTGGTGCTCGTGCATGGATATCTGGCCGGTGCTGGCATCTGGCGGGCGCAGCTTGAGTTCTTCCAGGACCGCTTTGACGTGCTGGCGCCCAACCTGCCGGGCTTCGGTGACAGCGCTCACCTGACAGCGCCCGACACAATTCCAGGATTTGCTGCGCAGGTGCTGGATGGGTTGCGTGCACTCGGTGTCGAGCGGTTCCACCTGCTTGGCCATTCGATGGGCGGCATGATTGTTCAGGCGATGGCTGCATTGGCGCCGAAACGCATTGCCTCTCTCGTATGTTACGGCACCGGGCCGGTCGGGATGTTGCCCGACAGGTTTGAAACGATTGAAGCTTCCCGACAGCGTCTGGGAGCAGAAGGCATTGAGAGCACGGCCCGTCGGATTGCTGCGACCTGGTTTTTGCAGGGCGACAAGGCTGACGGATATGAGGCGTGCGTTGCACTCGGTCTGAAGGCATCCATGCAGGCAGCCCTGGCCAGCCTGTCAGCCTGGGAGACGTGGGACGGACGGCCTGAGCTCAGTGCAATCGAGGCTGACACACTTGTATTATGGGGGGACCGGGATCGCTCATACGGATGGCAGCAGCCTGAGGCCTTGTGGCGTGGTATAGCAAACAGTTCACTGGCGGTTGTGCCCGGCTGTGCCCACAATGTGCATATGGAAAAACCAAGCATGTTTAATACAATCGTTGGAGATTTCTTGCCTGACCTGTCGTAGATCAGGTTGATTTGTTGATTCAATATAGGGAGTAAAAATGTTTATTTTCAATGTTTTGGAGAAATTTTCTGGTGGAGTGCGAGCTGCACCTGCCCGTCGGTTTTCTACCAGAGCTTGAACCATAAATGCGGGTGCTTTTGTTGGAGCAGCCGTTTCATAAACCAGGAGGAGACTGTAAAATGAGGAAAATTATTACCGGTGCCATTCTGGCGCTTTCGATGACCGTATCGACTGCCGCTCTTGCCGCCGAAAAAGTGAATATTGGCGCACCTGCGTGGACAGGCGCCCAGGCCATAGCCCATCTCATTCAGGAGATTGTGGTGTCGAAAATCGGTGGTGAAGCCAACCTCGTGCCGGGTGACAATGCTGCCATCTTCGCGGCCATGGATGCCGGCAAGGGCGATATCGATGTGCATCCGGATGTCTGGCTGCCGAACCAGAAGAGCTTCACCGACAAGTATGTTGACGGCACCGGCAAGGTCGCCCTGTCGGAAAACCCTTACGAGGGCAAGCAGAGTTTTTGCGTCACCAAGCAGTTTGCCGAGGCTAACAAGGTTACGTCAATTTTCGATCTTGCGAGACCCGAGATCGCCAAGCTGATGGACTCAGACGGCAACGGCAAGGGTGAGATCTGGGTCGGCGCACCGGGCTGGGCATCTGCCAACGTGAACCAGGTCAAGGTTCGCGACTATGGCCTTTTACCGTTCATGGAGCCGGTACGCGCCGATCAGTCGGTCATGACCGCGACCGTCGGAGACTCGATCAAAAAGGGCATCGGATATGCCTTCTACTGCTATTCACCGCACGCCATCTGGTTCCAGCATGATGTTGTGCGTCTTGAAGAGCCACCGTTCGATCCGGCCAAGTACAAGGCCCTGCAGCCGTCGGAAGATCCCAACTGGTATGAGAACTCCAAGGTGATGACCGAGGATGCGCTCAAGAAGGTACAGATCGCCTATTCGAAATCGCTTGCTGAGCGTTCGCCTGCAATCACCGACCTGCTGAAAAACATCAAGCTTACCGGAGAAGATGTGTCCAGCTTCGCTTTCCAGATCGAAAGCGGCAAGTCGGCAGATCAGGTTGCCAAGGAATGGGTCAAGGCCAACTCGGACCGTGTCGACAGCTGGCTTGGACTGTAAGGTTTAAGACCTGACCAACCATATTCCGGTGCCCGGCGAGGTCGGGCACCGGTCCCTCAAAATTCCTGCAATCCTGGATCGGTCGTTCCCATGAGCAATAGCGGATATGCCATAGAGATTTCCAATGTCTGGAAGATATTCGGCGACAAGGCCGACGCGGCACTTGCCGATATCAAGGCCAACGGCCTGACCAAGAAGCAGGTTCTGGAAAAGCATGCCTGCGTGATCGGCGTTGCCGATGCCAGCATGCAGATAAAGCCCGGTGAAATCTTCTGTGTCATGGGGCTGTCGGGCAGCGGCAAATCCACCCTGGTGCGCCATATCAACCGTCTGCTGGAGCCCACCGCCGGGCAGATTGTCGTCAATGGCGAGGACATCATGGCGATGGCGCCCGATGTGCTGCGCAAATACCGCAACGAGCACATCTCGATGGTGTTTCAGAATTTCGGCCTGATGCCGCACCGTTCGGTTCTCGACAATGTGGCGATGCCGCTGGAAATCCGCGGCATCAACAAGAACGAGCGCATTGAAATCGCCGAACGCACCATTGACCTGGTGGAGCTGACCGGCTGGGGCAACAAGTTTGCCCATGAACTGTCCGGTGGCATGCAGCAGCGGGTCGGGCTGGCCAGGGCGCTGGCGGCAGACCCGGAAATACTGCTGATGGACGAACCGTTCAGCGCGCTTGATCCGCTGATCAGGCGACAGTTGCAGAATGAGTTCATGAAGCTGGCCTCACAAATGAACAAGACGACGGTGTTCATCACCCACGACCTGGATGAGGCCGTGCGCATTGGCGACCGCATCGCCATCATGCGTGACGGACGGGTGGTGCAGACCGGCACGTCGGAGGACATTGTTCTCAATCCGGCTGATGACTATGTGGCTGACTTTGTCGCCGGCATTTCGCGGCTGAAAGTGGTGCGTGCGCATGCGGTCATGCAGGACATGAAAGCATTTGAATCCGCCCATGGCGGCCTGAAGAAAACCGCCAAGACCTTTGCGCAGGATGCAAATCTCAAAGAGCTGATCGACCATGCCATTTTGTCAGAAGACCCGGTCGCGGTCGTCAATGGCAAAGGCACGCCCGTCGGGGTGATCACACGGGCGGATCTGCTGCGCACGGTGGTCGAAGGTACGGAGACATCATGATGAATACCGATCCGGTCATTGCCAATCAGTCATCTGAGGAACTTGCGGAAAACCGAGCCGAGAACCGTGACGAGTTGATCCGGGAGTTTGTGGAAACCAACCCCGACTACTACCGGGAGCAGTTTGCAAAGATCGGCGCCAGGTCCGGCTTTACCTGGACCTTCAACATGGTGGCGGCACTACTGGGGCCGATCTGGTATGGCATGCGCGGGTTGTGGAACTGGGGCCTGCCGTTCGTCATCCTTGAGACCTTTGCCTTCATTCAGATTGCCCGTGGCACCTTTGGTGACCTGGGGGCTGATGCGAGGGACAGGATTGCGCAGATCGAGGGCACGCTTGCCTTCCGTAACCAGCAGCTTGAAGCGGCCATCTCCAAGAATGCCGACAATGTCGATGTGTTCCGGCGCACCATCAAGTCACTGGAAACCGCCATTGCGGATATTCAGGCCGAGATCGTTGTGGCAGAAGCCAACGCAATCTGGATTGTTCTGTTCGGACTGGTGATGCTGGCGTTGGTCAAGGTGGCCGAAGGCATCATGGCCAATCCGGCCCTTGAAAGTCGGTTTTCGCAATGGCTGTCCGACCGGTCGATCAAGTCCGGGCTGAACAACGTCAGAACCGCCACAAGCGTGATATTCGTGTTGTTGATTTTTGCGGTCTCCATTGTGCATTTCGCATTTCCGGGCACCGTGTCCTGGCTTGCGGTTTTCCCGACCGACGTCAACATCCGCCTGACGGCAATCAAGTTGGTCGAGCAGTTTTTCGAGTTTGTGCGCTCATCCGGACAGTGGGCATTTGACTTTATCAGCTATGGAATCCGGGTCGTGCTGGATGGGCTGGAAGTGCTGTTTGTTTCCACACCGTGGCCAGTGATCGCCAGTTTCATTATACTGCTGACATGGTTGTCGGCGGGTTTCCTGGCCGCTTTGGCGTCCGCCGGTTTCCTGGCTTACATGGGCCTGTTCGGGTTCTGGGAAAAGGCCATGACGACGCTGGCGCTGCTGGGTACGGCCGCCTGCATTTCGATTGTGCTTGGTATTCCGCTGGGGCTGTTCTGCGCCAGGCGCCCGAGGTTCTATGCGATCATTCGTCCGATCATGGACTTCATGCAGACCATGCCGTCCTTCGTGTTCATGATCCCGGTGATCGCCTTCTTCAGCGTCGGCAAACCGGCGGCCGTCATCACCACGATGATCTTCGGCGGAACGCCGGTTGTCCGCCTGACCGTGCTCGGCATGCGCGGCGTACCGGAAGCGGTCAGGGAAGCGGCCATCGCCTATGGCGCGTCGAAATGGTACCTTTTGACCCGGGTCGACCTGCCGCTTGCCTCACCGTCCATCCTGGCCGGCGTCAACCAGACGATCATGCTCTCTCTCGCTATGGTGGTTGTGGCATCGCTCATCGGCGCCAAGGGCCTTGGCGAAGACGTGCTGGAAGCGCTGCAGTACTCGTCGGTCGGACAGGGTATTCTGGCAGGCTTTGCTATCCTGTTCTGTGCCATGATCCTCAACCGGGTGATACAGGGTCAGAGGGACTAGATCGAACAGGCTCAAAATCCTGCATCAAGTCTCGACAGTTGGGCTTCGCATGCGCTGGTATCGTTTCCATCCGGCAACCAGGATCGGTGTGAGCCAAAGCATGATGGTGATGACGCCGAGGGTTGCCGCGATGGGGCGGGAGAAGAAGCCCAGCATGCTGCCGTCTGCCTTGATCATCGAGGCCATGAAATTGTCTTCGACCATGCCGCCGAGAACAATGCCGAGAATGGCGGGTGCTACCGGAAAACCGTTTTCCTCCATCAGGTAGGCGACGATGCCGAGGACCAGCATCACGGTGATACCAAAGACCGTATTATTGATGGCAAATGCGCCGACCATGCAGAACATGAGGATCAGCGGCATCAGCACACGACGCGGTATTTTCAAGATCTGTCGTGACAGTCGGATGGCAGTAAAGCCGAGCGGCAAGAGGGCCAGGTTGGCAAGAAAGAACGCAATGAACACGGCATAGATCAGTTCCGGATTCTGGATAAACACCATCGGGCCGGGGTTCATGCCCTTCATGTAGAGGACGCCGATGACGATGGCGGTTATGGAATCGCCGGGAATGCCGAAGACGATTGCCGGCACCCAGGCACCGGCCAGACTGGCATTGTTGGCTGAACCCGCATCAACCAGGCCTTCCGGGTGGCCTGTGCCGAATTTCTCCGGCTCCTTTGATCGTTTCTTGGAAATGGCATAACAGATCCAGGCGGCGATATCAGCGCCGGCACCCGGCAATATGCCGACCACGGCACCGATGGAGCTGCCGCGGACAATGTTGAACTTGTACCGCATCAGGATGGCACCAAGGCCTGAAAAGACGCTGCCGACAGCTTGCTGCGGGACCTGGATGACCGTGCGATTGGACGCCACATAGCGCAGCACTTCGGAGATGGCGAACATGCCGATCATGGCCGGAATAAAGCTGACGCCGCCCATCAGTTCGATATTGCCGAA
>CALHUA010000251.1 GCA_938039915.1 uncultured Anderseniella sp.
GGCGGCACGCTGGTGTTCGGCCCGGGCCACGTCATCAGCACTCAACGCCAGTCCCTGCTCGATGTTCCAGATGACCTCAGGCTTCAGCTTGTCGCGATGAGCATCCAGCAACGGCTTCATGGAGATGGCGAACGACAAGGCGCGCAGGACGTGAAAACACTCATGGGTTTCCGACAGGTCAGGCTGGGCGTCTTCGACAACCACGCCGGCGTCTTCAAGACGCCGGGCTGCTGCCTCGACAATCTCTGCCACTTCCGGGTCAACCGGTGTAATGCCCAGATCGCGGGAAAACGCCACCCGCTTCGGTTTCCAACCGGACCGGGCCTGGTCGAGAAAACTCGTCTGTGGCCGTGGCTTGGAGACGGGATCGCCCGGTTCCTCGCCGCACATGGCGTCAAACAGCAATGCCAGGTCCTCGACATTGCGCGCCATCGGTCCTTCCTGGCCCAGATTGCCGTCCACCTGGCTGAACCGGCTGGTGGCAACCCGGCCCGGTGATGGCCGCATGCCGCAGATATTGTTGAACGAGGCCGGATTGCGCAGGGAACCGCCCATATCGGAGCCATGCGCCAGCCAGGCCGTGCCCGTGGCAAGGGCGACGGCGGCACCGCCGGATGAGCCTGCCGCAGAGCGCGATGTATTCCACGGGTTCAGCGTCCGGCCAAACACCTCGTTGAACGTGTTTGCGCCGGCACCGAATTCCGGCGTGTTGGACTTGGCATAGACAATACCGTCTTCCGCCTCGAGATGGCTGACGAGCACGTCCGATGTATCTGGCACCGCATCGGCGAAAATCAGCGATCCGTGTGTCGAGCGAACCCCTTCAACATCTGCCAGATCCTTGATCGGCACCGGCATGCCGGCGAGCAGGCCGCGCTCGCCAACCGGTTTCTTCAACACCTCATCGGCATGGTCGCGGGCGCGGTCAAAACACAGGGTCGGCAGCGCGTTGACCTCGCCGTCCACATCCGCAATGCGCGCTTCCAGCGCATCAAGCAGGTCATGCGGGCTCACCTCACCATCCTTGAGCCGTGCAACCAGCGCATTCGCGGTCTGCTTGATCAGCGACATATCGGCCATTGTGTGCCCCTCATGATTTCTGACATATTCACCGCAATCAGATTGCGCGCATTCAATCCCAAACAGATCGTGCGCACCAGTGCGCGCTTGTCAAAAGGTAAATTTCAAGATGAACAAACAGCTGTCGAATATTGCCGTTCGGGATATCGAGACCCTGATCCACCCCTACACCAATCTCTCGACGTTCCGCGAGACGGGGCCGACCATCATCGAGGAAGGCAAGGGCATCTATGTCTATGACAGTGACGGCAAGCAGTACATCGAAGGCCTGGCCGGTCTGTGGTGCACGTCGCTGGGCTATGGCAACCAGGAAATCGTCGATGTTGCCGCCCAGCAGATGAGCAGGCTGCCCTACACCCACATCTTTGCCGGCAAGTCCAACGACCTGGCAATCGAGCTTGCCGAGACGCTGAAAGAGCTGGTGCCGTGCGAAGCGTCAAAGATGCTGTTCTGCTCGTCAGGGTCCGAAGCCAACGACATGCAGGTCAAGATGACCTGGTATTACAACAATGCCCGCGGCAAGCCTGAAAAGAAGAAACTGATTTCGCGTATCAAGGGCTATCACGGCGTCACGGTTGCATCCGGATCCCTCACTGGCCTGCCGCCGGTGCATGCCGACTTCGACCTGCCGATCGAGAACATCATGCACACTTCGTGCCCGCACCATTACCGGTTTGCCGAGGACGGCGAGACGGAGGACGAGTTCACCACCCGGATGGCAACCGAACTGGAAGACCTGATCATCCGCGAAGGTCCTGAAACAGTGGCAGGCTTTTTTGCCGAGCCGATCATGGGCGCCGGCGGTGTCATCATTCCACCCGATGGCTATTACGCGAAGATCCAGACCATCCTGGAAAAATACGACGTGCGCTACATCGCCGACGAGGTGATCTGCGGCTTCGGCCGGACCGGCAAATGGTTCGGGTCGGAAACCATGGGCATGCAGCCAACCTCGGTGTCTATGGCCAAGGCGATCACCTCGGCCTATATGCCGCTGGGCGGCATTTCCATCGAGGAAGACCTCTATCAGGCGATGCTCGACCAGTCGAAAAAGATCGGCGTGTTTGGTCACGGCTACACCTATACCGCGCACCCGGTGGCATCGGCGGTCGCGCTGAAGACCATCGAGATCTACAAGCGTGACGGTATTGTTGACCATGTCGCCAAACTGGCGCCGCTGTTCGAAGGCCGGTTCAACAAGCTGAAAGACCATGAACTGATCGGTGATGTGCGCGCCAAGGGCTTCATCGGCGCTGCTGAAATCGTGGAAAACAAGGCCACCAGGGCGTCATTCGATCCGAAAAAAATGGTAGGCCCGACGATGATGAAATTCGCCCAGGAGCGCGGCCTCATGGTGCGCGCCATGGTGGATTCGGTGGCGCTGTGCCCGCCGCTGATCATCACAGAAAGCGAAGTCAACGAGATGTTCGACCGTTATGAAGCGGCCCTGGACGACACCGCACAATGGATCAAGAAGGAAGGCCTGCGCGCCGCCTGATCAGGGAATATCGATCGTCACATGTGAGTTCCGGCCGGTTGCAAATTCAAGCTGCCGGCCGTTTTTGCTGCTGCGAACCGGAGAAGTAATGCGGCCTCCAGCCGATGTGCGGGCAACCTCGGTAAACGTGCCTTTCCGCAAGACCATGAAAGCGATTTCGTCATAGCCGGGCTTAGGGATGGCCAGTGCGGTACGACCGTCTGACAGTTTGACAATTTCAGTCAGGTCCTGGACCGGTGATCCAATGGCATGGTTTGAGTAACCCTTGATTTTGGCCACCTGACGCAGTTTTCCGTCTGAGAACCACCAGGCCTGCAGCACCCGTCCCAGATGCGGGGTCCACACGGCGGTGATCTCGATATTTCCATCACCGTCCAGATCGGCAAACTCCGCCGGGTTGAGCCAGCGGTTGGTTCTGCCAATGTGCGGGGTCTTTGTCTTGAGTCGGAGCTTGCCGTCAGCAACACCGTAAACCGCCAGGGCCGCACCATCACTCACACTGCTGAGAACCACGACAATCTCGTCGCGGCCATCGCCATCCAGGTCAACCGGCCGGGCGCGGCGATCCTCGAAGACAAAGCCGTCAGGCAGTACATGTTCGTAAAGCTGACCATCGGCCATCTTGACCATCAGGCCGCCGGCCTCGATGGCATCGCCGAGAATACCATGGGCGTATCGTGTGGTTGGACGTGTCAGCCAGGCTTCGGCCACATCGTTCGACCCGGTTGACACCACACCGTCCGGCAACCGTTTGCCGTCCTGTGCGTGAACCTGGCCGGACAGCAACAGCACGGCGAACACCAGAGCAAGCCGCTTCATGCCTTGCCGAGCGCCTGTTCCAGATCTGCAATCAGGTCATCGGTGGCCTCGATGCCGACCGACAGCCGGATCAGGTTGTCGGGAATCGGACTGTCTTCGCCCTCGATCACCTTGCGGTGCTCGGCCAGGCTCTCCACGCCGCCAAGCGACGTTGCCGGCAGGAATATTTTAAGGGCCCGGATCACCCGGCCGGTTTCCGCCATGCCGCCCTTCACGCATATGGACATCATGGCGCCGAAGCCGTCCATCTGGCGGCGGGCGATTTCATGGCCGGGATGGGACTGTAGGCCGGGATACAATACTTTTTCCACCTTGGGATGGTGCTCCAGATGCCGGGCTATGGCCAGCGAACTTTCAGCCGCCTTGTTGACGCGGACATACAGCGTGCGCATGCCCCGGATCAGCAGCCAGGCTTCAAACGGCGCCAGAATGCCGCCGGTCACATTGCGCACGCCACGTGCTTCTACCCAGCGCGCATTGTCCTCACGGGTCACCAGTGCGCCACCCAGCACATCGGAATGGCCATTGAGGTATTTTGTGATGGAGTGGAAGACTATATCCGCACCATGAGCCAGGGGCCGTGTCACAACCGGGCTGGCGGACGTTGAATCAACCGCCAGTTCAGCGCCTGCGACATGGGCGATGTCGGCCACCGCCTTGATATCGATCACGTCCCATACCGGGTTGACCGGTGTTTCGATCCAGACCAGTTCGGTTTTGCCCGGCACAATGGCCGTTTTCAGCGCCTCAAGGTCAGTCGGATCGACATAAGTTGCAGTGATGCGCTGTTTTTCCAGCATGCGGGTGATCAGGTCACGGGTGCCCCAGTACATGATTTCA
>CALHUA010000252.1 GCA_938039915.1 uncultured Anderseniella sp.
CAGAAATGCCGTCGTCGGCATGATGATTGAACAGTGGCTGCAGGCTCAAAAGATCGAGGTCAACGACACCATGGAACTGGAAGGGCTGGAGGCCATTTCCAGCATGGTGTTGCGCAATCTCGGCGTTTCCATAGCACCCAGGAGTTGCGTCCCGGCCATCAACCAACTGCCGTTGAAACGCCTGTCACTGGGGCCGCAGGCCCCTGTCAGACAACTGGGTCTTGTCAGCCGTGACGACAGTGCAAGAACCCGCGTGATCGACGAAATGCACGCCAGGCTTCTAGCTGCTGTCGCAGCCGACAACCTCGCAAACGCTTCCATTTAACAATAAGTGGCTTCCGCTAGCGGTACACGTAGATTGGACTTGTCCAGGCGCGAGTGCCGTCTTCCTGCGTCAGGCGAACATAAATCGGATTGTCGCCTGACCCCTTCAGGTCAATCTTGCGGCTGAACCTGAAGCTGCGATGGGTGTTCTCAACCGGCAGACGATAGATCTTCACAAAGCGGGGAAGTTCGCTAGATGCGTCATGGACGGTATCTTCCAACCCGATCTCCGAAATCTCCGTCTCAAACTTGATCAGGGGGGTATCGAGTTTGAGTGTGCCATCTTGTGCAGTCTCAAGAACCAGTTCGAATCCACCGGAATTTCCAGTCGTCAAAGCTTTCCACGACAGCCTATTGCCGTCGCGCTCAAGCGTCTTGTCCCTGTTCAGGAAGTTGATCGCAGTGCTGCCCGTTACGGTGTTTCCGGAAATCTCAGCACTGCCGTCCCAGATCACTTCGCGGAATCGGCCGCGGTATTCTGCGCCTTCCCACTGAACCCTGATGCGGGCGCACAGGTCATCTTCGCTATAGGGCCGCACGGTTTCGATCAGGTCCACGCCATTGAAAATGTCGACACGTTCAATCGGTGACGTGGTTTCCAGGGCAACATGCAACTCCATTTCGCCAGACGGCAGGTGCACGATATCCCCCATGCAGGCTTTGGTCGTGGCAGTACCCGCAGGGTTGTCAAACAATGCCGGATCATCGTGGTACACCGTGCCCAAATCGCTGAACGTTGCTTCCACGTCGATGATCATCCGGCCATTGGCACCGCCGGTGCTGCCGTAATGCCGGCGCTTGCGCATGCAGTCCAGCAGGGTTTCCCGGTCCAGTTTGTCCATCGCGAAACAGGTCAGGCCGCCAATGGCGCCGAACTTGCCGGCCCCGGGATAACTTGCGCCGGGACGCCCCTTGTGGCCATCGGAGTTGGCGACAACCCCGACGCGGTAACCCAGCTTGAATGCGTCATGCAGGATCCATTCAAAAGTTCCCCAGGACGAGTGTACCTCAACCGATTTTTCAAACCGGCCGTCATGGGCAACTGAAATGTCCGCATAGCGCCCGCCGCAATGGGCGTACATGACGACATCCCACTCCTTGTTCTGCGCCAGGTCTTCGAAAAGTTTCCGAGCGGTCAATGCGTCGGTACCTGCAGTATCGCCACCATCGATGAGTGCGTGCGACGAGCGCCGGATAGTGCGGTCATCGGTTGGAAAGAAGATGTTGCGGTCGCCGCCCAGAGATGTGTTTCCGGACCATTCATAACCGGGCAGAGCAACAAACTTGCCCGGCATATCGTGTTTGGCTGTCAGTGCGTTGAGTTCGGCCCAAAATGCGTCAGTAATCTGGAAATCATTGCCCTGGTGCGCACAGGCATCGACGAATGCCAATTCACGGGCAAACGTAAAATACTGATCCGCTGATCCGGTCCCGATGGTCTCCTCGGATTGCCCGTGCACATCGCCCCAGAAGTGAACGAGCTTCGTATCCTCGACCATCAGCGGATTCGAACTGGCAACGACGTTGCCGCCTTTATCCAGCAGGCGTACTGAAACTCGCCCGGGAGCCGAAACAGACAACCCTGGAATCTCAAGTTTGAATTCACCCGGCTTGAGATGCACGGTTTCTGGAAGCCCTTGAATTGCCCCATCGGCTTCAATGTTCAGGTGCGTATCGCACTTGTTCGAAGGATTGCCCCACTTGTCTTCACCCTTGAGTTTCAGCGCGAATTGCTCGTTCACGCGCCGGCGGGTCGGCAGTACGGCGATGAACCGTTCCGGCGCGCCTGGAACGATGGCGATCATCGGTTGGACCGGCAGCGGCTGGAAGTTGAACGTGGCGATCGGGTCCGCCAGCACCCGGAATTCAAACGTGTCTTCGCAGAAGGTCTGCAGGCGCATGCCGGGACCGCCTTGATCGGTCACACCGAAGCGGATGGTAATGGTATCGCCCTCGGTCAGGTACCCTTTGACAACCTTGATCCACAAGGTGCGGTCCCAGGGACGTACATTGGCCTTGGGGTCCCAGCGAACCTGCAGCACAGCCCCATTTGACGCCTCCACTGTGGTGTAGTTGGGACCGGCCGGGTCATCAAACTGGGGGTTGCTCTGGTCCGAGGCGAAACGGAAACAGACGCGCAGACTGCCGGAATCGTCAATGCCGAACAGCCCGGCCGTATAGGTCAGTGTAAAAGAAGCATACGAGCCTGCCTCGAAATCACCGTCGGGTGTGATTGAAGCGGTGCCCAGCTGATCGACCGCGATTGCATGACGCACGACACCACTGTTGATGTCGGCCCAGGGGGTCTCGGACTCATGAGATGACATAAATCGGTCCTCTATATTTTCTATCGTTCGGGGACGGTCAGCTTGGCCGCCAGTGCCGCAGCAGGCGAACGCCCTGACCTGAAAGATCAAACCAGTTTCTTGCTCAGCCGATCAGTTCGTCGCTCTTGTCGTCGGTTTCGCCAAATCGTTTCAGTGTTGCCGGTCGGGTGCCTTCATAAGCCTTGTGCAGATTTTCGGAAATGCGCTCGTTTTCCCGTTCGAACAGGCAGTTGCCCTCAAGGTCCGAAGCCACGATGAACGGCCCCATCGCGTTGCAGCGGATCACCCACATGGCCTGTGCAAGGCCAAGTTCTTCATTCCAGTGCACGGCCTCGACATTTTCGACCCCACGCCCCAGCAGCGCACCGGTGCCATAGCCGACGGTGCTGAGATAGATCGCCCCATTGGGCACAAAATACTCTTTGTAATCCTTGCTGCTCATGCCGCCCTTGCCGATCACCAGCTTTGCGCCGGACTTGGCCAGCCATTCCGGCAACCATTTGGCAAACCGGAACGAAGCGGTCGCGGTCACCGCCCCCATCTCAAAAGTGCCATCCGGATTGATCCGGGCCGCCGGCGAGCAATGAAAATTCGCCGCACTCTGCGACGGCAGCTCCAACGGAATATTGGCCTTGTCCTCAAGTGCACGCTTGTAGACGCCTTCGCGTGCCGTATACATCAGCCCGTCCAGGTAGACGATGTCACCCAGCCGCAGTTCAGCCAGCGCTTCAGCGCTCGGCGTCGTGCTCAGGCGGATTTCTCGTGGCTTGCGGGCATTTCCCATTCCACAGTCTCCCGGCGTTGATAATCAGTGAACCATTGAGGGTCGGTGCGGTGTTCCACACGCCCGTCGGCGAAAACCCGCGCCACCGCCCGGCGCGATGACAGGCAGAACGCATGCACCGACATCTGCATGCCGCCGGTGTGGCAATAGCCCACCTCGATATGGGTATCGATGACCATGGACTTGCCGACGAAGCCCATTGCCCCCATGCCGATGGAATTGCCCAGCTCGGTAAATTCCAGTTCCAGCTCGGCGATCTTGGGGTCGGAATTCCTGTCGCCCACGGTGCGCAGGCAGGCCGCGCGCTTGCCCAGTACCATGCAGGTGTCCTTGCAGCCACCGAGCCCGATGCCGATGATCGCCGGCTGACAGGCCAGTCCGCGCTTGCCGAACGCCACCAGGCTGTCGAGGAAAAACCGCTTGATGCCCTGAATGC
>CALHUA010000253.1 GCA_938039915.1 uncultured Anderseniella sp.
TCGCGAATGCAGATCATGGCTTTCTTGCCGATGGCGTTCAGGCCGTCACCGAGACCAACGGTGGTGGTGGTCTTGCCTTCGCCGGCAGGCGTTGGGTTGATGGCGGTGACCAGGATCAGATTGCCGTCATCATTGCCCTGAACGGACTTGATGAACTCTGCTGAAATTTTGGCCTTGGTATGACCGTAAGGAATGAGATGCTGATCGCTGATGCCGATCTTGGCGCCAATTTCCATGATGGGTTTCATGGTTGCTTCGCGGGCAATCTCGATATCTGATTTCACGGATGCCATTTGATAATCCTCCTGAATTCCGGGTTCTTGATGCGTTTCACCGCAATTCTGCGGCCTGTTGAGGTTTCATGCGCCTGGAAAAGGCGTATCCCGGAGCGTGAAACGGCTGTTAATGGCCTTGACCACACCCTTGTTTGAGGCACCTTTAATACGCGTAAGTAGCAAAGCCTGCCAATAGATGATGAAAAGGCACTTGATATGAGAAATTTTCATGTACCGGGACGATCTGCGGTGTATGCGGCCGAGGCCTGTGTTGCGACATCGTCCCCTCAGGCGTCTTTGGCGGCACTTGATGTTTTGAGGACGGGCGGCAACGCAGCAGATGCCGCCATTGCCGCATCAGCGGTATTGTGCCTGACCGAGCCGCAGATGACGGCGATCGGTGGTGATTGCTTTGCGCTGGTCGGCACGCCCGATGGCGAGGTCGCGGGTCTCAACGGATCCGGCCGTGCCAGCGTGCATGCCGACGAGGTCTGGCTGAAGGCGTCCGGCCTGAGCGAGATCGCAACAGACAATGTCCACGCCATAACCGTTCCCGGTGCCGTGGATGGCTGGGCAGCGCTGCTGAACCGGTTCGGAACCAGGTCCCTGGGTGATTTGCTGCAGCCTGCCATTGCGATGGCGCGCGACGGACATCCTGTCGGCCCGAGAACAGCCCACGACTGGGCCGGGCTGGCAGACTTCCTCGATCTCGATGAAGGCGGCCGGATGCATTACCTGCCTGATGGCAAGGCGCCCGCGCCGGGACAGATGGTCAGGCAGCCGGTGCTGGCCGACACACTGGAGATCATTGCGCGTAAGGGCCGTGACGGATTTTACCTGGGTGAGGTGGCTGAAGACATCGTTGCGACGCTGAAAGCCAAGGGCAGCCTGATTACGCTGGAGGATCTTGCTGCGACCAGGGCCTCGTGGGTCACACCCATCAGCACGGTGTATCAGGACCGAGAAATCCTCGAGATACCGCCGAACGGTACCGGTCTGACGGCGATGGTGGCACTCAACATTCTGGGCCGCTTCGACCTGTCGCAATATGCCCCGGAAAGTGTCGAACGGCGCCATCTGGAGGTTGAGGCCATCCGGCTGGCATGGGTTATCCGCAATCGGCACATTGCCGACCAGGATTTTCTGGATGTGCCCGTCGAAGAGCTGCTGTCCGACGCAATGACGGACAAGCTGGCCGCGCAGATATCCATGGACCGTGCGGTTCCCGAACCTGAAAACGTGGTACCGCTGCCGGGGTCCGATACTGTCTATCTGAGTGTTGTGGACAAGGATCGCATGGCGGTGTCGTTCATCAACTCGATCTATCACGGTTTCGGATCAGGCGTGGTCACACCGAAGACCGGCATCATCCTGCAGAATCGGGGCGCGGGATTTTCCGCCGTGCCGGGTCACCCGAACTGTATTGGCCCCGGCAAGCGGCCGCTGCACACCATCATCCCCGCCATGGTGAGGGAAAACGGCCGGATCGTGCAGTCATTCGGCGTTATGGGCGGTGCCTACCAGCCCATGGGTCATGTGGCGATGATGGTGAACCAGTTCGTCTATGGCATGGACCCGCAGGAAGCACTGGAGTTTCCAAGGGCGTTCCACGACGAAGGACTGCTGGGGCTGGAGCAGGGCGTGCCGCAACATGTTGCAGATGGGCTGGCGGCGCTGGGTCACGCG
Source organism: uncultured Anderseniella sp. (assembly GCA_938039915.1). Classification (GTDB taxonomy): domain Bacteria; phylum Pseudomonadota; class Alphaproteobacteria; order Rhizobiales; family Aestuariivirgaceae; genus Anderseniella. The sequence continues at coordinate 1,962 of CALHUA010000253.1, forward strand.
GTTCACCGCCCGGAAGAACCCTATGGCGGCGGGCAGATCATCGCGATTGACCCGGACAGCAATATACTGTGTGCCGGCTCCGAACCGCGCAAGGATGGATTTGCCGCAGGATACTGAGACCGATATTGATCCCGGCCCGGCAGATGCTGATTTTTGCTATCAGTCCTTGCCGGCCAGCTTTTCGATTTGCGACTGCATTGTCTTTATCTGGTTGCGCAGTTCGTTGAGATCCGTATCAGGCGATGCTTCCGGCTTTGCCTTGGTTTCAGATTTCACCGGCTCTTCTGATGCTTCGGGCGCAACCCCATTTGCATTCTGTATGGCGGCAAACGGGTTGAACAACTGCATGGCGTCCTGGAACATCGCCATGTTCTTGCGTGCCTGATCCTCCATGGACTTTATCATTTCGGTGCCTGCAGACCCCACCATCTCTTCGCGAAGCCGCTCATGCTCGCGGGTCAGGTGGTCCATGGAGAACTGCAGATAGCTTGGTACGAATGCCTGCATGCTGTCGCCGTAAAAGCGGATCAACTGGCGCAGGAAGTCGATCGGCAGAAGATTTTCGCCCTTGGCTTCTTCTTCAAAGATGATCTGGGTCAGAACCTGACGGGTGATGTTTTCGCCGCTCTTGGCATCATGGACGACGAAATCACTTCCATCCTTGACCATCTGAGACAGGTCATCAAGCGTCACATAGGCAGAACTTGCGGTATTGTAGAGCCGTCTGTTTGCGTATTTTTTTATGACAATCGGGTCGCTCTTGTCGTCGGACATATTTGCTACTCTGTGGTCTTGTGATGAAGGGGACAGCCTGATTGTGTTCGAAGCTGTCTTTGCATTGCAGCATATACACGGCTTTGCAAGCTTGTCGAGCAACGCGATGACGAGTTTCCATTGACTGGATTGGGGTAAATCGTGTGTGCTGTGCGTCTGCTTGGCCGTTGTGGCGGTTGATATGCCGCACAGACCGCGACTAATTGTGCATTGCACAATGAGTTTCGTTAGGGCAAGTGTTTCGAAATTCTGTAGCCAGTTCCTATGCAAGTTATAAAGGATGATGCCCATGCCCACCTCCGATAATGATGTTGTTGTTGTCTCGGCAGCCCGTACTCCTGTCGGTTCTTTCAATGGATCCTTGAGCCCGGTGCAGGCGTCTGACCTCGGCACCACGGCGTTGAAGGCGGCAATGGAGCGTGCCGGTCTCGAAGGCAAGGACGTTGACGAAGTGATCCTGGGCCAGATTCTCACAGCAGGTGCGGGCCAGAACCCGGCTCGCCAGGCGTCGGTCAATGCCGGTATCCCGGTTGAAAGCCCGGCATGGGGCATGAACCAGTTGTGCGGCTCCGGCCTGCGCGCGGTTGCACTGGGCATGCAGCAGATTGCCAGTGGGGACGCGAACATCGTCGCTGCGGGCGGCCAGGAGTCCATGAGCCAGGCACCGCATTGCCAGCATCTTCGCAATGGCGTGAAGATGGGCGATTACAAGATGATCGACACCATGATCAAGGACGGCCTGTGGGATGCCTTCAACGGCTATCACATGGGTACCACGGCTGAGAACGTGGCCAAGCAGTGGCAGATTACACGTGAGCAGCAGGATGATTTTGCTGTTGCATCACAGAACAAGGCTGAAGCGGCGCAGAAAGCCGGCAAGTTTACCGACGAAATCTGCCCGGTCACGATCAAGACCCGCAAGGGCGACATCGTGGTTGACCAGGATGAATACATCAAGCACGGCACGACGAAAGAATCGGTTGGCAAGTTGCGCCCGGCCTTCGACAAGGAAGGCTCGGTTACAGCAGCCAACGCATCCGGCATCAATGACGGTGCGGCGGCGGTTATCCTGATGAGTGCGGCGGAAGCTGAAAAGCGCGGGCTGACACCACTGGCCCGGATCGCATCATGGGCAAATGTAGGTGTTGACCCGGCCATCATGGGCACCGGCCCGATCCCGGCATCACGTGCCGCGCTGAAAAAGGCCGGATGGAAGGTCGAGGACCTCGACCTGGTGGAAGCCAACGAAGCTTTTGCCGCCCAGGCGTGTGCGGTCAACAAGGACATGGGCTGGAACCCGGACATTGTGAACGTCAATGGCGGCGCGATCGCCATCGGCCATCCCATTGGCGCATCGGGTGCGCGGGTATTCGTGACCCTGCTGCACGAGATGCAGAAGCGCGATGCCAAAAAGGGGCTTGCTACCCTGTGCATCGGCGGTGGCATGGGTGTTGCCATGTGCGTTGAACGCGACTGACACAATTCAATAACAAACAGGGAGAAGATGACATGTCACGTATTGCAGTCGTGACCGGGGGAACCCGGGGTATTGGTGCAGCAATTGCCACAGCGCTGAAGGATGCAGGCTACAAGGTTGTTGCCAGCTATGCCGGCAATGATGAGGCCGCCACGAATTTCAAGGCGCAGACCGGTATTGAAGTGATGAAGTGGGACGTGGGCGACTACGGCGCCTGCGAAACCGCGCTGAAAAAGATCGAGAACGATTTTGGCCCGGTGGACATCCTCGTCAACAATGCCGGCATCACGCGGGACTCCATGTTCCACAAGATGACGCCGGAAAACTGGAATGCGGTCATCAATACCAATCTCAATTCGCTGTTCAACATGACCCGCCCGGTCTGGGAAGGCATGCGCGAGCGCGGTTTCGGCAGGGTTGTGTGTATTTCCTCGATCAACGGCCAGAAGGGCCAGATGGGCCAGGCCAACTATTCCGCCGCCAAGGCAGGCGACATCGGTTTCGTCAAGGCACTGGCCCAGGAAGGTGCCAAGAAGGGCATTACCGTCAACGCCATATGTCCCGGCTACATCGGAACGGAAATGGTTCGCGCCATTCCGCAGGATGTACTGGACAAGGCGATCCTGCCGCACATCCCGGTCGGACGGCTTGGGGAACCGGAAGAAATTGCCAAGTGCGTGCTGTTCCTGGTGGGCGATGATGCAGGCTTCATCACCGGTTCGACCATCTCCGCCAATGGTGGCCAGTACATGCTGTAACAAGCCAGGCAGCTTGCCGGCGTTTGCTAGGGGCAGCGGATTCAGGTCCGCTGCCCTTTTAAATTGTCGATGGGTCACCTAGATAAGATGCTGAACAACGTGAAGCGGGCATACGCTTCACGTTGCTCTGATTTCAGGGGTATGCGGGCAAGGGGCTCATGACAATATTTCTCGGATTGCTGGCAGGGTTCGTTCTGCTGCTGGCCGGTGGTGAGTTTCTGGTGCGTGGGGCTGCAGCGCTTGCCCTGCGGCTGGGTTTGTCCAACCTCGTGGTCGGCATCATTATTGTCGGGTTCGGCACCTCGGTGCCGGAACTTGTTGCCTCGATCCAGGCTGCACTTGCCGGGGCACCCGGTATCGCTATGGGCAATGTGGTCGGGTCGAACATCGCCAACATATTGCTGATACTCGGTGTCGGGGCGGTGATCTACCCGATCGTGTGTTCGGATGCAGCGATTTTCCGCGACGGCTTTTTCATGATCTTTACCGCTGCCCTGCTCGGCGTGGCGTGTTACTCAGGCGTGCTGTCGCTGGCATGGGGACTGGTCTTCATTGCCATCCTGGTGACCTATATGGGTTTCCTGTTGTATTCCGACCGCAGGAAGAACGGCGAGAAGGCGGCCGATCCCGATGACGATCTGCCAAAACCCTCCAAATCAATCTGGCTGGACCTGTTGTTCGTGGCGTGCGGCACGGCGGCTGTGCTGTTCGGCGGCAAACTGCTGGTCGAAAACGCCATCGTGGTAGCCAAGTCCTTTGAGGTGTCCGATGAGGTTGTCGGACTGACACTGGTTGCCATCGGCACTTCGCTGCCGGAACTGGCGACATCGATAATAGCCGCCATGCGCAAGCACTCCGACATCGCACTGGGTAATGTGCTCGGGTCGAACATCTACAACATTCTGGGTATTGCCGGAATCACGGCGGTGATTTCGCCGATCCCGGTGTCCGATGAAATGCTCAAGGTCGACATACCGGTCATGATCGGCGTATCGCTGGTGCTGTTCTTCCTCGCCGTGGTGGTGAAGCGGTTCGGCAAGCGTGTCGGCTTTGCCTTCCTGGCCGGTTATGTGGCTTTCATCTACGCCGTCGTCGTCTGAGCGGATTGACGCGTATTGATCTAAAAGCTGTCTTTGGCCTTTCTGACTTCCGCAAACCGGGCGGCGGACCCTGCGCGCAGGAACGGATTTGTCTGCATTTCCTCGGCAATGGTGGTCGGCACGGTCGGTTTGCCGGCGGCCCGAAGCTCTGAGACCTCTTGCGCGCGGGCGCGCAGTGCTGCGTTGTCCGGTTCGATGCTCAGGGCAAATTCCGCGTTGGCGATCGTGTATTCATGGCCGCTGTAGACGATCGTTTCCGGTGGCATTGCCTCGAATACCTGCAGCGATGACCACATTTGTTCCATGGTGCCTTCAAACACCCGCCCGCAACCCAGCGTAAACAGCGTGTCGCCGGCAAAGACAATCCCGTCATCAGCGAAATGCCAGGTGATGTGGCCGAGCGTATGGCCGGGGGTGGCGATGATCTGCGCCATGTGGCCGGCGAAATCATATGTTCCGCCCGGCACCACAGTATCGGTGAGCCCCGGCAGCGCATTGGGCTCCTCGGCGCTGCCGACGACGGCGCAGTCCCAATTGCCCTTCAGCTCAAGCACGCCGCCGACATGGTCATTGTGGTGATGGGTGATCAATATATGAGTGAGCTGCCAGCCGGTATCTGCCAACGCCTTTTCGACGGCGGCCGCTTCGGGTGCATCGATGGAGGCGGTTTGCCCGGTTTCGGGACAGTGCATCAGCACGCCGTAATTGTCACTGAGAGCCGGAAACAGATGATATTGAAGACTGGACATGTTGATCCTGTTGTAACGGGGTGAGATTGCGATAGGTTTAGCGCATTATGGATGTTGTCGATCTGAAGGAATTTTACGCCAGCGGGCTTGGCCATGCAACGCGTCGTATTGTTGTATCACGGCTTCGCTCCCGGTTGCGCGGATTGCAGGGTGCGCGCGTGCTGGGGCTTGGCTACTGCACACCTTATCTGGATGTACTGGCAGATGAGGGTCGCAATGTAATGGCAATGATGCCGGCGCGGCAGGGCGTCGTGCATTGGCCGGCCAGGGGCAACAGTTCCAGCGCCCTGGTGGATGAGGCCTGCCTGCCGCTGGCAGACGGCAGCATGGATTTTGTGCTGGTGGTGCATGGGCTGGAACTGACCGATCAATTGCCTGACATGTTGCGCGAACTGTGGCGTGTGCTTGCGCCGCAGGGACGTGCGGTGTTTATCGTTCCGAACCGGCGCGGTCTTTGGGCACGGTTTGACAATACACCGTTCGGTCATGGCAGGCCGTTTTCACGTGGCCAGTTGACAACGTTACTGCGCAATGCGCAGTTTTCCCCGGCTGACTGGACCTCCATGCTGTTCATGCCGCCCAGCGAACGCCGCTTCATGGTCCGCAGTGCCACGCTGTGTGAACGAATGGGCTCGTGGATCGGGCCGGGGTTTTCGGGGCTGATCATGGTCGAGGCGATCAAGCAGGTTTACGCGGTAACCGGGAGCAAGCAGAAACGCCAACTGGTACCGTCATTGCGGCCGAATATCATTCCGCAACCGGCGCGCACGGGATTGAATGCGAGAACCCGATTATCGACATGATGTGTTTATCTTTGATTTTTTGTTGAGCTCTCTCTAGAACCATCCGACGTTGCGGGGATGGACCCCGACACCGACAGAAGTTCATGTGGGCAGCTTTCCCCGATGGAAAAACCGGATATTCAAGCGTCTGAGCTCAACGATATCAGACAAGAGATCGACAGCATTGACGAGCAGATCGTCGAATTGCTGTGCGCCCGGTTTGCGGCCAGCGAAAAGGTACGGCTTGCCAAAACAGCAAGTCTCCTGACCGGCGCCATGCCGTACCGGCCGGGCCGTGAAGCCGTCATCCTGCGCCGCCTGGTCGAGGTGGCCGCGGGACGTGTCCCGTTGGCGGTCATCGAACGGGTCTGGCGAAGTGTTATGTCTGCGTCGGTCCTGGCCCAGGCCGACGTGCGCATCGTCACCATTGCAGAAGTGATGAACGACCAGCGCTACAGGCAGGCAACAGACCTGTTTGCTTCCCTTGTGCCGATCGAAAAAGCCGGTTCGCTGAAAGCTGCGCTTGCCGCGCTTTCAGAAGGTGAGCAGGTGCTGGTCGTGGTGCCGATGAAACTTGACTGGCGTGGCGTACTGGACGAGACGCCGGACAGCAAACCGGCACGTGTGGTTGCGGTTCTGGCCGCCGGATCAGACAAGCCGGGCCGGTCACTTGCGGTGCTGGGGCATGCGTCCAGTGAACCGACGGGAGAAGATGAAACGCTGCTGGTAACGACCGGCAAGCTGCCACGCGACTTTGTTCCAAAACCGATATGGCACCTGAAGCTTGCCGATGATGTTCATCTCACGTCGATACCAGGCTATCTGGAAATGTCGGAGCAACCATTGGTCAGTCTCAAGGGCAATAGCGGCCTGGGGCTGAGAATTGCCGGCAGATATCCCAGTGCGATGGAGTTGAACAAGCAATGAGCGATACAGCAGACATGCCCCGCCCACGCGATGGTATCCTGGACATTGCAGCCTACGTGCCCGGAAAATCCGGTGGGTCAGGTGAGGGTAAAGTCCATAAACTGTCGTCGAACGAGTCCCCGCTCGGACCGAGTCCTGCTGCCATGCAGGCCTACGCGGACTGTATGCAGAACCTGGCATTGTATCCTGACGGCGGATCGAGCGCGCTGCGCGAGGCGCTGGCCGAGGTCCATGGTATCAATCCGGCCAACATTGTGTGTGGCGCGGGGTCCGACGAATTGCTGCAGTTGCTGGCCAGCGGATACCTGCAGCCGGGTGATGAGGCCATCCATACCGAACACGGGTTTCTGGTCTATCCGATTGTCATCCGCGCCAACGGTGCGACGCCGGTCGTGGTGGCAGAGAGCAATCTGACGGCAGACATTGATGCAATTCTCAGCGCGGTCACACCCCGGACCCGTATGGTCTTTCTTGCCAATCCGAACAATCCGACCGGAACCTATGTCAGCTTTGACGAGGTCAAACGGCTTCATGCCGGGTTGCCGGCGGATTGTCTGCTGGTGCTGGATGCCGCGTACGCGGAATATGTTCGGCGCAACGACTATGAAGCCGGGCTGGAACTGGTCTCAACATCAAAGAATGTCGTGATGACGCGCACGTTTTCAAAAGCCTACGGCCTGGCCGGATTGCGCCTGGGCTGGGCGTATTGTCCCGCCAATGTGGCGGATGTGCTGAACCGAATTCGCGGACCGTTCAATGTGGCCATGCCGTCCATTGCTGCCGGCGCGGCGGCAATTCGCGATGCGGGGCATCTGGCCAAAGCGGTTGAACACAACGATCTGTGGTTGCCGAAAGTGACGTCAGCCATCGAGGCGGCAGGCCTGAAAGTGATACCGAGTGTCGGTAATTTCGTGCTGGTCGAGTTTCCGTCCGGCGGTGCCAGGACGGCGGCGGCGGCAGATGCGTACCTGGCATCAAAAAATGTCGTCGTGCGGCGCATGGATGCTTACGGTTTGCCGGATGCGTTGCGGATTTCCATTGGTGATGAGGCCGGGTGCGGCGCGCTGATCGATACCCTTCAGTCTTTTATGGCGGATTGATCGGGCATGGCATTTGAACCGTTTGACAAAGTCGCCCTGATCGGACTGGGCCTGATCGGTTCGTCGCTGTCTCATGTCATGCGGCGGGAGAAGCTGGCGAAAGCGATATCGGGACATGCGCGCTCTGCTGAAACCCGTGATCGAGCCATGGAGCTGGGCCTGGCTGATACCATGCATGAACATGCCGCAGACGCCGTGCGTGATGCGGATCTTGTTGTGCTGTGCGTGCCGATCGGCGTGTGCGGGCAGGTTGCACAGGCGATTGCCGGTGCGCTGAAACCAGGAGCGATTGTCACTGATGTGGGATCGGTAAAGGCCGCTGTTATCCGGGACGTCGCGCCGCATATACCCGATGGTGTCCACTTCATACCGGGTCACCCGATTGCAGGCACCGAGTACTCAGGCCCGGATTCCGGCTTTGCGTCGCTGTTTGAAGATCGCTGGTGCATCCTGACGCCGCTGAACGGAACCGACAAAGGCGCCGCGGCGCGGCTGACCGCGTTCTGGCGGGCGTGTGGCAGCGATGTCGATGTGATGGAGCCCGATCATCATGACCGGGTATTGAGCATCACATCTCATCTGCCGCAGCTTATTGCGTTCAACATCGTCAAAACGGCAGCTGATCTTGAAGAGGTGACCCAGCAGGAAGTGATCAAGTATTCGGCCGGTGGCTTCCGGGATTTCACCCGTCTTGCCGCGTCGGATCCAACCATGTGGCGGGATGTCTACCTGAACAACAGGCAGGCGGTGCTGGAATTGCTGGGGCGCTTTTCGGAGGACCTGTCGGCCCTGCAAAGAGCGATCCGCTGGGGTGACGGAGACATGCTGTTTGACACCTTTACCCGGGCCCGCGGTATTCGCCAGCGCATTATCGAGGCAGGCCAGGATACGGCTGAACCTGACTTCGGGCGCGGTGGCCAGCATGGAGAAACTGCTGATTCCGCGCGCGACAAGGATTGAGTCTAGTTTGACCCTGTGACAGGGAATGGACCCCAGTACCAGATCTGATCCTTCAGCTGTATGGGCAGCTTGTTGTCGTTGGCTTTCAGCAACGGGGTGATCAACGCCTGGGCAGCGTTCATTTCAGCATCGCCCAGATCTGACAGGTATTGTGCGATCCATATGGCGTCGAGGTATTCGGAAGGCTCCGACAAAAGAGCGAAACTTCCCTCCCTGGGTATTTCGTTTTTGAGGGTCCCGGTGACCTTGAAACTTTCAAGCTGTGCCTTTTCGGTAGACAGGGCAGACAGCGTCACTGCGAGGTCGAGGCGCGGTGTGTCTGCAACCGGCCGTAAATGAGCCTCGGTTTTGCCGACCGTGAGTTTCTTGTCATCGGCAAGAGTAAGTGTCTGGTTTTCCGCCAGCAGAGAGGCGAGCGCCAGTTTGCCGCTCTTGACCCGATAGCTGAAGCGTACCGGGTCGCCTGAAATTTTGACATTGCCTATGGTGACGGGGCCAAACAGGGCGCCAATGATATGGTTCGGGTTCCAGGCTTGGCCGATCAGGCGCAGTTTATCAGCTTTTATGTTGCTATTCTTCACATCGGTGCTGATGCCGGTGCAGTCAAAATGAATACGGAACGGATAACCACCCCAGCTGCGATCGTCACATTTCAGGGTAAGGTGAGTGGCTTCCAGTTCTGCAAGCTTGTGTTGGGCTTTGCCCAATGCGATGTACCAGTAGATACTCCACGCCAGTGCTATGCATAAGAAGACGATGAGCGGAGCCATCATCTTCAGTGGCGAAACGCGTTTGATCTCAAGCGGGTTGTTCATGATGCCGGGACCGGAAATTTCATTGGTTGTGTGGTTGATTCTCGGGCAATTTATCACGGTGATTGTTGAAGCGGAAAGAATGTGTCTGATATTCCATCAACTCGATAAATATTTGGTAAGCAGATGAACGCGGATTTTTGGGTATTTGGATACGGATCGCTGATGTGGCGGCCGGGGTTTGAGTTCGAGGAACGCAGCGGCGCCGTCATGCACGGCGTTCATCGCCGATTGTGTATATATTCTCATGTGCATCGCGGCACCCCGGACAAGCCCGGCATGGTGCTGGGGCTGGACCGCGGCGGTTCGTGCAGGGGTATCGGATATCGTGTGGCCGGCAGCAGGCGGGATGATACCATCGCCTATCTGCGCGATCGTGAGCAGGTCACCATGATCTACAAGGAACGCTGGCGTGACATGCTGGTTGACCGTGACGGGGCGCCTCACAAGGTAAATGCACTGGTGTATCTGGTTGATCAGGACCATGTGCAGTATGCAGGTAAAAGATCAGCCGAAGACCTGTTGCCGTTTGTCCTGCAGGGACACGGCAAGGGCGGACCCTGCATCGATTATATTGCCTCAACCCTGGAGCATATTGAGGAACTGGGTTTCAAAGACAGCCATCTGTCGGAAGTCCTGACGCTTGCCCGAAACCAGCAGGTGTGAAGAACTTATTTTCGCTGGTCCAAATCAACCCATCGGCGCTGTTGCAAAACTTACCCGATGCTTCCACCGCGCTGCACTTTGCATCTGGCCGAGTGAGCTGACTTGGTTCCTCTAAATGTTCGGGATCAGGCAGCCATGTCTGAAAACAACGGAAGCGTTGGCTGCACAAATCGGCCGGTGTCGCGTGCCGGTAACGGGCGGCAAATCGCCGGTGCATCTGCTGCGTCCAGTTCAAGGGATGCAGCGAGATCGTCATAGACACACAAGGTCTGGCTTTCGTCGCCGGCCAGCAGGTGCACGTGAATTTCACAGGCACCATCGGTCATTTCACTCGGCAACGGGAAATCCCACAAGGGAGAGAACCGTCCCATGCGAACCGGTACCCGGGCGCCGCTTTCAAGCCGGCGCACCATTACATAAATGGCACCGGGCAAGGGCGGGCAGTTTTCGGTGCTGTAGACGGAATGGATGTAGCGCTTGCCGGACAGTCCGGTCCAGAACCAGAACCTGTCACTGAATTCGTTTTCCAGCTCGGCACTTGCGCTAAATCCCATGGTCTTTCTCCTGTTCTCGTGATGAGAACAAAAGTAGAACAAAAAGCAATTCAGGTCAAGATGAAAATCGCTCGATCAGCCGCATTTGGAATACCCGCAGGACATGCAGGCAGCACAGCCTTCCTGAAAAACCAGAGAAAATTCGTTGCATTTGGGGCATTGCGGGCCGGCGGGCGTGACATTGTCGCCCACTGCGAGACGTTCAGCGTCAACCGTTGCCGGGTCACTACCCGACAGGTTTTTTACATCTTTCAGGAAACCGGTCGCCAGCATGTGCTTTTCTATCACCCCGCCAATGGCAGCCAGCAGCGACGGAACATACTTGCCCTCCATCCAGTGGCCGCCGCGCGGGTCGAACACCGCTTTCAGTTCCTCCACGACAAAGGACACATCGCCACCGCGCCGGAACACGGCCGAGATCATGCGGGTCAGGGCAACCGTCCAGGCATAGTGCTCCATGTTCTTCGAATTGATGAAGATTTCAAACGGCCGCCTGCGCCCGTTCTCGATGATGTCGTTGAGCGTGATATAGATGGCGTGATCGCTGTCGCCCCATTTCAGCTTGTAAGTGAAACCGGGAAGGACAGGGTCACGATCGAGCGGCTGGCGCATGTATACAATGCCGGCCTCGGTGTGACCGACCGGCGCGGCAGGTGCCTCCAGCGGCAGGGCGGCCTGTGCTTCGGACGGCTCGTCTGCCGGTACTTCCGACAGGACCGAGCCGGTGATGTCATTGGGCCTGTAGGTCGTGCATCCCTTCAGCCCGAGTTCCCAGGCCTCCATATAGACGTCGCTGAAGTCCTCGAACGTGATGTCTTCCGGGCAGTTGACGGTTTTGGAAATGGAGCTGTCGACATGGGCCTGCAGGGCTGCCTGCATGATAAGGTGCTCGTGCGGTGACAGGTCTGCCGTGGTTACGAATGCGTCCGGCAGGTCGGCTTCGTTGCCGCCGGTGGCCCGAAATGCCCGCAGCGCATAGTCTTCAACCTGTTCGATCCGATGGCTGCCGTCGGGTTGCAGGACCTTGCGGTTGTAATTCAGCGAAAACACCGGCTCGACCCCGGACGACACATTGCCGGCGAACAGGGATATGGTGCCGGTGGGCGCGATGGATGTCAGAAGCGCATTGCGGATGCCGTTGTTGCGGATCGCGTCGCGGATCTCGTCATCAAGATCGCGGACATGGCCGGAAGCCAGAAACTCCTCAACATCGAACAGCGGGAAAGAGCCTTTTTCGGCTGCAAGTTGCGAACTTGCCAGATAGGCGGCGCGTTCGATTGCCTGCATCCAGGCCTTTGCAGCGCTGGCAGCCTCATCAGATCCATAGCGCAGCCCGCACATGGCGAGTGCATTGGCCAGCCCGGTGACGCCGAGGCCGATGCGGCGCTTGGCGCGGGCTTCGGCTGCTTGGGCTTCCAGCGGATAATTGGAGACATCGACCACATTGTCCAGCATGCGCACGGCGATGCCGGTTATGCGATCAACCTCTTCCATGTCCAGGTGCGCAGCGTCGGAAAACGGTGACGTTACCAGGCTGGCTAGATTGATCGAGCCGAGCAGGCAGGCGCCATAGGGCGGCAGCGGCTGTTCTCCGCACGGGTTGGTGGCGTGAATGGTCTCGCAGTAGGCGAGGTTGTTGCGGGCGTTGATCCGGTCTATGAAGATCACCCCGGGTTCGGCATAGGCATAGGTCGCCTGCATGATCCGGTTCCACAGGTCACGGGCCCGGACAATCTTGAAAACGGTTCCGTCAAACACCAGCGGCCAGTCTTCGTCGGCCTTCACCGCCGCCATGAACGGATCGGTGACCAGTACGGACAGGTTGAACATGCGCAGGCGCCGGGCTTCCTGCTTTGCCGTGATGAACTCCTCTATATCGGGATGGTCACAGCTCATGGTCGCCATCATGGCGCCGCGTCTGGAGCCTGCCGACATGATGGTCTTGCACATGGCGTCCCACACATCCATGAAGCTCAACGGACCCGACGCATCTGCACCAACGCCCCTGACCGGTGCACCCTCGGGGCGCAGGGTAGAGAAGTCATGACCTATGCCGCCGCCCTGCTGCATGGTCAGGGCAGCCTCACGCAATCCGTTGAAGATCGCGCCCATATCATCCTCGATGGTGCCCATGACAAAACAGTTGAACAGCGTCACTGTGCGCTCGGTACCGGCACCGGCGATGATGCGGCCTGCCGGCAGGAACTTGTAGCCGGACATGACCTCGGCAAAGGTTTTTTCCCAGCGTGCGCGCTCTTTGGGTTTTTCAGGTGCTGCTAGTGCGCTGGCGACACGGGCCCAGGTATCGTCTACCGTCTGATCCACGGGAGCGCCGTCCGGCGACTTGAAGCGGTACTTCATGTCCCAGATTTCGCGGGAAATCGGGTCAAGTGCAGTGTCTGTAGCCACAGCGATTGCTCACAACTGGTGTTCTGAACGGGATAGCATCACACATTTTCATGGTTTGTTCTACTCAAAAGACATTGCCAGCCGGTTAACCGGAACGGCCTTCGGTAACCAACCGGTCCGTGGCATCCTCAATCGTCTTCTGCAGGCGGGCTGAAAATACCTTGCGGGCCAGGCCGGCTTCGATCGGCGGCAGGAACTCCACGATGATAGTGCCGGGCCGCCGGATGAACTGCCGTCTTGGCCAGTACAGGCCGGAATTCAGCGCGAATGGCGTGCAGGGCACACCCAGTTGTGTGTAGAGAGCGGTTGCGCCGGGCTTGTAGTCTGGTTCGGCGTTCGGCGCCATCCTCGTGCCTTCGGGAAAGATCAGAACCTGGCGGCCTGCGGCAATTGCGGCTTTCGCATCCGCAATCATCTTCTTCAAGGCGGACGGACCTGCCGACCGGTCGACTGAGATCATCTTGAACTTGAGACAGAACCAGCCGAACACCGGAATAAAAGTCAGTTCGCGTTTCAGTACCAGGGCAGGGTCTGCCAGCAGGGGAAGCAGGGCGAATATGTCCCAGGCCGACTGGTGCTTGCCGGCAAGCAGGCCGCCCTTGTGCGGTATGTGCTCCCGCCCGCGAACTTCCATGGTGGTGCCGGTGATCAGCTTCATCCACCACAGCGACGTCCGTGCCCAGGTTTTGAGAGCGGCCATGGACCAGCTTCTTGGTGTGAACATGAACCAGAAACCGAGCACCAGAAACACTATGAGATTGATATAGAAAACCAGATTGAACAGTAAGGACCGAAACACCAGCACGCTCATTTCTCCCTTACTGCCACCGGACCACGCAGACTACGTTAAAGTATCCGCGCAAGCAGGTATTTGACATATTCACTGATCCACAGGCGCAGCATGGCAAACGATGGGGCAGGGGTTTCGGCGTCTGCGCTGGCAACCGGATACGGCACCAGTTCGACATTCGGCATGGCGCGCGAGAATTCGACGATGGCGCGCAGAATATGATAGTCGCTGGTCACAACCGCAATCCTTGCGAACTTGTGCCTGGTGGCCCAGTTGGCTGCTTCTGCCGCATTGCCGCGGGTATCGGGGGCGCGTTTGTCCAGATCCACACAGCATTTGAACAGACTGGCCTCGGCCCGGGTAATCTCACTCAACTGCCGGGCCGTGGTTGCCGGGTAAACGCCGGAAATCAACAGGCGTTTGGCGGTCTTCTGTTCAAGCAGGCGGACCGCGGCTGAGATACGTTCCGGGCCGCCGGTCAGGACCACTATGCCATCTACCGACAGGTTGGCAGGCCTGGCTATGTTCCGGGAATTTTCGGCAAACGACGCAAATCCCGCCGTTGCGACGAGAAGCACACAGGCAACAACGCCCAGGCCAATCCACCAGCTACTGGCACGTTTGGGGTGCGCATCGGGAAGATGCGTCTCAGTGCTGGACTTTCCGGACGGGTCGGACATCAAAACAATACCGGGTGAAATAATACTCTCGCCTGCTGCTCCACGATCCTGCACGGCGCAGCACAGCTTTATGCCGTCTCAGAACATGGCCTTCAAGACCCGCGAAATGGAAATACGCGCCGTGATAAGTGAGATCACTGTAGCAACAACCGGCACGACAATAAAGGCGGCGTAGTTCGCGCTGCCGGCATCCAGCGGGTGATACAGAAATGTCTTGACCGGTTCCGACAGCCGACCGGTGCCCAGACCCAGGATAACAAAGGTGCAAAAACCAAGCATGGATCCGATGAGGCCGGCTTTCAGTCCGGTGAGGCAGAAGCGCCACAGGACCTCGCGCGAGATGAAGCTGTCGCGGGCACCGGCCAGATACAGGACTTCGATCACCTCCCGGTTCACTTCCATCGCAGCACGCGTTGCATAGATGACAAGTACAATAGCCGCAGTTGCAATCAGGCTCAGTACCGCGATGGCCAGCCAGGTCAGCGAGTCTGCCATGCTGAGCAGTTCAGCCTGCCAGCGCCGGTGGGTGTCCAGGGTGGCAGACGGCACTTCGGTTGCCAACGTAGCGCGCAACAGTTCCAGATCAGGCGGCGATGACTTGTCGATGCTGACATTGATCAGGCGCGGTATCGGCAAATCGTCGAGAATGCCTGCCTCGCCAAGCCACGGTTCGAGCAGCTTGCGCGCTGCAGCCGGGCTGACAACATCGATATCGGCAATGCCGGGTGTGGCGCGCAGTATCCCGGCAACCTTTTCGGCATCGCCGTCGACATCTACGCCATCTGCCGCGGAAATCTGTACCGTTACCTGGCTGGCGACCTGAGACGTCCAGTTGTCGACGGCGGTGTCAGTCATCAAAAGCGCGCCAATTGCAAGGACGGCGAGATAACACATTGCCGCCATTGCCGTCATCAATGTCATGTGGGGGGCGGTTGCCTGCGGAATGACCTTGGAGCGTCCGTTGCCTATCACTTCGGGTCTTGCACTGCCGCGGTTATCGAAACCGGGTGCCGGGCGATCCTCATTTTCCGTATCGGCGCTGATGTTTATTGCCATGTTGTCTTGCCGTCTTCCAGCCGCACCACCGGCGCCTTGATGGTGTCCAGCAAATGGGTGTCGTGGGTTGCGATCAACACCGTGGTGCCGAACTGGTTGAGTTGCTGGAACAGGCGCATCAGACGCAGTGCCAGAGCGGGATCCACATTGCCGGTCGGCTCGTCCGCGAGCAACAGCTCGGGGCTTGAAATGACTGCTCGCGCAATGGCGGCGCGTTGTTTCTCACCACCCGACAACACTGCCGGATAGGCGTTGGTGTGATGATCCAGGCCGACCCAGTCCAGCAGTTCAAGGACATTGTCACGATAATCATTGAGCTTGTTGCCGCGTACCCGCAGGGGCAATGCCACGTTTTCGAACGTGGTCAGGTGATCCAGCAGCCGGAACTCCTGGAACACAACGCCAATCCGCCGGCGAACATCCGGCACCTTGCCACGCCGCAAGCCGTTGGTGTTTTCCCCGAACAGGGAAATCATGCCCCGGGTCGGCTTCAGTGCCAGAAACAGCATGCGCATGAGCGACGTCTTGCCGGCACCTGAAGCGCCGGTCAGGAAATTGAATGACCCGGTTTCAAGTGTCAGGTTGAGATCCTTGAGGATCTCCGGCCCGTTGCCATAACGCAAACCGACATTTTCAAATCGAACGATCGACAAGCGGGGTCCTCAAGTTCATGACCGAGTGCGGTGTTTTAATACTGGACAGGCATTTACGCCGAATTAACCGTATTTCCGTTTTACTGTCGGTATCGAGAAGCAAGGTTTCTCTGGTCAGGTGAAAAAACCGGGATACACCGGCGCCTTATACCAGAATGAGCCGAATCACCGGAACCGGACGTGACAGATGATAGTCTCCTGCCCTTCATGCGCAACCAAGTTTGAAATGCCAAATGAATCAGGCTCTGATGCGACCGTGATGCGATGCGGAAGCTGCGGACACGGCTGGATTGAAGCCCATGCCACCGATGTAAGTGATCTTGTACCGGTTCGCCCGCAGGCCAGCAAACCTGATGCCGTCGATGATGATGCCGAAGACCGGATCATAGCTGAAGCGCGCAAGATTGCCCGGGCTGCACAGCTTGCAGAGCACAAGGCTCGAGCTGCGCGTCAGCGCCGCAGCGCTCAGATGAGAGGCTGGGGCGGACTTGCTGCCGGAATATGCCTGGTACTGGGCGCCGTGGTCGCCATGCCTGAACGCATCGTGCAGGCAGCACCTGCTGCGGCAAAGCTGTACTCTCTTGCCGGCAAGACAGTGAACGTCTACGGACTGAACATCTCGTCGATCCAGCAACAGTACATGATTGTCAACGGCCAGCCGGTACTGGCCCTGCGCGGGCGTATTGCGAACATCACCGAACACGACCGCCGGGTTCCGCCGCTGCGGTTCGTGCTCAGAAATGCCGATGGCAAACAGCTACATACCTGGACACTGAACAGTGTGGGCAAGGGCCCAATCGGTGCCGGCGTCGTATCATCGTTCGTAACCCGTCTCGCCGCACCGCCGGCAGGTGTGGAGAGTGTCGAGATTCGCTTTGCCAGGCCGGGCGAAATCGGCTGAACTGCTCCGCGTGCCAACCGAGGTTAACTCGTCTATAACTGGATGAGACAACTTCTGATTGCGGGATGAGCGGCCATGAGCGGTATTACAATTGACGGCCACACAATCGAGATTGTGTTCAGTGAAACCGAAATCGCTGCCCGGGTCTCGGAAATTGCTCATGCAGTGGCCGGACGTGACCCTGAACGGCTTCTCGTCGTTCCTGTATTGAAAGGCAGCTTCATCTTCGCAGCCGACCTGCTGCGCGCCATGCACGGCGCCGGACTGTCGCCGGAAGTTGATTTCATGATGCTGGCCAGCTATCGCGCACAGACCTCGTCGTCGGGCCAGGTTGAGGTGTTGCGCGATATCCAGACAGACGTGACCGAACGCGATGTTCTTTTGATTGACGATATTCTGGAGTCAGGCAGAACGCTGGCTTTTGCCAAGGATCTGCTGGCGGCGCGAGGTGCCCGCAGCGTGATGACTGCCGTGCTGCTGGACAAGCCGGGTCACAGGGCAGCGGAACTTGATGCCGATTTCACCGGGTTTGAGTGCCCGGACAAGTTTGTCGTCGGCTACGGCATGGATATGGCCCATGCGTTCCGTGAATTGCCGTTTGTCGGCTATGTCACAAATCCCAAATAGCAGGCGAGGGCTCTGGTAAAGCAGAAAAAGGCAGCTTTCCGAGGAGGATAAGCTGCCTTTTCCGTTTTGGGACCAGCAGGAGAGGGGCAACCTGCCGGACCTTTTCTTTCTGACCGGCCAGGGAAAACCGGTGAGAGATGCAAGAAACGCTGTCGCTTGAGGGGGATGAGCTGTTCGCGTTTCTGTTGGTAATGACCATAGAAAGGTGCAGCTTTCGCAGATGTGCAATTTATCACATCGCAGACCACGTCTGTCGAAATCGGAGGAAATCGCTGGTAAACGGGTAAGGTTTCAGGCTGGGCCAGATAAATACAACCGCAGGTAAATCGCTGAAATTTCGAAGATTTTCTGCCGCGGTAGAGCTCTAGTACAGGCCCTTGAGCAGGCGATCGATATAATCAAGCTCCAGTTTCGGCCTGCCTGCTTCATTGGCGCGTGAACGCAGTGCATCGAGTATCCGCCTGGCGCGCTCCACTTCGGCTTCCTGTGGCACCATGTTGTCGCGCTGGCCGTATTCCTCGCCCTGTGAGGGAAGCGGACGGCCCAGCGGGTCGCGCTGTTCGCCGCGGCCTTCGCCATGGCGGCCGACATTGCCTTCATTGCCGGTGCCTTGCTGCATCAGCTGCTGCGCCATGTTGCGGGCACCTTCGCGAAGCCCGCGCATGGCTTCGCCCTGGCTGCCGAGCGCTTCATCACGCTGACCCTGGCCCAGCTCACCTGCCGCCTCGCCCATCTGCTGCTGGGCCCGGCCCAGGCCGTCAGGCGACTGCAGGCCCTGCTGCTGCATCTGCTCCATAAGACGTTCAAGCATCTTGCCGAGATCGCCCTGCTGCTGTGACAACTGGCCGTTGCCGGGCGTCTGCTGTTCGGACTGGCCACGCCCGCCCGGTTCCTGGCCTTCTTCGCCCTGCTGTGCCTGGTTCTGATCGCCTGAGCGCTGCTGGCCGTTTTGCGGCATCTGGAAGGTCTGGTCCATCAGCTGCTGCTGGCGGCGCATCATTTCCGACAGCTGGTCGAGCATTTTCGCCATCGGCGATGTGCGTTGCGGATTTGCCTGGCGCTGTCCGGGCTGCAGGTTCTGCAGGATGTTTTCCAGCTCCGACAGCATTTGCTGGGCAGCATCGCGTGCGCCGGACTTGGCGAGATTCTCGATCATGTCCATCATGCGCTGCAGATCCTGCGAGCGAACTTCCTGCTCAGCGCGATTTTGCTGTTGCTGGTTTTGCGCCTGCGGATTGTTGCGCTGGTTTTCCTGCATCTGCTGCTGCATGGCCTGCAGGTACTCGTTCATGGCCTCACGCAACTGCTTCATCAGGTCGGCGATTTTTTCTTCCGGCGCGCCTTCTGCAAGTGCCTTTTCAAGCTCTTTCTTGATGGCCTGCAGTTTCTTCAGCGAATCATGGAGATTGCCGCTTTCTATGCTCAGTGCAATTTCCCACAGCGTATCTGCAACCTGCTGGGATTCTTCATGGGTGCGGGCCCGGTACAGCTTGGCGGCCGCGTGCCGGATGCCCAGATAAACGCCCGACTTCTCCACCACGCCTTTCGGCCATACCAGAATGGCGGACAGGGCGCGCACGACATCACGCTGATTGTCCGGCTGGAAAAAGATGTTCTTGCGCTGCTCGACCAGGGCCTGGGCAAGCGGCTTGGAAAACTGGCGTTCCGGCAAGGAAAGCTTCACAACATCGCTGCGGCCTGTCTGGCCAGCCTGGTCCAGGCCTTCGATGACAATTTCAACCGGCAGGCCGGCCCAGGGATGTGCTGTCAGATCCTGGAAGCTCTTGCCCTCGGCCTGCCTGGGATTGACCTTGCGCATTGAAATGGCAAATTCCGGTGCTTGAGCCAGGAAGGGGCTGTCAATATCGATCTTGTCGATGTCCAACCCGTCGCGGCGCAATGCAACCTGACCGGACAGGGATGTCACACCGTAATCGTCTGTCACCTTCCATGGCAGCGAGAATGCACCGGACGGGGTGATCTGAATTTGCTCAGGCACGGTTACCACAGGTGGCAGGTCTGCGATTACATTCACGGTCCAGATGCCCAGTTCACGGCCTGCGCCGCTCACCGATACAATTGCCGATTTCTGGATCTTGGTGCGCAACTCCTGTGTCGCAGACGGTGTTGCTGCCTGGTCTGCTGCATCAGCTTTGGCACTTTCAGCTTCAAGCGTGTCAATGACGGCCGGTGTCTCAGCGCTCGATGCGGGGTCGGTCAAGACAACTTTCAGATCATCTGCACCGTTCAGTCGAACCACCAGTTCAGAGCCTTGCGGAACCGAGATCACGGTGACTTCACTGGTATCTGAAGCCACTTGCGCTCTGCGCGTCAGCAACACCGGCGGTTTGGCGGTGTAAGACGGCGGATTGAGCCACGCATCCATGGCTATGGCATTGACAGGATCCGGTGCGGTTACCGTAACAGCTTCAGCAATTTTCTCGCGCCAGGTGCCGGCGCTCAGGACGCCCGCTGCAATCAAGGCAATCGCCAGAGTGTTGCGCAGGGCGTTCTGATCGATGCGTGGCAACGGTGAGCGCGGCGCACCCGCTTTCAGGTCGTTCAGCTGTTTCGCCATACGGCGGCGATGGGCCTGCCAGAGCGCTCTTTGTTCGGGACTGGCAGACGTTTCATCGGCCAACGTGTCGGTCCAGCCGGACGCGGGGCGGTGCATCTTGCCTGACTTGCGTTCAATGCGGGCAAGGGCTGATTCGTCAGATGGCCAGGACAGACCGCCGAGGTTTTTCAGTGAATATAAAAAACCGACACCGGCTGCGCCCAACAGGGTCAGTTTCAGCCAGACAGGCACCAGATTCAGTACCCCGGACAGCACGCACAACAGCACAATTCCGGCAACCATCATTGCAGGAAACAGCCGTTCAAGCAGGCGCTCCCAGTAGATCGCTATCTTGGCGAGCGAGGTCTTGCGGGAAATTATCTGTGCCGGATCAAATTTCATTGCCTGATCATTCTAGCATAACAAGGCGAAAGCAAGGGCCGTTATTGGCCAATTACTGATGCAGTAAACGCAAAAGTGATCACTCCGGATTTATGACGGAGGCTATTGTTGCCATCCGGCAAGCCGGTCCATGCCGATCAATGCTTCATAGGTTTGCCGGGGACGGACAATGGCAAACCGGTCGCCATTGACCAGAACTTCCGGCACCAGCAACCTGGAATTGTAAGTTCCCGCCTGCACCGCTCCATAGGCGCCGGCCGTCATAACCGCAATCAGATCGCCTGCGTTTACCGGTGGCATCTGGCGGTTCTGGGCCAGATAATCACCGGATTCACATACCGGGCCGACCACATCGGCGATTGAAGTTGCGTCGGACTGGTCCGGCTCTGAAACCGTGACGATATCGTGCCAGGCATCATAAAGTGTCGGGCGTATCAGGTCATTCATGGCAGCGTCTACGATAATGAATTTTTTGCCGTCCTGTTCTTTCACGTGAATGACGCGGGTGACCAGAATACCGGCATTGCCGGCAATCATGCGGCCGGGTTCCATAACAAATTTGCAGTCAAGGTGACCCAGGGTTTCACGCACAATTGCGGCATATTCATCCGGGTGCGGGGGCACATCGTTGGTGCCGCGATAGGGAACGCCCAAACCGCCGCCGAAATCGACGTGGGTGATGGCGTGACCGTCTTCACGTAATTGCTGCACCAGTTCGCCCAGCAGGGTATACGCCTGGTGGTAAGGCTCCAGGGTGGTGATCTGGGAACCGATGTGCACATCGACCCCGCTGATCCGCAGGCCCGGCAGCAGGGCCGCCCGGGCATAGACTTCCCGCGCCCGGCTCATGGAAATGCCGAACTTGTTTTCCGATTTGCCGGTGGTGATTTTCGCGTGGGTCTTGGCGTCAACATCCGGGTTGACCCTGATGGAGATGGTTGCCGTTTCGCCCAGGCGGCGGGCAACGTCAGACAGAAGCTGTAACTCAGCTTCACTTTCAACATTGAAGCAGGCAATTCCCTCGCGCAGCGCAAAGGACATCTCCGCCGCGGTTTTGCCGACGCCGGAAAACACAATCTTGCGGGCCGGTACACCGGCAGCCCGGGCCCGGCGCAAGTCGCCCTCCGACACCACGTCCATGCCGGCACCGAGATCGGCAAGTGTCTTGATGACCGCCTGATTGGAATTTGCCTTCATGGCATAGCAGACAGTGAGATCGAGATCGTGAAAGGCCGCTTTCAGGACTTCAAGATGCCGGGTGAGCGTTGCTGTCGAATAACAGTAAAACGGGGTTTCGACGTCTTCAGCCAGGTCTGCAAGGTCAATGTCTTCAGCGTGAAGGGTGCCGTCTCGATAGGTAAAATGATGCATGGGGTAACCGGTCAAACTGCTGGATCAGAAGGTGTCAGTGCAATGATACGCGTTCCACCAAACGCACGTTGTCCTGCCTGAATGTCATCTTGCTGAAGCAACAGGAACTACATGTGATGAGGACGATGCTCAATTCGGTTTTATGAGCGGGTCGATGGCGGCGGGCTCGTCCGGATCAGGTGCTGCAGCACCGGGTGGTGGTTCCAGGGGACCGCGTGCACCGCATGCCGACAGCGAAACTGCCACCAGGGCAAGAACGAAAAGTTTGCGCAGTTCCATGGGTCCGATTCCAGACAAGATTTCTTCCTGTTTGTTTGTTGTACCCTAAACCGGGGGTACAGGCAAAGTGGCAAGTTGCGCATCGGAGCAATTTTAGACGGGCTCAGCCTTTAAGGTTTATCCGCCCTGTTTTGCGGTTACCGTCTGCACCTGGATCCAGTAGCGCGGATTGCGGGGTTCCGGCTGGTTCGGGAAGGTGACAACCTGCTCGCCCTGATAACTTTCGGCAGGCTTCAGCTCCAGCGGATCAAAACCGACCGTGCGTGTGCCGATCACCGTGCAGTTGGCGGTGAGCTTTCCCGGGTCGATGTCTGCCTGAACCACGTCGTAGAAAACCGGGCACGAATACAGGGTGACCCGCAAGGTCACGCTGGCGACCGTGAACTGCGTCGAGCGGTTGGTGAGCGATGTCTGCAATTGCCATCTGAACAGATCGGGTTCGGACCGTTCCCTGCCGGCACTGTCAAATACAGTTCGAACGGGGTTGGTCAGGCTTGTCTCGCCAATGCCAATATCGGTCGTCTTAACCGCACCGAATGTCACGCTTTCCTGCCGGCGAACCTCGTTGAACCTGTCGGCGGTCTTGATCTCCTCATTGGTATCGCGCTGGCTCAGCGTGAACAACAGCATGAACACACCAAACACGATGGTCGAAAATGCCAGCAGGCTGCGCCGCCACATCCTGTTGGTGACGAACAGCCAGATTACAGCGATCAGCAGCAGATAAATTACCAGCCAGCGCATGCGTTACCTCTTTTTTGGCAAATAGGGACCTGCCCCTAAGATATTGCTCGGCACCAATCACTTAGTCATTAACCGTGCGGTATGCAATTCATGTACAGTGCGGCCAAACATCCATTATGGCGAACTTGCCTCAAAATCCGCCATTGATGATATCTTTGTGAAGACGGGCATTGGAGGCATTCAGGGTCGTTTAGATGATTTCACGAAGGCAGTTCCTCAAGATTATAGGTGGCGGGTTTATCGCTTCAGCCGCTTTGAGCACTTATGCATTTGCCATTGAGCCACTGTACAGGCTGCGACTCAAGACATACAGGTTTACGCCACCGAACTGGACTGCCGGTCTGAAACTTCGCGTGGCGCTAATTGCCGACATTCATGCCTGTAAACCCTGGATGACCGTTGAGCGCATCAACGACATTGTTGCACGGACAAATGATCTCAAGCCCGACCTGACCTTGCTGCTGGGTGATTATGGCGCCGGCATGAACCTGGTGACGGATTATGTGCACTCCAGGGACTGGGCGCCTGCTCTGGGCAAACTCGAGGCACCTTCAGGTGTTTACTCGGTGCTGGGCAATCATGACTGGTGGGAAGATAAAACCGCGCAGCGCGCAGGCCACGGACCCACCTTCGGCCAGCTGGCTTTGCAAAGGCAGGGCATACCGGTTCTGGAAAATGACGCCGTCAGGCTCCTGAAGGACAACAAGGCCTTCTGGATTGCCGGCCTGGGAGATCAGCTCGCGTTTCTTCCGCATGCAAAATACGGCCGCCGCCATTGGCAGGGAACGGATGACCTTGGTGGCACTCTGGCTAAAATCACAGATACCGCGCCGGTGCTGCTGATGGCGCATGAACCGGACATTTTCCCCAGTGTCCCGGACCGGGTGTCGGTGACCATGTCAGGCCATACCCATGGCGGGCAGGTCCGGATGTTCGGTTATTCGCCGGTGGTGCCGTCGCGATACAAGAACCGCTATGCCTATGGTCATGTTGTTGAAAACGGCCGCCACCTGATCGTTTCCGGCGGGCTCGGTTGCTCGATTGCCCCGATCCGGCTCGGATCTCCGCCCGAGATCGTTCTGCTGGAACTGGGAGACGATGCCGCCGTATGACCGGCATGTGAGAGATAATCCGGGTCAGGTCAGGTTCTTCAACCAGCGCTTTGCCTCGCGCTTTACATTTGCAGGCGCTGTCCCGCCGAAACTCTTGCGCGAACCAGCTGATGCGCGCGGCGTCAGCACCTTGAACACGTCCGACGTTATGCGCTGTTCGACACCCTGCATGTCCTGAAGGCTTAACCCGTCCAGTTCTACGCCCCTGGTTTCGGCCATCGCAACCAGCGTGCCGGTCACATGATGGGCGTCCCTGAACGGCATGGCGAGAACCCGTACCAGCCAGTCTGCGAGGTCGGTTGCAGTTGAGTATCCGGCACCGGCTGCGGCCTCCAGCCTGTCTGTGACAGGTTCCATGTCGGAAACCATGCCGGTCATGGCCACGATTGCCAGCGATAACGCGTCAATGGCGTCAAAAGCCGGTTCCTTGTCTTCCTGCATGTCTTTGGAATAGGCCAGAGGCAGACCTTTCATGACCAGTAAAAGACCGGTGAATGCACCCAGAATGCGGCCCGGCTTGGCACGTATAAGTTCGGCGGCATCGGGGTTTTTCTTTTGCGGCATGATCGACGAGCCGGTGGTGAAGCGGTCCGAGAGGCTGACAAAACCGAATTGCGGTGTCGACCAGATGACCAGTTCTTCGGCAAATCGCGACAGGTGCATGGCGCAGATCGAGGCAGCGGCAAGGGTTTCCAGCACGAAATCACGATCTGCGACGCTATCAAGCGAATTGCGTGTCGGGCGGTCAAACCCGAGTGCCTTTGCGGTCATGGTACGATCAATCGGAAATGATGTGCCAGCCAGCGCCGCGGTGCCGAGCGGGCTTTCATTCATTCTCTTGCGGGCATCGGCAAACCGTGAGCGGTCACGCGCAATCATCTCCACATAGGCCATAAGATGATGACCGAAGGTGACCGGTTGCGCGGTCTGCAGGTGGGTGAACCCCGGCATCACTGCATCAGCATGTGCCAGTGCTTTTTTGGCGAGTGCGCGCTGCAGGCCCAACAATTGTTCATCAAACATGTCCAGGCAATCGCGGACGTAGAGCTTGAAATCGGTTGCCACCTGGTCGTTGCGCGAACGCGCCGTATGCAGCCGGCCGGCGGCGTCGCCAATACGGTCCTTGAGCACTGATTCCACATTCATGTGAATGTCTTCAAGTGCTGCTGAAAACGTGAACCGGCCTGCTTCGATGTCCTTGCCGATGGTCTTGAGGCCGGCCACAATGTCACGGACATCTGATTTGGCAATGATGCCGCATTCCCCCAACATGGTGGCATGGGCTATCGA
>CALHUA010000254.1 GCA_938039915.1 uncultured Anderseniella sp.
GAGGCATAGCGCGCGGCCAGCTCGTTGATCTTGCCATAGGTATCTCCAACCGAAATCACGTCTCCCGGTTTGATCGACTTGTCAACCAGCAGGATGATGCCTGAAATCAGATTCGACACGACTTTCTGCAGGCCAAAACCGATGCCGAGACCAATGGCACCTGAAAACACCGCCAGCGCGGTCAGGTCTATGCCGACAAAGCTGCACGCAGCCAGCACCGCAGCGATCATCAGCGCCGCCTTTATCAGCTTGCCCAGCAACACCTGCAAAGACGGGTTCAGGTCTTCGCTGGTCTTGATGCGGTTGTCGGCAAACCGGCCAATCAGCATGGCCAGCCAGACCATGGCGGATACGGTGAGAATGGAGTTTATGACCAGCAGCGGCGTCAGCCTGATGCCCTGCATCTCAATGCCGAACGTATCGAGAGCGGTGATTGTCTCTGGCAACAGATTGAGAATCGACAACGCAGCCACAGACCAGGCAAGCAGTTCGATCGTCTTGGCCATGAAGCGGTTGCGGATAAGGCGCGACGCAATTGAGATGATCACCCACGCCGTGCAAAGCTTGGCTGCAATACCGATCAGATAGCTGCGGGAAATCCACGTGACTTCCTGCATCGCCTGTACCGCGATCCAAAGCAAAATCGCCAGGAATATCCAGCGCATCCGGCGCAGCACCACGGCCAGCACGCGCAGCAGTTGCGGCTGTCCCTTGATATTGCGCACATAGGCTTCAAGGCTCGGCGACAGCCATCTGTTCAGTATGAGGGCGCCGGCGAACGCCGCCAGAATGATCGAGAATTGAATCAGCGCCCACTGCAGGCCGATATAGGTAGAGGTAATACCGAGTTGGTTCAGCCAGTTGGAGACAAAACCTGACACTTCTGCCGTCAAATCTGACATGTTTACTTCCCCTAAGCCGGACCCGGTCTCGTCTTCTTTGTCAGGAGGCATCCTTTTTGGGTGTCCTTACCCCGGCCGGCGCATTCGGAACGCTTCCTTGACTACGGTGTATTCCGAATACCCCATGCGCATGATCGGTTGCATGGCCGCCGTGTTCACTCTGCCATCCTCGATGAACCTGTCATCAATATACACACCAATGACCTGTCCGACCACAATGGCATATCCACCGGCGGCATTGTCATGTCCGGGCAGATCCACGGTCTTTACATACTTGCATTCCAGGCCGACCGGGCTTGCTGCGACCCGCGGCGGCTTCACCATGACACTGTCTGCCATTTCAAGTCCGGCGAGCTCGAATTCGTCAACAGTGCCGCCGACAGACGCAGATGACTGGTTCATCTGTTCGCGCAGGTCGAAGGTTGCCATGTTGCAGACGAACTCACCGGTCTCCTCAATGTTGGTGATTGTGTCCTTCCGACCCGCCGACCCGAACACCACATAGTGCGGATTGTCCGACATGGCGTTGAAGAAACTGTACGGCGCCAGGTTCACGTCACCTGCCGCCGACAGGGATGAAATCCAGCCGATTGGCCGCGGTGCAACCAGAGCCTTGAACGGATCATACTCGTGGCCGTGATTGTTTTCTTCGGTACCGTAGAACATCAGCTCTCCGTTCATGCTGGAATAATTTATGGTGCTGTGACTTGATGGCGTCCGGCGCAGCCTGCTGTCAACCGGTGATGACGCGAATGTCACTTGAGAAAATCCCCAAGCATCGCCATGTTGCAATGCAACATAGATTTTCAGTTTACATTTGGAGACTGGCACATGCTCAAGGGTAAAACCGCACTCGTCACCGGCTCAACATCAGGCATTGGCCTGGCCATGGCGGAAGCACTGGCGCGCGACGGCGCAAACATCATGCTGAACGGCCTCGGCGATGCCGCCGAGATTGAAGCAACACGCGCAAACCTGGAAAAGGACACCGGTGTAAAAGTCTCCTTCATGGGGGCAAACCTGATGAAGGCGGATGCCTGTGCCGACCTGGTGGCGGCGACCCAAAAGGAGTTCGGTCAACTGGACATCCTGGTCAACAATGCCGGCATGCAGTTTGTGTCTCCCATTGAGGAGTTCCCGGTGGAAAAGTGGGACGCGATCATGGCGCTCAACCTGTCGGCACCGTTTCACACGATCCGGGCCGCGCTGCCGGCAATGAAAGACGCCGGCTGGGGGCGCATCATCAATACCGGCTCCGCCCACTCACTGGTGGCCTCGCCGTTCAAGTCAGCCTATGTCGCCGCCAAGCACGGTCTCGCAGGCCTGACCAAGACCGTAGCTCTGGAGGCCGCGGAACATGGTGTGACGTGCAATACCATCTGCCCGGGTTATGTCAGCACCGTTCTGGTCGACGCCCAGATAGCGGACACCGCCAAGGCGCGCGGCATGACCGAAAAGGAAGTTGTGCAGAAAGTCATTCTGGAAGCCCAGCCGACCAAGGAGTTTGTGACTGTTGAGCAGGTTGCCGGCCTTGCCGTGTTCCTGTGTTCAGATGCTGCGGCCAGCATGACCGGCGTGATCCTGCCGATTGACGGCGGCTGGACGGCGCACTGACCATGGCGAAGACCAAACCGATCGCACTGGCCCTGCAGGGCGGCGGCGCACATGGTGCGTTTACCTGGGGTGTTCTGGACAAGCTGCTGGAAGACGGCCGCATGACCATCAATGCGATTACCGGCACCAGCGCCGGCGCCATGAACGCCGCTGTCCTGGCGCAGGGTTTCACCCAGAACGGTCCGGACGGTGCACGCGAAACTCTTGAGATATTCTGGCATGCACTATCGGTGATGGGCCAGGCCAGCCCGATCAAGCGGTCGTTCGCCGACATGCTCAGTGGCAACTGGAGCCTTGACGCCTCACCCGCCTATAACATGCTCGACGTGATGTCGCGCATCGTGTCTCCCTACGACACCAACCCATTCGACATAAACCCGCTGCTCGACCTGCTCAACGAGACTATTGATTTCGACAAGGTGCGAAAGTGCAGTGACATCGAGTTGTTTGTGTCGGCAACCAATGTGCGCAACGGCAAGATCAAGGTGTTCAACGGACCTGAATTGACGGCCGACATGCTGATGGCGTCTGCGTGCCTGCCGCATTTGTACAAATCCGTCGAGATCGATGGCGAGATATACTGGGACGGCGGCTATATGGGCAACCCGCCCATCTTCCCGTTGTTTTATCACACCGCGATTGCAGACATCATGATCGTGCAGATCAATCCGATTGAACGTGACGAGGAGCCGAAGACGGCACGCGAAATCCACAATCGGATCAACGAAATCAGTTTCAATTCGTCATTACTGCGTGAACTCCGCACCATAGACTTTGTTACCCGCCTGATCGAGGACGGCAAGCTGGATGCGACACAATACACTCACGCGCGCATGCACCGCATCGAGGCCAGTGAACAGATCAATCCGCTGTCGGCATCGTCCAAGATGAACACCGAGTGGGAGTTTCTGTGCCATTTGCGCGATATCGGGCGCGATACCTGCGGCATCTGGCTTGACACGCATTACGATCAGATCGGCAAGACTTCAACGCTCGACCTGCGATCAATGTTCGAGTGATGCCAGCAGGGCCTGCAGGTGCGAGATGTCATCAATGACATGATCGGCCAGCGGCTCCAACTGGTCGCGGGTTGAATTGCCTGACAACACACCGACGCAAACCCCCGCCCCTCCGGCGCGTCCGCACTGCATATCGTGCGCGTTGTCCCCCACCATCATCACCCGATGCGGCTCGATGCCTGTATGCCCGGCAAATGCCAGCAATGGATCGCCCGCCGGTTTGGGATTTGCAACGGAATCATAGCCCAGCACCAGGTCGAACATGTCAGCCAGTCCGAACGATGTAACCGTGGCATGCGCGGACGCCGCTGCGTCATTGGTCGCCACACCGAGTACGAGGTCAAGCTGTTTAAGTCCGGAGAAAATCCTGTGCCCTTCGTCGCGTGGAAACACGGGATGCGATGCCGCCTGCAGGCAATGTGTGTTGACCTTCTCAACCAGCGCTGCCGGGGACATCCCGTTCAACAGCGGCATCCAGACTTCAACCAGATCATCCGTGTGCCCGGCCGCCCAGATCGATCCGGGCGAGAAGGTATCTGCGCCGGCGTCAAACCCGGCAACGTCCAGCAGCCGCACTTCCAGGGAGGTATCACCATCGGCCGCATCCGCGGCAATGGCTTTCAGAGCCGGTGTCCAGGTCTTTTCAAAATCAACAAACACACCGTCCTTGTCGAACAGTACCCCTGCTATTGCATCCGTCATGGTCTGTTTCACCTAAAACCTTGTGGTAATGCTGCCAGGTTCAGGCCGCGGCCGGTCTTCCTGCAATTGCGCCGGGGTTCCCAGGTAGATGAACCCGGCAATGCGTTCGCTGTCAGCCAGTCCGAATGTCGTGAGCACCTGACGGTCATAAGAAAACCAGCCGGATATCCATTGCGCGCCCAGGCCCATGGCCGTTGCGGCAACCAGCATGTTCTGGCACACCGCTCCTGCCGACATCAGCTGTTCCCATTCTGGTATCTTGGGGTGATCGGTCGCAGCAGTGCTGACGACCGCGACAACACACGGCGCGCGCGAAAACATGTTG
>CALHUA010000255.1 GCA_938039915.1 uncultured Anderseniella sp.
AGCGCACCTGTCCACCATGCAACTGCAAAATACACTGCTGCCCCGAACCCGACCATCATGGCCAACGTCACCAGGCGCAAAATGAACAGGTTATCTGCGTTGAAAACCGGGCTCACAAACTGCATGACACCGAGCAGTGCAAACCCCATGACCAGGCTTGCGGCGATGATCCTGGGCAGCGCTTTGCGCATACGGTCATCGAGCGCAAAGTCACCGCGTTTAGACAGCGTGTAGCCCAGCAACAAGGCATTGACCCACCCGGCGGCCGTTGTCGCCAGCGCAACGCCGACATAGGCAATGAACGGAAACAGTGCCAGTGCGCCGGTTATGTTGATGACAACCGAGATGAGCGCGAACCACATCGGTGTACGAGTGTCCTCGCGTGCAAAGAACGCCGGTGAGAACACCTTGATCATGACGAACGCCGGCAGCCCGGCGGCAAAGGCTGCAAGTGCCAGCGATGTTGCGCGCGCATCGTCTGCATCGAAGGCGCCACGCTCAAACAGCACATGGATGATTGGATGCGGCATCGCCATCAGGGCGACGGCCGACGGTATCGTGAGCAGCATGGATATCTCGAGCGCCCGGTTCTGACTTGACTGAACACCCTCATTGTCTTCAGCGCGCAGCCGGCGTGACAGTTCCGGCAACAGCACCACGCCGATGGCGATGCCAATGACGCCCAACGGCAGTTGATAAATGCGGTCGGCATAATAAAGCCACGACGGCGCTGAATCCTGCAGCGACGCGATCATGGTGGAAACCAGCAGGTTGATCTGGGTAATGCCGCCGGCAATCAGGCCGGGAATGCCGAGGCTGACAAGCCGCCTGACGCCCGGCGTGATCCTTGGCCGCTTGAGTCTCAACGAAACCCCCGCCCGGGTCATGGCGATCCACAGCATGATGAACTGCAACAGGCCCGCGGCACTTACCCCCCAGACCAGCGCAAAGCCGGTTCGCGGTTCAGCCCCCCACCCCGACAACAGCACAAATGCAAGCACCGCTATCAGTACGATGTTGAGGATGATCGGGGCGGCAGCCGCTGCGGTAAACCGGTGCAGTGAATTCAGGATGCCACCAATCAGGGCAACCAGCGACATGAAGGTCAGGTAGGGAAACGCAATCCGGGTCAGTTGCACGGTCAGATCGAGCTTTTCCGGATTGTCTATGAATCCGGGCGCCATGATATAGATGATCAGGGGCATGGCCAGCATGGCCAGCGCCGACAGAGAAATCAGGAATACCAGCAGGCACGCCAGAACTTCTTCGGCAAAGCGGGTGGCTTCCGGTTGACCATCGCCTTCCAGCCGGCGGGCAAACAGGGGAACAAAGGCTGCATTGAAAGCGCCTTCGGCAAACAGCCTGCGAAACAGGTTCGGAAACCTGAATGCAACCACGAACGCGTCCGCGATAAGCCCGGTTCCAATGACGCTTGCCATCAGCACGTCACGGACAAAGCCCAACACCCGCGAGATCATGGTCATGGCGGCAACTGTCGAAGCGGATCGTAAAAGGGCCATTGTCGTCCGATGTGCCTTGCGTGCGCGATATCAGGTTCGCGGTGTGGTCAGACCTGCCGTCATCTTAAAACAGGAATCAGCCGGTTTTTGAACTTGTAGACAAGCCATTGTGGTTCAGCAAGCCGGGCAGGATCGCTATACCGGTTACCACATAGGTGTGCCTGAATTCAGGTTACTTCATCCGGCCCTGGTAATTTCCTGCTTCCGGCCGGTTTCCAGCACATCGAGCAAGGTTTCCTCTATCGACTGCAGTCTGGTCTGGCTGGTGATTTTCTGGCCGATCAGGTCGGTGACATAGAACACATCGACGGCCCGCTCACCGAATGTGGTGATCTGCGCGGAAGCAATGTCGAGGTTCAGCCGGAACAGGCTGTCGGTCAGTTTGAACAGCAGGCCCAGACGATCGAGGCCGGCGACCTCGACGACGGTAAACCTGTTTGACGTGTCATTGGACAGGATGACCTGCGGTTCCACGGTGAAGGCCTTGATACGGCCTTTCGGGCGCGATGCTTCGGCGACGGCCTTGCGCAACTGGATCTTGCCGGCAAACGCCTGGCGCATCAGATCGAGGACACGGTCAATGCGGCGATGTTCGTCGTCTGCGTCTTCGAATTGACGCTGGATGAGGAGCGTATCGAGCGCCATGCCGTCGGTGGTGGTGAAGATCTTTGCGCCGACAATGTTGGCTCCACCGGCGGCACAGGCACCGGTCAGCAGGGCAAGCAGGCGCGGATGATCCGGCACATACACGGTTATTTCGGTTATCGACTTGAAATTGTCGGTGCGCACGTCGAACGCCACGGTTTCTTTCGCCGCCGCAGCCCGTGCCAGCAATTGGGCGTCCATCACCTGATGGTCGAGATCAACCGTGTACCAGTAGGCGTCATAGTGGCGGCCCAGATAGGCCGAAACATCTGCCGCGTCCCAGTCCGACAATGCACCTGTCAGCGCCATCTTGGCTGCCTCGATCCGGTCTACCCGGGAAATCGATGTATGCCCGCCGGACAGATGCGGTTCGGTTTCCGAGTATAATGTGCGCAACAGCTGGCCTTTCCATCCGTTCCACACGCCAGGACCCACGGCGCGAATATCGACCACGGTCAATATCAACAGCAGGCGCAGCCGTTCCGGGCTTTGTACAATCGCAGCGAAGTCGGTGATGGTCTTGTAGTCGGACAGGTCACGCATCTGTGCCGTCTCGCTCATCAGCAAATGATAACGCACCAGCCACACTACCGTCTCGGTTTCAGACTTCGTCAGGCCGAGGCGCGGGCACAGGGTGGCGGCCACCTTTGCACCGGCGATGGAATGGTCTTCCTTGCGCCCCTTGGCGATATCGTGCAGCAGAACGGCAACATACAGAACACGCCTGGACACGACGCCCTGAAGGATACCGGTCGAAACCGGATGATCCTGCTGCAACAGGCCCTGGTCGATTTTCGACAGGATGCCGACAGCGCGTATCAGGTGTTCGTCCACCGTATAGTGGTGGTACATGTTGAACTGCATCAGCGCCGTGATGCGTCCGAACTCCGGTATGAACCTGCCCAGTACACCGGCTTCACTCATGCGCCGCAAGACGGCTTCGGGATCACGCGACTTGGTCAGGATATCGAGAAACAGCTCATTGGCGACCGGGTCTGCCCGCATCTGCTTGTCGATGGCGCGGCGGCTGCGGCGCACCAGCTGCAGGGTTGTCGGATGTATCGACAGATTGTTGTGCTCGGCCACCCTGAACAGGCGAATGATCGACACCGGATCCCGCACGAACAGGGATTCATCCACCGCGCTTATGCGGCCGGTTTCAATTTTGAAAACACCTTCATCATCCAGTTTGATCGAACGCCAGCCGAAGCGCTCAAACAGCTCGCTCATGCTCGGCACCTGCTTGATCTGCTGCGCCTCCAGCACTGCCGACATGATGCGCGTCAGATCACCGACATCCTTGGCGACCAGAAAATACTGCTTCATGAAACGTTCGACAGATTTCAATCCGGCCTGAGCTTCGTAACCGAGCCTGACCGCCATCTCGGACTGCTTGTCGAAGCTCAGGCGGTCATCACCACGCCCGGTCATGAAATGCAGATGGCAGCGGACAGCCCAGAGAAAATCCTCACAGGCGATGAAACGGTTCTGCTCCTTGCGGGTAAACAGGCCGGATTTGGCAAGCTCACGCACCGAGCGGGTGCCATACACAAACTTGGCGATCCAGAACAGCGTATGAAGATCACGCATGCCGCCCTTGCCGTCCTTGACGTCAGGCTCGACAAGGTAGCGTGACTCGCCGGCGCGGCGATGGCGGTCATCGCGTTCCTCAAGCTTGTCGGCAATGAACTGGCGCTGGTCACGCGCCAGAATGTCCTTGCCGTAGCGGGCCTGCAGGTCATCGAACAAGGGTCGGTGGCCGCAGATGAAGCGGGCCTCCAGGACCGAGGTCATGATCGTGGTGTCGGTGCGCACCAGCCTGATGCAGTCATCGACCGATCGTGTGGCATGGCCGACCTTGAAGCCCAGATCCCACAACAGATACAGCACATACTCGACAACGCTCTCGCCCCAGGCGGTCTGCTTGTAGGGCAGCAACAACAACAGGTCGATATCGGAGCCCGGCGCCAGCGCACCGCGGCCATAGCCGCCCACGGCAACCAGCGATATGTGCTCCGATGTGGACGGGTTGCTGGCGGCATACACGGTCGAGGATGCAAATTGATAAATCGCGGTGATCAGGTGGTCCTGCAGGGCCGATAACCGGTGGGCGCAGTCTCGCCCCTTGCCGGTTTCGGTCAGCCGCACTTCTTCTTCCGCACGTGATGTCCTGATCAGGTCTTTCAGGTATTTCAGGGCGGCGGGCCGGAACTCAAGCCCGTCCACGCCATGTGTGTCGGCCAGAGCGGTCAGCTCGCTGAGAATCCGATCGGCACAGAACTCCGGCGCACACACGTCATTTCTGGCTGGCAATGGTACGACTGGCATGGTTCCGGGTCCATAAACTCGCGCAGGGGTGCGGCTCCTGACGGCAATACCTAGCCCTTGTCGTCTGAAACGGCCAGTTTTTTCAACTGATAGACCAGTTCCAGTGCGTCACGGGGGCTGAGGTCGTCCGGCAGGACCTGTTCCAGTTTTTCCTGCAATTTCGACGGCCCGTCCGGCGATGCGGCAGGTTGCCGGGCAACAGGAACCGAAAACAACGGCAGATCATCGATAATGTGGCTGCGCGACTGGGCGCGTTCGCTTTCCTCCAGCAAGTGCAATACCTCAGACGCCCGTTCGATGACGCCTGCGGGCAGGCCTGCCAGCCTGGCCACCTGAATACCGTAGGACCGGTCCGCCGCGCCGGGCGCTACCTCGTGAAGGAAGATCACTTCACCCTGCCATTCGCGCACCTTTACAGTGGCATTCTTGACCCGGTCCAGCTTGCCGGACAGCGCAGTCAATTCGTGGAAGTGGGTGGCAAACAGGGCCCGGCACCGGTTGACCTCGTGCAGGTGTTCGACACAGGCCCATGCAATCGACAGGCCGTCATAGGTTGCCGTGCCGCGGCCGATCTCGTCGAGAATGACCAGGGACCGATCGGTTGCCAGATTGAGGATGGTTGCCGTTTCCACCATTTCCACCATGAAGGTGGAGCGCCCGCGCGCCAGGTCATCTGCTGCGCCCACCCGGCTGAAAATACGGTCGACAACACCGATATGCGCCGACTTTGCCGGCACGAAGCTGCCCATCTGGGCCAACAGGGCGATGATGGCATTCTGCCTGAGATAGGTTGATTTACCGGCCATGTTGGGACCGGTCAGAAGGGTGATATGGCGCGTTGGGGCGCCCTCTTCATCCAGCTCGCCCGCCGACAGCATGCAGTCGTTCGGTACGAACGACGGTCCGGCCTGGCGACGCAGGGAAGCTTCCACAACCGGATGGCGTGCAGCCTCGACATCAAAGCTGCGCGATGCATCGATGTGCGGTCTTGAATAGTCGTGGCGCACGGCCAGTTCGGCAAGCGCGCAATATACATCCAGCTCGGCAAGCGCATCTGAAATCGCATGCAACATGGCGCCACGCTCGCACGCTTCATCGGCCAGATGCTCAAACATCTCGATCTCGATACTGCGGGCCCGGTCACCGGCCAGTGATATTTTCTGTTCCAGCCCGGTCAGTTCTGTCGTGGTAAAGCGCATGGCGTTGGCCATGGTCTGGCGATGAATGAACTGGCCGGCATGGTCAGCCCCCAGCAACTGCTCGCCGCCCTGCTGGTTCAACTCGATGAAATAACCCAGCATGTTGTTGTGCTTGATCT
>CALHUA010000256.1 GCA_938039915.1 uncultured Anderseniella sp.
TTCACGCTGTCGGCAAAGGCTTTGCCGAGAGCTGCGTTGGAGGCCTGTGATCCGGCCCAGTAAGGTACCGCGATAGCGGCAAAGTCTTTCTGGGACTGCCACACCTTGGCAAAGAACGGGTTCTCAGCGGCGTTCTTTTCCAAGGCTGCCTTTGCTGCGCCCATGTATGCGGGGAAGTAGTCGGCAGGTGTGTCATGCAGGATGACCCCGTCTTCTTCCACCAGCTTCTTCAGTGCCTTGCCGTTTTCATAGATGCGGTAAGACATTGCCTTTGACAGCGACGCATTGGCTGCCACTTCCAGCGCTTTCTTCTGCAGATCGGTGAGGCCGTTGTAGACATCGCCATTGATGTACAGGTCAGCGTTCACAACAACCTGGTGAAGACCTTGCAGGTAGTAGTGCTTGAGCACTTTCTGGAAACCGAATACGGAGTCAGGCTTCGGGCAGCACCATTCAGCAGCATCGATTGTGCCTTTTTCCAGTGCCGGCAGGATGTCGCCGCCGCCCATGGCAACCGACGCAACGCCGATGTCCTTGTAGGTCTGGCCAGGGATGCCTGGAGGTGTACGGAAGCGATACTTGCGGAAGTCAGCCATGGAGTTGATCGGCTCTTTGAACCAGCCAAGTGCTTCCGGGCCCACAGGCTGCAGCATGAAGCCCTTGACGTTCATGCCCATCTCTTTCCAGAGCTCGTCATAGAGTTCCTTGCCGCCGCCAAACTGGAACCAGGACAAGAATGCAATATTGTCGATACCAACACCGGCGCCTGCAACAGGTGAGCCGAACAGCATGGCCGCCGGATGCTTGCCGGACCAGTAATGGGTCCAGGCAAAGCCGCCTTCAACCAGGCCCTTGTCAACTGCATCAAGGGTTTCCTTGACACCGACGACGGCGCCGGCAGGAAGCACTTCAATTACAACTTCGCCGTTTGTCAGATCCGACACATCTTTTGCGAAGTCTTTCAGCATGACCACTTCGTCAGCCTTGGCTGAGATCACCGACTGAACCCGGATAGTGGTTTTGGCTTCAGCAATCTGCGGGGCTGCCGCAACTGTTGCCGCCATGGCGATACCAGCGGTTGCCAGTACCATATTTTTGAAAATCGACATGGTTTTCCTCCCGTTTTGTCGTTCTCGGAACTACTCTAATTCTTCACTGACCAGAACCAGTTCGGTCAGCTTTCTGCTTGCAGGAGCTTCAGGCAGTTTGGCACTGCCACAGGGACTGCAGCCTGTAAGTCTTTACGTCACGCGACCCCCATCAGTTTAAGTATCCCGTATGAGGGATCCAGCAGGCCGCGATACATCATCTCACCGGCCACATATAACAACACCACGAGGCCAAGCCATGAAATCCACGGATACTTGGTCAGCAGCTTCATGATCATTGTGGCGGCAAACGCCATGAGCAGGATAGCAAGGCCCAGACCAAACACCAGCTTAGTAGTGTCCCCGTCGGCGATTGCGGCCACTGCCAGCACATTGTCGAGCGACATGGATACATCCGCAATGGTGATGGAAATCAGCGCAGACAGCATGGTGCGGCGCGGCGGGCCGGTATAGCCTTGACTTTCATCTTCGGCTATTTCAAGCGCTTCGGTCGCATGAACATGTTCTTCCGTTCCTTCTTGCAGGTCCTGGTACAACCGCCAGCACACCCAGAACAGCAGGCATGCTCCGATAAACAGGATGCCGGGAATGCCGAGAAGCTTGGTGGCAATAATGGCGAACACGATGCGTAGTACCGCGGCGATGACCATGCCGAACAGAATGGCTTTCTTGCGCAGTTCCGGTGACAACCCGGCGGCGGCCATGCCGATGATCAGCGCATTGTCTCCCGACAGAATAATGTCAGCGATTACGATCTGGCCGAAGTCGAGGACATGTTCCCACATTAGCGTGCATCCTCACGAATAATATCACTTACCCGCTCACCGATCATGATGGCTGGTGCGTTGGTGTTGCCGGACACGATCTGCGGCATGATCGAGCAGTCCGCCACGCGCAGATTGGACACTCCCCTGACGCCCAGCCGCTCGTCGACGACCGCCATCTTGTCGCTGGCCGGTCCCATTTTGCAGGTGCCGGTCGGGTGATAGATTGTCGTTGCCGTATCGCGGGCCCAGTTGAGCAGTGCATCATAGTCGTCATCAGCAATTGCGGCGCCCGGTGCGTGTTCTTCGGTTATGACGTCGGCTACCGGTTGCTGCCGGCAAATCTGCCGTGCGATCCGGATACCCTCAACAATAGTGTCCTGGTCAAGTTGGGTGGCAAGATAGTTCGGGTGAATGTCGGGATGATCGTTCGGATTGCTGGACTTCAGCACCAGTTCACCGGCACTTTCCGGACGCATCTGCAGCACAGACGCCGTGAAGGCGTCGAACCGGTGCGTGCCCTCGGTGGGATTGTCGGCGCTGAACGGCTGAATGTGAAACTGAATGTCCGGGGTCTCAAGTTCAGGCCTGGTTTTCAGGTAGCCGGTGCCGAGGCTGGCTGCCATGGTCATGGGCCCGGTGCGTTTCAGAGCGTACTCCAGGCCGATCTTGGCCTGGTTCCACAAGCCCCGGGTGCGGGTATTGATGGTTGGAACCGAACATTTGTATACCGGTCGCGCCTGCAGGTGGTCCTGCAGGTTTTTACCGACACCGGGGCTCGCCTGCAGAACGTCGATGCCGTGTCCGGTCAATTGGTCGGAGGGGCCTATGCCGGAGAGCATCAGGACTTGCGGTGATCCGATGGCGCCTGCAGACAGGACGACTTCATTGCGCGCCTTGATGACAATCGGTTGTCCGCCACGCATCCCTTGAACACCGATGGCACGCTTGCCGTCAAAGAGAATTTTTTCCGTCATCACGTGGGTGATGATTTCCAGGTTCTTGCGATCACGGATGGGTTTCAGATATGCCTTGGCCGACGAGCAGCGCAATCCGCCATGGGCGGTCAGCTGGAAGTATCCGACACCATACTGATCGGCGCCGTTGTAGTCTGCATTGTAGGGGAAGCCTGCGTTTTGTGCGGCTTTCACCCATGCGTCAACGATCTTCCAGGATTTGCGTGAGTGCGTAACGGAAAGCGGACCTTTACCGCCACGAAGCTCATTTTCCCCGTCTTCCCAGCTTTCAGCTCGCTTGAACAGGGGAAGAACGTCTTCCCACGCCCAGCCGGCATTGCCCAACTGGCGCCAGTGGTCGTAATCCTGCGCCTGGCCGCGCACATAGAGCAGGCCATTGATTGAGCTTGAGCCGCCAAGTGTTTTACCTCTTGGCCAGTTCAATTTGCGCCCGTTGAGGCCTGGATCAGATGCAGTGCGGTACATCCAGTTAAGGGCCGGGTTCTGGATTGTCTTGAAATATCCGACCGGAATGTGAATCCATGGAGAGCTGTCGCGCCCGCCAGCCTCGACAAGAGCCACGCTGACAGACGGGTTTTCTGACAGGCGCGCAGCAATTGCGCAACCCGCCGAACCGGCCCCGACGATCACGTAGTCGAATTCCAACGCTGGCTCCCTGAATCTAAAAAATGAGACTTTTGTTATTGTTTTTTACGATAAGATCATTAAAGTGATCCCGTCGCAAGCAAAAATTACGATTAGTTAATCAAGTTTTGCCGGAGCAACCGGCCGGGGCGACCATGGGAGATGACCATATGAACGTTGAAGCAGTTTCAAAGACGGCGTCGGACACCGACAGGGTGCCGACAAACCTGCGGTTGTTGATGATTGCCGAGATTGTCGCCGATGCCGGCAAGCCAATGACACCCAGCGAGATCAACCGGCATCTTGGTTTACCAAAACCGTCCATACACAGGCTGTGCCAGACTTTACTTGCCGAAGGCTACCTGGCACGCGATTCCGACCCGCGCCGGTTGCGGCCGGCACGCAGGCTGAGGCGCATGGCTGCGGGGCTCCTGTCCACCAGCGATACGTCAATCGCCCGCCATCAGGCGCTGCAGGACGTGGCGCGCAAGGTCAATGAAACCGTCAATCTGGTGGTGCCGGAAGATGCCGGCATGCGTTATCTCGACAGGGTTGAAACGGAATGGCCGTTCCGCATCCAGTTGCCGGTCGGCACCAATGTGCCGTTTCACTGTACCGCGAGCGGCAAGACCTATCTGGCCAGCTTGCCGCCGCAACGCCGTACCCAGTTTGTGGAAATGCTCAAACTCGAACCCCATACGGCCAACACCCATACAACAGTCAGCGGACTGCTGGCTGAACTGGACAAGGTGGCCAGGCAGGGTCACTCGGTCGACAATGAAGAGTTCATGGATGGAATGGTGGCAGTCGCGGTGCCGATTTATTTGCAGGGAGACCGGTATTTCGGCGCCTTGGCCTATCATGCCCCGACAGTGCGCGTGAGCCGGGACACTGCAGAAGAGCACTTGCCGGTGTTGAAAGAGGGGGTTTCAAAACTGCTGAATGTTCTGTTTGATTAGGTGCGTGATTAGGTGGCACAGTACGCATCAAATATGAGCTCAACGCGATCAGGCGAGGAATTCGTTTATGACCTGGATGATGCCGCCCGAATGGACGCCGCACAAGCGCACCTGGATGGGCTGGCCCTGTAATCCGGAGGTGCTGGAACTGGTTGGCTCTCCCGAGGCGGCCTACCGGGCATGGGCAGGCGCGGCCAACAAGGTAGCCCAGTTTGAACCGGTCACCATGGTGTGCAATCCCGGCGCGCAGACCGTGGCCCGAAAGTATCTCGATGCGGGTGTGACAATCATTGAACGCGACCTTGGCGACAGCTGGATGCGGGATTGCGGCCCGACATTCGTGGTCGATGAGCAAGGCGCGCTTGGCGCTGTCGACTGGACCTTCAATGGCTGGGGCGGGCGCACGTTTCCGGAAGCTTCCGCAGATGCACTTGTTGCGAGGTTCGTAGCCGCACAGGCCGGCGCCGAGCGACTGCCGTCTGTACTGGTGAATGAAGGTGGCGGCATCCATGTTGATGGCGAAGGCACCTTGCTGCTCACTGAAAATGTCCAGATGAACCGCAACCGCAACCCGAACTGGACACGCGAAGAAATTGAAACTGAAATGCATGAAAAGCTCGGCACCCGCAAGGTTATCTGGGTACCGCGCGGCCTTGAAGCTGACACGACAGAATCCGGAACCGACGGCCACATTGACACACTGGCCTGTTTCGTCAAACCAGGCGTGGTGGTGGTGCATGGCCAGCCGGACCCGGATCATCCTGATCATGGAACCGCCACGGAAATCGAAGCCATCATGCGGGCCGAAACCGATGCCCGCGGCCGTGCGCTTGAGGTGATCGTGCTTGACGCGCCAAAGGAGCGTCATGATCAGGGGGAACCCTTATCCTGTTCCTATGTGAACTTTTCCTTTGTCAACGGCGGTGTCGTCCTGTGTGAATTCGACGATCCTCAGGACGAGGTGGTGGCCGGCGTTTTCCAACGGCTGTTCAATGACCGCGAAGTCGTGTCCGTGCCGGCGGTGGATATTTTCAAGGGCGGGGGCGGTGTACACTGCATAACCCAGCAGGAACCCCTGTGTGCGTCCAATGGAGGATAAAATTATATGCGCAACGTAACCATTGCGGCCACGCAGATGGCCTGCACCGATGTTGTTTCGGAAAATGTCGAGCGCGGCGAAAAGCTGGTTCGCGAAGCCGTGAGCAAGGGGGCCAATGTCGTCCTTTTGCAGGAATTGTTTGAAGGGTATTATTTCTGTCAGGACGAACTGCCTGAGTTCTACGCCCGGGCACTGCCGGCCAAGGGTCATCCCACGATTGAGCATTTCAAGGGCGTCGCCAGGGAACTCGGTGTGGTGTTGCCGGTGTCGTTCTATGAAGAGGCCGGTAATGCGCGGTTCAATTCCATAGCCATCATCGATGCGGATGGAACCAACCGCGGGGTCTATCGCAAGAGCCATATACCGCACGGTTCCGGATACCAGGAAAAGTACTATTTTTCGCCCGGCGACACCGGGTTCAAGGTCTGGGACACGTTGTTCGGCCGGGTCGGTGTCGGCATATGCTGGGATCAGTGGTTTCCCGAAACTGCCCGGTCCATGGCGGTGATGGGGGCGGAAATGCTGTTTTTCCCGACCGCCATCGGATCTGAATTACTGGATCCTTCATGGGATTCCGCGGCCCATTGGC
Organism: uncultured Anderseniella sp.; assembly: GCA_938039915.1. Taxonomy (GTDB): domain Bacteria; phylum Pseudomonadota; class Alphaproteobacteria; order Rhizobiales; family Aestuariivirgaceae; genus Anderseniella. Next base: position 6,122 of record CALHUA010000256.1, read on the forward strand.
AACGGGTCCAGCAGGGCCATGCGGGCGCCAATCTGATGCCGCTGGTAGCGTCCAACAGGATCGGTACCGAGCCTGGCCGCAACGGAACTGAAATGACGTTTTATGGCTCGTCATTCATTGCCGACTTTACCGGAGAGAAAGTGGCGGAAGCCAATCGAACCGACGAGATGGTACTGACCCACACATTTGATCTGGACGATCTGGCTGAGAAACGTGCCTATTGGGGAATTTTCCGGGATCGTCGTCCGGAACTGTATGATCCGGTCATTTCGCTGGATGGCCGCGCTTCCGTGTTTGGTGTTGATTGATGAGCGGACAGGCGAAAGGACACTGTCTGTGCGGCGCGGTATGCTTCGAATTTGAGCATGACGCGGGTCAGGCGTTTCACTGCCATTGCGAGAGTTGCAGGCGGGCGGCTTCTTCAGTCGTCACGACCTGGATTACCGTGCCAAGAGGCAAAGTTTGCTTTACCAATGGCGAACCGAAGTATTTCTCTTCATCGCCCGGTGTCAGGCGCGGGTTTTGCGGAACCTGCGGGTCACCGCTCAGCTATGAAAGTCCAGTGCATCCTGATGATGTCGACCTGTATGCGGCATCGTTGGAGCCGGACGTGATCGTCGAACCGGAGTTTCATGTTTACAGCGACGAGCAGTTGCCGTGGTTTGAGGTGCACGATGAGTTGCCTCGCTATGGTGGATCGATCACATCTGGAAAACCGCCTGTCCGCAAAGGCGTTCGCAACTCCTGAGCACAATGAGAGGTGACGTCATGTCGGTGCGTGTCGAGAAGTCAGGGGCGGTCTGGACGGTCATTCATTCGAGACCGCAAGCCCGCAATGCCATGGATCCTGAAAGTGCTGATGCCCTTCAGGACGCGTTTCTGGAGTTTGATCGCGACGATACTGCTTCGGTTGCCGTGTTCTGGGGCGAGGGCGGGGCGTTCTGCGCCGGCTGGGACCTGAAACATGCAGCCGCTCTTGCAAGTGACGACCCGCTGGCCGAATTGAATTTCCCTGATACAGCGGACAAAGATCCTCGGGGTCCGATGGGGCCGTCGCGCCTCGAACTCGACAAGCCGGTGATTGCGGCGGTCGCCGGTCCTGCCGTCGCTGGTGGCATGGAACTGGCAATGTGGGCCGACATGCGTGTGATGGAGCAATCCGCGTACATGGGGGTCTACTGCCGGCGCTGGGGCATTCCGCTCATTGACGGAGGCACAGTGCGCCTGCCGCGCCTGGTAGGTGAAGGTCGTGCCATGGACATCGTGCTGACCGGCCGAAAGGTAATGGCACAGGAGTGTGAACGTATCGGGCTGTGTGAGTATGTGGTGGACGATGGTTTTGCGCGCGACAAGGCTGAACAACTGGCTCATGACATTGCGCGGTTCCCGCAGAGTTGCATGCGTGCCGACCGGCGCTCGGTCATTGCCCAGCATGGGCTCGGCGTGCGTGACGCACTGGTTCGTGAATGGCATAACGGGCGTCCGGAACTGGCAGCCGGTGGTTTGCAGGGGGCCGGGCGGTTCAGCGCCGGCAAGGGGCGCCACGGCGACTTTGACAAGATCAGCTAGGTGCGAGTCTTATCATGCTGCTTGCCTGCAATGACCGGCAAAGATAGACATCACTGATGACAAGTTCTTTTTTCACCCCGCAACTTCGCGGTTCGTTGGCGATCGCGGTTGGCGCCGGCTTGTGGGGGCTGTTCTGGATTCCGCTGCGCTATCTGTCTGATGCCGGTTTTGGTGCGTTCTGGTCGGCTGCCCTGGTTCTGGGCGCCGGATTGCCGATCGCTCTGCTGGCGGCACAAAAATGGGGCAGGTGGCGTGCAGACCATGCCCGCTGGGTAATGCTTGTCGGCACGGGGATCGGCGTATCCGAAGTCTGCTACTTCTATGCTGTCGTATCTACCGATGTCATCAGGGCGATATTCCTGTTTTACATGCTACCGATCTGGGCGACTCTCGTGGACAGGGTGGTGTTTGGTATCCGGCTTAATCCATGGCGTGCGTTTGCCATTTTGCTTGCGTTTGCAGGTTTGTGGATGCTGCTGGGCGGCGATGGCGGGTTGCCGGTACCGCGAAATGCCGGAGACTGGGCGGGCCTGGTAGCGGGTTTCTTCTGGGGGTCGACGCTGTCTTTGGTGCGCGGTCGTGCAGAGGTCGATCCGCACTGGAATGTGGCCTCGGCAATATTCTTTGGCGCTTTGTTCTCGGCAATGGCAGCTGTGCTGATCGGCAATGTGGAGTTTTCAGAAGGCGCGCTTACACCTGTGTTGGCAGCGGCTGTGGTGGCGTTTGGCGTTGTTGCCTTGTGGCCGTCGATGATTGGCCAGTTGTGGGGCGCGCGTTTAGTGCCTGCAACCCGGGCTGCCTTGCTGACCATGACCGAGATCGTCGTGGCAACGATCAGCGCCTGGGCACTGATCGGAACCTCGATGACAACCCTTTCGGTTATCGGTGGCATGATCATCGTTGCCGCGGTTCTGATCGATATTTACGGCAACACGGAAAAGACCGCCTGATCTAGGCTGGTTTCAGTCCGGCCAGCGTCGCGCGCACCAGCAGGGCAACCTGGGCCTCCAGCCTGCTTTGCGGCACGGCGAAGAAAAACCCCTGCAGACCAAGGGAAACCACACCATGCACGGCGGAAAACAATAATCCGGCCAGTTGCCTGCTGTCTTCGTCTGAGATTGTGGGTCGCAACTGTCGCAGGGACTTCACGATATGGCCGACCAGATGCACATGCTCGTTCATGTGCCAGTCTGGAATCTGGCGGCTGATGCGTTCGCCGTGTTCGAACAGGGCAGACCAGGCATTGGTGTGCTCAATGGCAAACCGGCAATAGGCGACGGCCAGTTCGGCCAGGCAGTCGTCCGGTTCCAGCCCGCATGAACCGCCGGGCACAAAGCTGCTGATCTTCCGGTCCAGCCTGGCAAGCGTTCTGGAATTGACAGCGATGATCAGCCCGTCAATGTCTTCAAACACATTGTAGATGGCGCCCACCGAGCAGCCGACTGACGACGCAACGGCGCGCGCCGTCAGCGCATCCAGCCCCTGTTTGCCCAGAATTTCTTCACCCGCATTGATCAGCTCGACGCGTAGTTTGTTTCTGCGTTCGGTGGTCTTGCTACCGGTAACCATTTTTCCTCGTTTGTGAACATTGTTCAAATAATTCTTGAACGCCGTTCATTTGTGGGTTATAGCATATTATTGAACGATGTTCATAAATTTATTTCTGAACTATTGCAAGACTGTTTGATGCCATTTGAAAGGAAAATACCCGATGCTGATCCGGCGCCCTGAACACCTCAATGAAGTAAGATCCCTGTCTGGTATCGTGCATGGCGGAAGTTTGTGCGTTCTTGTGGTTGCAAGTCTCATCATGATGGGACTGTTGTCAGCGCCGGGTCGTGCAGAAAATCCGAACCTCGCCTTGTCCACAATGGGGGGGACACAATTGTGGGCAGACGAACACCTGCGCGGCGGCTGGCGTATTCAGCGCCATGCCTGGTCCGGACACTTCCGGCTGCTGGATGAGCAAAATGTTCGCCACGCCTGGGGCAGCTACGCAAATTGCCTGAACGAACTGATGAAGCGCAAGGTTGTGGTACGCCGAAACCGACGCCTGGTATTGCTGGTGCATGGTATCGGCCGCGGGCCCGCAACTTTCGGCGACCTGCCGGACAGATTGCGCAAAGCCGGAATTGAGACCCGTGCAATCAGTTATCCCAGCACGAGAGGGTCAATCCAGGACCACGCGGCACAACTGGAAAGACTGCTGCAGCGATTGGATGGTGTGGATGAAGTATCCTTCGTAACCCATTCAATGGGCGGTATTGTTTTGCGTCAGTTGTTGGCTGGAGACGGTGCGTGGAGATCAAAGGTCGCGCCAGGGCGGCTGGTCATGATTGCGCCTCCCAATCAGGGATCGATCATCGCGCAGGCACTGCAACCCGCATGGCCGTACAAACTGGTCTACGGCGCTGCCGGACAGCAACTGACACCGGAAAAGGTCTTAAAGCTTCCCGCACCGGATATCCCGTTTGGTATCATTGCCGGTGGCCTGAAAAATTCCAAAGGCTACAACCCGCTAATTCCGGGAGACGACGATGGTACGGTTGCAGTTGATGAAACCCGCCTGGAAGGTGCTAAGGACTTCATGGTTTTACCCGGTCTTCATGGATTTGTCGCAAGGTCGCCGGACGTTGAGCTGCCAGTTCTGAATTTCTTGCGGTCTGGCCGTTTCACACAGGTAAGGAGACATCCCAATGGATAATTCGCAATTTGCCTTGCTCAGGTCGAAACGCTTCCTGCCTCTGTTTGTGACCCAGGCACTGGGTGCACTGAACGACAATGTGTACAAAAACGCGCTGGCAATCCTGCTGGTCTACCGCATTGCGGCTGAAGCCGGTCTGAATGCGGCCGTGATGGCAACGGCTGCCGGCGGTGTTTTCATCCTGCCGTTCTTCCTGTTCTCCGCTACTGCCGGCCAGGTGGCCGACAAGTTCGACAAGGCAGGGTTAATCCGGAAGATCAAGCTGGCGGAAATCGTCATCATGGTTCTGGGAGCAGCAGCGCTGTTCTCCGGCAATGTCTGGTTCCTGTTCACTGTGCTGTTTCTCATGGGCACTCAATCGGCATTCTTCGGCCCGTTGAAATACTCTATATTGCCGGTACATCTGAAGGAAAGTCAGCTGATCGGCGCCAACTCTCTGATCGAGGCCGGTACCTTCCTTGCCATTCTTGCCGGTACAATTGCCGGTGGCCTGCTGGTCTTGACAGGCTATGGCATTGCCGTTGTCTCCGGACTGGTCCTGATATTGGCCGGTCTCGGCTACGCGGCCAGCCGCTTCATACCGGCTGCACCGGCAGCAGCGCCTGATCTGAAGATCAATTGGAATGTCGTTGCTGAAAGCTGGCGCATGGTGTCGAAGGCTGCATCGGTGCGGTTTTCACGCCTGACCATCCTGGGCATTTCCTGGTTCTGGCTGGTGGGGGCAACCTTGCTGTCTCTGTTTCCGGCCATAGCCAGCGACCTGTTGAAAGGCGATGAAACCGTTGTCACGCTGTTTCTGGTATTGTTCACGGTCGGAATCGCCATCGGATCCATGTTGTGCAACCGGCTGTTGAAAGGACAGGTGACAGCAATTCACGCGCCGTTCGGAGCTCTCGGCATCACCATTTTCATCGCTGATTTCTCGTTTGCGTTGATGAATTATCAGCCGATGGCAAACGGGGAACTGGTTGGCGGCCTGACCTTCCTGTCTGACTGGACCAATTTGCGCATGATGCTCGACCTGATCGGCGTGGCGTTGTGCGGTGGTATTTTCATCGTACCGCTATATGCCATTCTGCAGGCAAGGTCTGACGATGAGGATCGTTCGCGCACCATTGCGGCCAACAATATCGTCAACGCGTTCTTCATGACCGCCGGCGCCGGTGTGGTAGCGGCCCTGATCGGGGCAGGAGTGAGCATTCCGGCAGTGCTGCTCGGCATCGCCGCAGTCAACTTCATTGTCGCGATCTATGTATGTGTGCTGTTGCCGGATCAGTTGATCAAGACCGTTCTGATCGGGATCCTCAAGCTTTTTTACCGGGTTGAGGTCAAGGGGCTTGAGAATTACGAGAAGGCCGGCAAGCGTGCCGTCATAGTGGTGAACCATGTCTCGTTCCTGGATCCCGTGCTGCTGGCGGCGTTCCTGCCGGTCAAGCCCTTGTTCGCGGTCAATACACACATTGCAAACGCCTGGTGGGTGAAACCCTTTCTCAGGCTGGTCGACGCGTTCCCGATGGACCCGACCAATCCGATGGCCGCCAAGGCCCTGGTGCGTGAAGTCAAGCAGGACAAGCACTGCGTCATATTCCCGGAAGGCCGGATCACGGTCACCGGCGCGCTGATGAAGGTGTTTGAAGGACCGGCAATGATTGCTGATCAGGCAGATGCCGATCTGGTGCCGGTGCGCATTGATGGTGCACAGTACACATTCTTCTCCAGGCTGAAAGGCACACTGCGTGCCCGCTGGTTCCCCAAGATTACGCTGACCATCATGCCGCCGCGCAAGCTGGAGGTACCCGATGGCCTGGTCGGCAAAAGCCGCCGCCGTCATGCCGGCCAGCAGCTGTATGATGTGATGAGCGACATGATCTTTGAAACCTGCAACCGTCGCCGGTCATTGTATGATGCCTTGCTGGAGGCAAAGGTCGTGCATGGCGGCAAGCATGCGATTCTGGAAGACATCGAGCGCAAGGCGCTCGGATACGGCAAGCTGGTTCTGGGCGCCCGCATCATGGGCCGCAAACTGTCAGCCTATGCAGGCAAGGGTGAACGTGTCGGCCTGATGGTGCCCAACTCTGTCGGTGCCGTTGTGACCTTCTTTGCCCTGCAGTCGCAGGGCCGTGTGCCGGCCATGCTGAATTTCTCCACTGGCCTGGCAAACATGCAGGCGGCTATTGCCGCTGCCGACATCAGGACTGTCATCACATCGCGCAAGTTCATCGAAGTTGCCAAGATGGAAGACACGGTGGCGGCATTCGAGAAAACCGTGAAAGTAATCTACCTGGAAGATATCAAGGCTTCCATCGGCGGTTGGGACAAGGCGCTGGCGCTGGTCAGCGCGCCATTTGCCGGGATTGCACATTCCAGGCTTGCGATCGCGCCGGATGATCCGGCTGTTGTCCTGTTTACTTCCGGTTCCGAGGGTACCCCAAAAGGTGTTGTTCTGAGCCACTCCAACCTGCTGGCAAACTGCTACCAGCTTGGCGCCCGGGTGGACTTCAACCCGCGCGACATCGTGTTCAATGCGCTGCCGGTGTTCCATTCGTTCGGGCTGACCGGCGGCACGCTGTTGCCGGTGCTCGCCGGTGTCAAGACGTTCCTGTACCCGTCACCGCTGCATTACCGCATCGTGCCGGCGCTGGTGTATGACACCAATTCCACCATCATGTTCGGCACCGATACGTTCCTGGCAGGCTATGCACGGTCTTCGGATCCGTATGATTTCTACTCGGTGCGCTATGCCTTTGCCGGTGCTGAAAAAGTCAAGGACGAGACCCGCAAGGTGTGGAGTGAGAAATTCGGCATCCGCATCTTTGAAGGCTATGGTGCCACCGAAACATCGCCCGGTATTTCGACCAACACGGCGCAACATTTCAAGGCCGGGTCGGTGGGCCGCTTCCTGCCGGGCATTTCATATGAACTGCAGCCGGTCCCCGGTATCGATGAGGGCGGTCGGCTTGTCGTCAAGGGTCCCAATGTCATGCTTGGTTATCTCCGCGCCGAAAATCCCGGTGTCCTGGAAAAGACCGATGACCGGACATATGACACCGGTGACATAGTTGATGTTGATGAACACGGCTTCATCACCATCCTGGGCCGGGCCAAGCGGTTCGCCAAGATCGCCGGCGAGATGGTCAGCCTGACCGCCGTCGAGGCCCAGGCCAGCACCTTGTGGCCGGACAGCATGCACGCGGTGGTCTCGATACCCGATGCCCGCAAGGGCGAGCAGCTTGTCCTGGTGACAGACAACCCCAAGGCAAAGCGCGACGTGCTGCAGAGCCA
>CALHUA010000257.1 GCA_938039915.1 uncultured Anderseniella sp.
GCGATGTTCCACACGGCCATCCGCATATACCCGCGCAACCGCCCGGCGCGATGACAGGCAAAACGCATGCACCGACATCTGCATGCCGCCGGTGTGGCAGTATCCCACCTCGATGTGCGTATCGATGACCATCGACTTGCCGACAAAGCCCATCGCGCCCATGCCGATGGAATTGCCCAGTTCGGTAAATTCAAGCTCCAGCTCGGCAATCTTCGGATCGGTGTTCCTGTCACCCACCGTGCGCAGGCAGGCAGCGCGCTTGCCGAGCACCATGCAGGTATCCTTGCAACCGCCAAGCCCGATGCCGATTATCGCCGGCTGGCAGGCCAGACCTCGTTTGCCGAAAGCCACCAGGCTGTCGAGGAAAAACCGCTTGATGCCCTGAATGCCGTCGGAGGGAAACAGCATGCGGTAGTCGGTGCCGAACAATCCGCCCTTGTGCACCGTGATCAGGTCAATCCATTCGCCGCCCGGCTCATAACCATATTCAATCTCCGGCGCGCCGATACCAACATTGTTGTCATGATCTGTGCGCCACAGCGGATGCACCCTGTTGGGCCGCAACGGCACGCCGTTGGTGGCATTGGCAGTGGCACGCCGCAACGCTGCCTCCAGCGCGATCGGGCCACCTTCGACCTGGGTTTCATTGCCCATTTTGACATACCACCGCGGTGTGCCTGTATCGCCGCACATGGCGCGGCGGTCTTCCTTGGCCGCCTTGTAGTTTTCCAGCATTGCCTGCAGGACAAAGGATGACAGGTCACCATCTTCCACGCTGGCAGCCGCTTTCAGGCCTTCCAGATAGTCATCGGGGATTTCAATGGCCGCCTTGTCCATCAGGGTCTCAGCGGTCTTCTGTATCAGGTCAATCGGGATCATTGCGCAGCCTCCACCAGGGTTTCCGGTTCGCCTTCGGGCAGTATCGTTTCGCCGGGCCTGACAATTGTAAACTGGACCGCTTCGCGCGACACATCAACTTTGTTCCCCTGCTTGCGGGCAACGGTGAAATAGGAACTTTCCATCGTCCCGCTGTCAGGGAAATCCTCCCTGTAATGTGCACCACGGGAGTTCTCCCGTGCCAGCCCTGCCTTTGCAATGACCTCTGAAACATCACACAGGCTCGCCATGTTCAGCCAGTCATGCCAGGTCAGGTTGAATGCCAGATTATCCGACGCCACGCCGGTTTCCGCCAGTTCAGACCTGATCTCTGCAATCCGGCCAAGGCCACGCTTCATGCCGGTGGCTGTCCGCAGCACGCCGACGTCATCCCACATGGCTTCCTGCAATTCGTGGCGCAGCCGCTGCACGTTGCCGGCACTCTTTGAAAGCGGCAATTGCGCGCGCTCTACTTCAGCAGCCAGGACGGTTTCATCAGGATCACGCAATGCGCTCATAGCCTTTATGTCGGCACCCATCACATCTCCGGCAACGCCGCCATAAACGGTTGAGTTGGCAACTCCATTGCCGCCCAGCCGGTTGGACCCGTGTGCGCCGCCGGCATCTTCTCCGGCAACATACAGTCCCTCCAATGCGGTGCGCGTGTCTGTATCCACCACGACCCCGCCCATGAAATAGTGAGCTGTCGGCACGACTTCGACCAGGCCTGCCGCCAGATCGAACCCGCTGTCTTCACAGCGCTGCACCATGCCCTTGAATTTCTTGCGCACATTGTCGGGCCCGAGATGGCCCATGGATATATAGACACCACCGTTCTTGGATGAATTGTTCTTGCGCATCTCCGCATAGATGCCGCGGCTGACCAGGTCGCGGGTGGCCCGTTCGCCAAGGTCGTCATAGTCGAACATGAACCGTTTTTCAGCACCGTTCAGCAACCGTCCGCCGGCCCCGCGCAAACCCTCTTCCAGGACCGTGCCGGTCATCTTTGTATGATCGCCCGCCAGCAGGCCGGTCGGGTGGAACTGCACCATTTCCATGTCGCGCAGAGGCAAGCCGACACGCAAGGCCATGGCCAGGCCATCCATTGTCTTGTCGCCGGACGGGGTATGATACTTGTACATGGTCGGCCCGCCGCCGGTTCCCATCATTACCGCCTTTGCCCGGACAAAGCGAAACTTGCCGGACCGCATGTCGATAAACAGCACACCGGCAATGGCTGACCCGTCTTTCGTCGGGATCAGGCCTATGGCCCGATGCTCCTGCAGTTTTTCAATGGGCCGGCTGAGCACCTGCTCCATCAACCGGCTGATGATCTCAATGCCGGTCAGGTCGCCCTTGTGAACAGTCCGATCGGCAGTCTGGCCGGCGAACGCCTTCTGATGCAGCGAGCCGTCCGCATTGCGGTCAAAGAAACAGCCGATCTCGTTTTCCAGTTCACGGATGCGCACCACCGCCTGCTCGCACAGTTTCCAGGCCATATCCTGGTCGGGCAGCCACTTGCCACCGTTGATGGTGTCCATGAAATGGCGTTCAACCGTATCGCCGCCGCCAAGCGCCACATTGTATCCGCCCTGTACCATGCGGGTGCAGCCGCATTTGCCGATCAGGCCTTTCACGGCAATGGTGATCTTGGTTCCAGGTGCTGCTGATTGCTGGGCATGCAGGGCGGCAAACATGCCGGCACCCCCGGTGCCCAGGATCAGGATGTCGGTGTCGTGACGTTCGATCGAGCCGGTGGATATCATGGCTATATCGCCCTCAGGAGAAACACGCCGGAAATCAGAAACGACACCGCTGCAGCACCTGCCGCCAGCGTTTTCTGCCGGTCGGACCAGGGCAGCCATTCCAGCGCCATCAACCGCAGGCCGCCAAACATGTGCAGCGCCAGCAGGAACACCAGACCGAACTCGGCAAACTTCACAACTGCCAGTTCGGTCCATTGGAAAAACCCGTCGAGACGCTCAGGATCGGTCAGGGCAAGGGCAAGCGTGTAAAAGTGCACCGGCAGAAACAGCGCCAGCGCAATGCCTGAAATGCGATGCAGGATGAAGGCGTACCAGAGCGCGTGAGTGCGATGCGGACGTATCATGACAGGGTCACCGCCATCACCGCGCGTGTCCCAAGGAGGAACAGGCCTGCAGCCGTTGCCCATGTGAACAGGTCCAGAAGCACACCTTTCAGACCCAGCAGTTCATGCACAACGACACGCAGACCGATAGCTGCATGAACCGACACCGCAACGACAAACGCGCCGTAAAACAGGAACCACGCAACACTGCCCTGTGTGCGTCCCAGTATCTCGGCTGCCGACAGTCCGCCCTGCACCGCATAAATCATCACCGCCAGGTGCCCCAATACCAGCGGCGCCATCAACAGGGCGGTGATACGCTGCAACATGTAGAGCCTGACCGTCAGCATGCTATTTCCTCCCCTTGAAGAAGGAGAGCGCCGTCGCCCGTTTCAAACCGGCTATTGCCGCCATCGGGTTCAGGTCGTTGGGGCAGTAATGACTGCAACTGCCCTGGCTGTGGCAGTTGTGGCACCCGCCTGTGCCCGAAACCGCCTCAAGAATGGTCTGCTTGCCGGCATCCTTGGCGTCATTGTACAGCGTCCATGCCCGCTGCAGGGCCGCCGGTCCGAGATAATCATCATTGCCGGCCACCGTATCGCAAGCCGCATAACACACAGAACAGTTGATGCACTCGATACCCTTGTTGGCTTCGAGGCGCGCGCCGTCTTCAGGATCAATTTGCTCGATGGCGTCATCACGGGTTTTTGACGGGTGGTGCATGCCTTCGGCGGTCACCCATTTATCGAAGAACGGGTCCATGTCCGTTGCCAGGTCCTTGATGACCGGCAGGTTGCGCAGCGGGCCGATGCTGACCCGGTTGTCCTTCAGCGCGACTTTTACATGGGTGCGGCAGGTCCAGCGCGGCACGCCGTTGACCATCATGGCGCACGATCCACACATCCCGACACGGCAGGCATAGCGGTAGGACAGCGTGGGATCGCGATGCTGCTGAATCCAGGAGACCACGTCCAGAATGGTCTGGTTTTCCTGCGCGGGAACCCTGAAGTCCTCAAACTGGCCCGATGTGTTGTCACCGCGCCAGACTGAAACCTCTAACTCATCAGGGTCAGACGACAAATCATTGCTCCACTATCAGGACAGGCGTCACCATCCCTCTATCTATATGTATCTGTTTTTCTAACGAAAAGGGATAAAAACTAACTCCATACATAAGATAAACTTACATAAAACGAACCCCGACGAGCTGCCGGGGTCCTGTCAGATAGATTTTCAGAAGATCCCGGGCAGCCGGAATGACTATTCCGCTGCCTGCTGAGCCCCCTTGCCGGAGGAACCATCACCGCGGGCGTGTTCGAAGGTCTTGTCGAACAGGCTGCCATAGCCCGGTGCGACCTCATGCAGATCGAGGATCCTGAGGCAGTCGGCAAATGTAGCCTGGTTTGACGAGATCACCGGCTTGCCCAGTTCAGTCTCAAGCCTGGCAATATTCTCGATGGTTCTGAACCCCGTGCACGAGATGAAGACAGCCTCGGCACGATCAGTGTCAACGTCCCGGGCCCGGTTGTAGGAAACCTCCGGCTCACATTCCTGGATGTCCGCGGTATCGGTGATGCCGCCGCCCTGCCAGGCCGTAACCTCGAAGCCGTTGTCGTTCAGATACTCAACCTCGAGCTTCGTTACCTCGTCCACATAAGGGGTCGCCAGCGCGATCCGCGACACGTTCAACAGCCGCAGCGCCCGCACCACGGCTGTCGTGGTCGTGGTTGCCGCTATGCCGGTTTCATCCTGGATCGTTTTGATCAGCCGGTCGTCATACCCCGCTCCGCCTACGAAGCTGCCCGATGTACAGGCAAAGGCGATGACACCGAGCCGTGTCTGGGCAATCTGACGGGCGGACCGGACGGTATCGTTTTCCATCGCCAGAAGACTGTCCGGCGTAACGTCTTTCAACTCCACCCGGTTGGCATGGACCGACATGCCCTCAGGTGCCATGCGTTGAAACTCCGGTTCAACCACCGAATTGCCGGTTGGAACCATAAGGCCGATGCGTCCGCGTCTTCCGTACATGATACGTCTCCTGGCTTCTATTCCGCCGCTGTTTCGTGTGACAGCATATCTGTCATGACATTGTCTTCGATACCGATCTGCAGTGCGTCGTTGAAACGGTTGAAGAACCCGCACAGCGCTATGCGCAATGTCAGTTCGACCACCTGTTCTTCGGTAAAGTGCTTTTTCAGATCCTCGAAAATCTGGTCTCGCATGTACTGGAAGTTGCTGGTCACCTGCACTGCGTAGTCACGCACCAGCATGTCCACTTCATCAAAACCGTCGACTTCCGGCTCCAGAATATTGTCGACCGTTTCGGCGCTGAGGCCCTGCTCGACAAGCCTCGGCCCATGATGCTTCACGCAATAGGTGCATTCGTTGATCTTGGAAACAACGACGACTGCGATTTCCAGATAACGCTTGGGCAGCACCTGCTCTTCAGCAAGTTCCAGCAGCAATCCCATAATGTGCTTTACCGCCGGCGGGCGATGGGCGAACACCTTCACCTGGTTCAGAAACGGGCCGTACTCGGTTGCATACCTGTGAAAGATCGGCTGCACATCTTCCGGCAATTCTTCCATCTCAACATCGCGTACACGTGCCATGTCATTGCTCCTCGTTGAAACATCTCGATTATAGGGGCCAGGCGGCTTTTGCACCACCTGGCCATCTTGTTGTGGTCTCAGAATTCCAGGCGTTCGATCACGACATCCTTGCCGTCCTTGATTTCGGCCAGTTGGAAATCACGGCCAAGCACCATGCCTTCCTTGTCGAATTCGACGCTGGAACTTGCACCGGAATAGTTGATCTCCTTGCCGGCGCGAATGGCTTTCAGGCCATCCGTCACATTGTAGACGGTTTCCTTGCCGTCGCCGGTAGTAACATCCCAGATAGCCTTGGACACCTTGTCGGCTTCGGCTGATCCGGCCTTTTCAATCGCCAGCAGCAGCACCGACATCTGGTCACGGCCTGCCGTGCCGAACGGATGCTGGACACCATCAGTTGGCTCAAGACCAGTTTCCGTCACATACTCCGCATAGGCCGGGCTCTTGATCGGCGGCACCGGAAGCCCGTGAATGATGCCGTTGGCGGCATCACCTATGGCTTCCTTGAATTTCTCACCGGTCGAGATCGATACGGTGATGACCTGACCTTCATAACCCTGCCGGAAGATCTCTTTGTACACGGAGGTGAAGTCAGTGACATAAGACGGAATGAAGACAGCTTCAGGGTTCTTCTCGATCAGCTGGGTCACTTCCGAGCGATAAGATGACTGGCCGCCATTATAATAGAACGAGTCCTGCAGCAACTTGTCCTTGCCGACAATCTCGGTAAATCCGTCCATCATCGAGCGGGTGAAATCATTGTTCAGCGCCATCAGGTTGAAAGTCTTGAACCCGCGCCGCAATGCCAGCCTGGCAATTGCCCGTCCCCACACAGGTGACAGAGCCTGGAAGTTGAACACATAGCCCTTCTCATCACGAACCGGGATGTCGGCCGATGAAGACGTGCACATCTGGATGACGCCGGCCTCCTGGCATTTCGGCATGATGCCCAGGGTCACCGATGACGACCAGGTGCCCAGAATGCCGACGACCTTGTTGACATTGATCAGCTTGTCAGCCGCACGCACTGCAGTTTCCGGGTTGGTTTCGGAATTTTCCTGAAACAGGTTGATGGTCGTGCCGAGCACACCGCCTTCGCTGTTGACCAGGTCAACGACACGCTTGTGAGCCGAGGTGATCTTGGGCCCGAACGGACCGCCGCCACCGGTATTGGGCGTCAGGCTGCCGACATTGATCGGATCGGCCGCGCGCGCGATGCTGGGCGCAAACACACCGGCTGCGGCAATGGCGCCTCCGGTGATCAGGGCGCTGCGACGTGTTATTTTTCTATTCATTTCTGGGTACTCCCGGTTTCAGTTTACTTTGCATTTTCAGTGGACGGTTGCCGGCCCTGCTCAGTTGAAGAAGCGGCAAACGAGAATTTGGGTTCCGGTATCAGGCCTCTCGGGCGCACGCGCAGTATCGCGATCAGCAGAACACCGATGACGATAATACGGATGGCCGAGAGTTGTTCGGCATCAAGGAAGTCAATGAAGTCCCCCAAAAACCGTGATCCTTCCAGAATGGTCATGACCACACCGGCTCCCAACAGTAACCCCCAGTTATTGCCTGCGCCGCCGACAATGACCGACATCCAGATAAAAATGGCGACCATCGGCATGAAGACTTCGGGGCTGATGTTCTGCACATAGTGCGCGTAAAGCGCACCGGCGAGCCCCATGAAGGCACCACCAAGTGCAAACACCTGCACCCGGTGCCGCAAAACATTCTTGCCCAGCACTTCGGCGACCACGTCGTCTTCACGGATGGCGCGCAGTGTGCGTCCCATCGGAGACCGCCGGATACACTCCACGATGACAAACACCACCGCCACCGCTGCCGCCACCAGCGCAAGATAGACCAGCGGATAGGTTTCGCGATCGAACATGTCGGCAAACGGGCGGGCATCGATTTTAAGTCCGCGCGGACCTTCAGTAATCTGGTCTTCATTCAGCGCGATCAACCGGACAATTTCACCGAAGCCCAGTGTGACAATGGCCAGATAATCCTCCCGCAATCGCATCGACAGCAGCGCAACCAGTCCACCTGCAATCAGTCCGGTGACGCAACTCATGGCGATGGTGATACCGACCGGCCAGCCAAGTTTCACCGACAGCAACCCGCTGGTATAGGCACCGAGTGCATAGAACCCGGCAATGCCGAAATTGACCATGCCGGTCATGCCCCACTGCAGGTTGAGTGCCAGCGCCAGGATCATGAAGAAGCCGACAAATGTGGCCATGGAAATCAGATATGCGCTCATTTCTTGATCTCCGGCTGGCCAAGCAGTCCATGCGGCCGGATCAGCAGCAGGACCGCGATGATCACGAAGCCGACCCCGATCTTGTAGGAGCTTGGCAGCACCAGCACGGTGAGTTCTTCAGCCAGTCCGACCAGCAGTGCGCCGAGCATGGCGCCATACGGAGACCCAATACCGCCGAGAATGGCGGCGGCGAAAATCGGAATGGTCAGGTACCACCCGACCAGCGGCTCGATGACCAGGTCAAGACCGGCAAACACGCCGGTCAGGCCAAACAGGGCGCCGCAGATGAACCATGTGAATGCAATGACATAAGATGTGTTGATGCCGCGCACTTCGGCCAGGGTTTCATTGTCTGCCGTCGCCCGCATGGCCTTGCCGATACGGGTGTACTGCAACAGCAGGTGGATGGCGATGCCGATCACGATCGTCATCACGATGATATCGATCTGCTCACCGGTAATACGCAGCCCGGCAAACTTGATCGGACGTTCAAGCGGCAGGTCGAAACCGCGCACATCCGCACCGTAGAACAGCCGGATAATATGTTCGATAATCAGGGCCAGAGCGATGGAGACCACCAGCAGGGTCACCGGCGTGTGGCCGCGCATCGGCTTGAACACCAGAACATCCGACAGCCAGACCACAACCGCCGTACCTGCCATGGCACCCAGACCGGCAATCCACATGGGCATCCCTGCCCCGACGTTCAGCGCATAGGCAATGAACGCGCCGACCGTGACATAGGCACCGATGGCAAAATTTGGAAATCTCAGGATACCGAACAGCAGCGAAAACGCGATTGCCGGTGGCGCGATAAGGGAGGCATTCACGATGCCGTTTATGATCAGTTGACCACTCATTGCCGTGTCCCAAGATAGAGTTCTGATACTTCGCTGGAATCCAGCAATTCCGACGCCGGTGCCGACATGGCGACCTGACCGGCAGCCATGACGTAGCCATGATCGGAGATTTTCAGCGCCTGCATGGCGTTCTGCTCGACCATCAGCACCGCTATGCCGGTCTTGTTGACCTGCTTGATGATGTCGAACATCTGCTCGACCATCGCCGGCGACAGTCCCGCAGACGGTTCATCGAGCAACAGCACTTTCGGTTCGACCATCAGCGCCATGCCGAATGCCACCATCTGCCTTTGTCCGCCGGACAGGTTGCCGGCACGCACCTTTGCCCGCTCCTTGAGGATCGGAAACAGGGCACAGACTTTCTCGTAACGGGCGTCGAATTCCTTCGGCTCGATCCACGATCCCATCTGCAGATTTTCCGTGACGGTCAACTGACGGAAGACGTTGGCCTCCTGCGGCACGTAGGCCACGCCACAGCGCGCGATTTCACTCGCCGGTTTGCCACCGATTTCCCGGCCATCAATGCGGATTGATCCCTCGCGGCGCGTCAGCACACCGGCGATAGTCTTGATCATTGTTGACTTGCCGGCGCCATTGGGACCGATGATCGTGGCAATACGTCCGGCACTCACGCTGACATCAACGCCGTGCACTATGTCACCCCTGCCGTAGCCCACGCAGACATTTTCAGCTTCCAGCAGATCCTCAG
This sequence comes from uncultured Anderseniella sp., assembly GCA_938039915.1. Classification (GTDB taxonomy): domain Bacteria; phylum Pseudomonadota; class Alphaproteobacteria; order Rhizobiales; family Aestuariivirgaceae; genus Anderseniella. The sequence goes on from CALHUA010000257.1 coordinate 9,413, forward strand.
CCATCAAGCGAGCCTCCGAGATATGCCTCGATCACCCGTTTGTCTTCCCGGATAACATCGAATGAGCCTTCTATCAGCTTGCTGCCCTCGGCCATCACGATGACCGGATCACACAGCCTGGCCACCATGTCCATGTCGTGTTCGACAATGAAGAAGGTCTTGCCATGATTGCGGTTGAGATCGACGATCATGTCGGTGAGCGTGCTCATCAGTGCCGGGTTGACCCCGGCGCCGGGTTCATCAAGCAGGATGACATCGCAATCGATCATCAGTGTGCGGGCCAGCTCCAGCAGTTTCTTCTGCCCACCGGACAGGTTGGCCGCATATTCATCCTTCAGTGTCTCCAGGCGCGATATCTTGAGCACCTCACAGGCACGCTGGAAGACCTCCCGGTCTGCAGCTTTGACCGCCGCAGGCCTGAGGAACAGCGGCAGCAGCTGTTCGCCGAGCTGCAATTGCGGCGACAGCATCAGATTTTCCAGAACCGTCAACCGGCCGAACTCGCGTGACAGCTGGAATGTGCGGATCATGCCGAGACGGGCTCGTTTGTAGGCATCAAGCCCACTGACGTCCTGGCCATTGAAAATGACGGTACCCTGTTTCGGCCTGTCAACCCCGCTGACGAGGTTGAACAGCGTCGACTTGCCTGCCCCGTTCGGGCCAATCAGACCTGTGATGGAGTTCTGCTGCAGTTCGAAACTCATATCGACAACTGCGTGCACACCGCCAAAGCTGCGCGACAGGCCCGATCCGGACAGAACGATACCTGCGTCCGATGCCGCTGCCGGCTGGTTCGATGCGGCCATGCTCATGAACCGACAACCCTCAACTTGACCTTCCCCGGTTCCGGCAACAGTGACTGCTTGTCACCAGAGTCCATGACCTGCTGCAGCATGACCTTGAACGCATCGCGGATGGCCTGGGTCATCGCCGGGTCAGGGTGCATTTGTTCCTGCAGCTTCAGCCCGCGGATCATGCAGGTCGTCATCGACACCAGGACACGGCGCTGGTCCTGCGACAGGCCGGACCCGGCAAACGCCTGATCGGCAATCTCGTCATAGGCCTTGAACAGGTTTTGAAGATGCCCGGAAATCCGGTCGCGCAGTTCTTCATGCGACCGCGCCGCGCTCATGAGGTCCAGGGTCATGGTCACAGAATTGTGCTGAAACACCCGGTCCCAGACGCCTTCGACAAATCCGTCAATGTCCAGTTCACCACGGCCAAGCGCGTTGGAAAGTGCCTGCACCTCGACAATCGCCTGGCGCCAGACTTGCGCAGCCGCATCGACAATGAGATCGATCTTGGCCGGGTAATGATGCAGCAGCGCACCGCGCGATACCCCGGCCTTCTTGCTTATCTCGGTGGTGGTGGTGTTGACATAGCCACGATCCGCGATGAGTGAAATCGTGGCTGCGCGCAATTTCGCGGAGGTCTCGTCACGGCGTTCTTCCTGCCGTTTTCGAACTTTTTCCATGACCACCCTACCAGCTCTCACTTTGCTCACTGTCCAAGCCTAGGCCGAATTCCGCCTCAATGTCCACAAACAATCAGTCCTGTTTGTTTGTGTGCATAACTCACCCGACTGATAACCGCCCGGCTGGCAACACTGTCGCCGGTTACCTATGCTGACATCAGACTTGGGTTTGCTTTCAATCCGGAGACGCCAAATGGGTGACATCGACGAAGGTCTTCAGTCCTGGCAACTGCGCACCAACCACAATGCCATGATCGAGCACCAGTGGAGCGGACGCCCTGCCTCGGAACAGGTGGTTGCTCTCAGCTATTATGGCAGCTCGGCATTTCAGATCACCTCGCCTTCCGGCCTCACCGTCATGCTGGACCCGTGGCGCAATCTGCCGACGCGGCGATGGGACTGGTACTTTTACGACTTCCCCAGAA
>CALHUA010000258.1 GCA_938039915.1 uncultured Anderseniella sp.
CGTCAGGCCGACACCGCCACCCTGGCTGAACCCGGCCATGACACCGCACGCCACCCAGTAATTCCGCAATCCCTGCACCGGCCCAACCAGCGGGTTGCCATCCGGCGCAAAGGTGAACGGGCCGTTGACCACGTTCTTGATACCTGCCTGACCCATTGCCGGGTAGCTCTCGAAGGTTTTTTCCAGTGACGGTGTGATGCGGTCCAGGTCGGGCGGCAAAAGCTCTGCCGCAAAATCCCACGGCGTGTCCTTCGGCGACCACGGTCGGCAGTCCTGCTCATACGTGCCCAGCAACATGCCGGCGCGCTCCTGGCGCATGTAGATCTCTGCGCCGAAGTCAGCAATCATAGGCATGTCGGAGCCGTGCTCTTCCTTGTAGGCGATCACCTCGGGCATGTCATCGGTGACGAGATACATGTGCTCCATGGCCAGCACCGGCAGTTCGATCCCCACCATGCGGCCAACTTCACGTGCCCACAGGCCACCGCAATTGATCACGTGTTCGCAGCTGATAGTGCCTTTTTCGGTCACCACATCCCAGCCGCCGTCAGACCGCGGGTTGAGCTCGACAACCCGGTTTTCCAGCACGATCTCGGCACCCTGGATGCGCGCCGACTTGGCGTAGGCGTGAGTGGTGCCAGACGGGTCGAGATTGCCTTCTGCGGCATCCCACATGGCACCGGTGAACTTGGCATCGTCCAGCAACGGCATGCGGATCTTGGCTTCAGCCGGGCTCAGCAACTCGGTTTCCAGCCCGAGATAGGCTGACCGTGCATGGGCCATTCTGAGCCAGTCCATGCGTTCTTCGGTGTCGGCCATGAGCAGCCCTCCACACCGGTGCAGACCGCACGACTGACCGGAAATCCGTTCCAGCTCGTCATAAAGCTCGATGGTGTAGGCCTGCAGCTTGGCGACGTTGGGATCGCCGTTCAGGGTGAGAAATCCGCCTGCTGCATGCCATGTCGAACCGGATGTCAGCTGCGACCGCTCGATCAGCAGCACATCGCTCCACCCGGCCTTGGTCAGATGATACAGCACAGAGCATCCAACCACGCCGCCGCCGATGACAATGGCTCTGTAATGCGACTTCATTGGCGGCTCCCGGATGGTACGTGGGGTTACGACCTCATGTGTGAAGCATCAGCATCAAACAGCGGGTCGTGTTGCGGGCTAGCTTTGTAGTTCTGGCCGAGAATTTCAATCTCAAATCCATCTGTTTCACCGGCCACGTCCGTTGGCACAAACCCGATGGCCACCGACTGGCCTGCCGCATGGGCATAACCGCCGGATGTAATCCATCCGACGCATTTGTCCTTGTGATAGATCGGCTCGTCACCGATGACGTCGACGTCATTGCCGTGCACGGTGAACACGGTCATGGTGCGCTCGCCACCGGTTTCCTTTTCTTTTGCAGCCGCCTCGCGGCCGATGAAGTCATTCTTGGACAAGGCGACGAAGCGGCCAAGACCGGCCTCGAACGGGCCGTAGATCGGGCGATACTCGCGCGCCCAGGTGCCCCAGTTTTTCTCCAGACGAAGTGACATGAGCGCCCGACCGCCAACCGGCTTGATGTCGAACTCCGCACCGGCTTCCATGATCATGGTATGCAGCGTAGGGAGGTATTCCGCGGCAACCCAGATCTCGTAGCCCAGGTCCCCGGTAAAACTGACGCGGGCCAGCTTTGCCGGCACCAGCCCCAGGTCCACTTCGCGGAACGACATGAAGGGCATGGCGCTGGTTGACACATCGGTATTGGTCAGCTTTGCCAGCAGCTTCTGTGAGTTCGGTCCGGCGATGGACAGGCCGCACATTTCCAGCCCGAACGCGTGTATCTTGACCGAGCCGTCATCCGGCAAATGCTGTTCGAACCAGCGCATGTGATAGTTTTCCGCCGCACCGGACCCGAATATGTAGAAGCGTTCATCATCGGCCTTGGCCAGGGAGAAATCGCCGATCAGCTTGCCGTCTTCCTTCAGCATCGGGGCCAGCGTCATGCGGCCCTTTGCCGGTACCTTGTTGGCCAGCATGTGCGACAGCCAGCCTTCGGCGCCGGATCCGGTGATCTCGTACTTGGCATAGCCGGAGATTTCCAGCACACCGACCGAATTGCGCACCGCGCGGCACTCATCGCCAACGATGTCGAAGGCTTCGGAACGCCGGAAGGTAACGGCTTCTTCAGCCTTCTTGCCTTCAGGCGCGAACCACAAGGCGCTTTCGATACCATAGGCCGCGCCAAAGAACGCGCCCATGGCCTTGAACCGGTCATACAGGGGCGTGGTGCGCAGCGGACGCGCTGCCTCCAGTTCCTCGTTCGGGAACATGATGCGGAAACGGCGGCCATAGTTTTCGCGCACTTTTTCATTGGTGTAGGCCATGTTGGCATACGATCCATAACGCGCAATATCCATGGCCCATACGTCGAAGCCGGGATCGGCGTCGACGATCCAGTTGCTCAGCGCCAGGCCGACACCGCCGCCCTGGCTGAATCCGGCCATGACACCGCACGCCACCCAGTAGTTCTGCAGGCCCCGGACGGGGCCGATCAACGGATTGCCGTCAGGCCCGAAGGCGAACGGGCCATTGATGATGTTCTTGATACCGGCAGACTGGAAGGCCGGATGATGGGTGAAACCGCGCTCCAGATTGTCTGCAATCTGGTCCAGGTCCGGCGGCAGCAGTTCGGTGGAGAAATCCCACGGTGCTTCGGTCGGTGACCATGGAATGCCATTGGGCTCATAGGTGCCCATCAGCATGCCCTTGCCTTCCTGACGCATGTAGATTTCGCCGTCGAAGTCGATGGCGTGGACAATCTCCTTGCCGTCATTGGCCTCATTGTAGGCAACGACCTCTTCCATCTCTTCGGTGATGAGATACTGGTGCGCCATGCACAATACCGGCAGTTCAAGCCCCGCCATGCGGCCCACTTCACGGCCCCACAGGCCGCCGGCATTGACAAGGTGTTCGCAGGTAACGGTGCCTTTTTCGGTCACCACGGACCAGGTGCCGTCCGGCAGCTGGTTGGTTTCCAGCACCCGGTTCTGGCGCACGATTTCCGCCCCGTTGACGCGTGCTGCCTTGGCATAGGCATGTGTGGTGCCGGATGGATCAAGATGGCCTTCAAGCGGATGCCACATGGCGCCGACGAACTGGTCCTTGTCCATCAGCGGGAAGTGTTCAGCGGCTTCTTCAACGGAAATCATGCGGGTGTCCACGCCGAGATACTTGTTGCGGGCGTGGGCCATTTTCAGCCAGTCGAACCGATCCTTGTTGGACACCAGCATGACGCCGCCGGTGACATGGCACCCGGTCGATTGCTCGGAAACCTCTTCAATCTCCTTGTAGAGGTTGATGGTGTATTCCTGCAGCTTGGCCACGTTGGGATCGCCGTTCAGCGTATGAAAGCCGCCGGCGGCATGCCAGGTCGAGCCCGAGGTCAGTTCATCGCGCTCGATCAGCAGAATGTCCGACCATCCTTTTTTCGTCAGGTGATACAGAATTGAACAGCCGACAACGCCGCCGCCGATGACAATTGCGCGATAATGCGATTTCATGACCCATGTCCTTGATGAAAATAATCCATGCAGCGATGCAATCACCTGGCGGCAGGCCAAGTCATGCCTGCAAGCGACAACGGGTTTCACAACATGGCCCTGTGAGACAGTTTTTTGGCGCTTTGACAGCAGTGCTGATGATGCTGGCAAATGCTGCAACGCACTCTGCAGCAGCCAGTGATGAAGTTGATCTTGAACTGGTGCTGGCGGTGGATGCATCGGGCAGTGTCGACAATCAGGAATACAGGTTGCAGTTGTCGGGCATTGCCGGTGCCTTGCGTGATCCTGCTGTTCTGCGCGCGATCAAGGCTGGTCCGCGCAAACGCGTCGCAGTGAATGTGTTGATCTGGGCAGAAGCCCGGCGGCCAAAGGACGAGACCGGCTGGCACATCCTGTCCAGTGCTAACGAAGTGGACCGGATGGCGGGCATAATTGCCACCATGCCGCGCAACCAGGTCGGCGGCACCGGCATAGGCGACGGTGTTGCCCATGCCATCAGATCGATTGATGAAAACGCGATCCGCTCTGACCGGCGTATTGTGGATGTGTCAGGAGACGGTCGCGAGACACCGCCGCGCCAGTACTCGACCATTTTGAGTGAAGCACGCTCCATGGCGATCGCCCGCAATGTCACCCTGAACGGCCTGGCCATCCTGAATGAAGACAAGCAACTGGATTCCTATTATCGCGCACAGCTGGCCATCGGCGAGGGTAGTTTCGTGGAAGTGGCGCAGGATTACAACGACTTCGCCCGCGCCATGCGCCGCAAGCTGTTGCGCGAGATTGACCCCGATCCGATTGTCGGGCTGAGGTGAGGAGACGAGTTATGAAGGTACAAACCGTTTCGGGCGGTGAAATCCTCGACCGGAAAGTTCGGCAGGTGTTTGAGAGCTTTGACGAGCCTGTCCGTGACCGGTTGCTCCAACTCAGGGAAGTGATCCTGGACGAAGCAGACCGTCATCCCGAGATCGGTGAATTGCTGGAAACCCTGAAATGGGGGCAGCCGAGTTACCTGCCGGCAAAGCCGCGCGTCGGAACAACCATACGTATTGCTCGCCACTCTCGCGATGCAGGCAAGGTCGCGCTCTACTTCAGCTGCAACTCGTCATTGGCTAACGATTATCAGCAACTCTATCCGGGTGTTTTCGAGTATGAGGGACATCGCGCGATCCTGATCGGCCTCAAAGGGATCATCCGCGAAACGGAACTGCGCCACTGCATCGCACTGGCTCTGACCTATCATCTGAACAAGAAGCGCTAGGACCGGGCTTGCCTACTTGCGTGCCAGTGCCCTAGCTTGCTTGACCCAGTCGTCGCGCTCGATGCGGCCCTTGAACGACAGCTCATCATCGACGATCGCAATGTCGGCTTTTTTCCAGCTCCCGATCTGATCGAAATGCCAGAAACCGAGCTTGTTGAGGGTCTGCTCCAGCTTCGGACCGACGCCTGATATCAGTTTCAGATCATCTGCCTTGCCGCGGGCTTTCTTGAGCCGTTCGGGGCCAGTCTTGCGGGCGGCAGGTTTTTTCGCGGCAGGCTTCTTTGCCGCTGCCTTCTTTGCTGCCGGTTTCTTGGCTGCGGGTTTTTTCGCTACCGGTTTGGCCTTCGCAGCCGTGCCCGGCACGGTTGCAATCGAGGCGGCAGCCAGTGCTGCCTTGGTCCGTCCCGGGCTTTTGCTTGCCGCTGACTTCTTCTTCTTGTCCGACGGCATCGCGATGACAGGTTCCATCGCCCTGAGATCTTCTTCGCTCAGGTGGCACATGATCTTGTGACCATTGCCCAGGTCCTTGACGTCCGGCAAATCCGTTTCGCAGATCGAGCCGATCTTGCGCGGGCAGCGGGTCTGGAACGGACAGCCCGAAGGCGGGTTCATCGGCGACGGCAGTTCGCCTTCCAGCACGATATGCTTCTTGGTGATGGAGGTATCGGCAATCGGCACGGCCGACAGCAGGGCCTCCGTATAAGGGTGGTACGGTGGTGAATAAATGTCGTCGGTGTTGCCTTGCTCCATGATCTGACCGAGATACATCACCACAACGCGGTCTGCCAGATAGCGCACCACTGACAGGTCGTGCGAGATGAACAGCATGGTCGTGCGCCGTTCGCGCTGAATGTCCGTCAGGAGGCCGGTTACTGCGGCCTGCACAGATACATCAAGCGCTGATACCGGTTCGTCGGCGACCACAACCTGGGCTTCGCCGGCAAACGCGCGGGCGATGCCGACGCGTTGTTTCTGACCGCCCGACAACTGGCGCGGGCGGCGCTGGGCAAAGTCGCGCGGCAGCTTCACCATATCCAACAGATTGTAGGTTTTCTCCAGCGCTTCTTCCTTGGTTTTTGCCACCCCGAACATGCGCAGCACCCGGCTGATCTGGCTGCCGACAGTGTGCGAAGGGTTCAAAGTTTCAAACGGGTTCTGGAAAATCATCTGCATCGAACCGACCATTTGCGGCGTGCGCTTGTGAACCGATATCTGTCCGATTTCCTGACCGTTGAGAATGACCTCACCGCCGGTCGCGGTCTCGAGACCGAGCATCACCTTGGCAAAGGTTGATTTTCCGCAGCCGGATTCTCCCACAATAGCCACCGTCTCAGCTTCGCGGGCTTCAAAATCCAGCTTTTCATTGGCCTTGACGAATTTTGATGCCTTGCCGGAAATCAGCGCTTTCAGTGACCGATCGTGAACCTCGTAATACTTCTGCATGTTCTTGACCTGCAGAACGGTCTTGCCGAAGTTGGCTGCGGTCGCAGTTTCGGCTTTCGGCCTGGCCGCCTCCCAGTCAATATTCAGATATCGTTCACAGCGAACCTGATGACCACGATGGGCAGTCACGTCCTGCATCGACAGTGGTTTTACATTGCACACACCATCCTTGAAATGGTCGCAGCGCGGTCCGAAATTACATCCTGTCGGGCGTTCATGCGGCAACGGCAACTGTCCCCGGATAGGGACCAGCGGCCTTGAATACCGGTCTGCACCGGGCAGGGGGATGGAGTTGAACAGGCCTCTTGTATAGGGATGGCGCATCTCGTCGAAGACCTGGTTGACGGTGCCGAATTCAACGGCCTCGCCGGAGTACATCACCGCGATCTTGTCGCAGGTTTCCAGGATCAGGCCCAGATTGTGCGAGATGTAGATCATCGATGTGCCGAAGCGCTTCGAGATGTCCTTGATCAGTTCCACGACACCTGCCTCAACGGTCACGTCAAGGGCAGTGGTCGGTTCATCCAGCAACAGCAATTGCGGTTTCGACAGCAAGGCCATGGCAATGACGACGCGCTGCTGCTGACCGCCTGAAATCTGATGCGGAAACGAGTCCATGAGCCGTTCAGGGTCCGGCAGGCGCACGGCATCCAGCATCTCGATAGACCGCTTGGAGGCCTCTTCGTCAGAGATACCTTCATGGTAGATCAGCACTTCGTTGAGCTGTTCGCGGATCAGCATGGACGGGTTCAGGGACGCCATTGGTTCCTGGTAGACCATCGAAATGCGCGAGCCGCGAATATCGCGCAACTCTTCTTCGGACATGGTGCGCATGTCGCGCCCCATGAACTTGATTTCGCCACCGACAATGTCGCCGTTCTTGCCCATGTATTGCATGATGGCGAGCGCGACCGTGGATTTGCCGCAGCCGCTTTCGCCCACAATACCGACCGCCTCACCAGGCATGACTTTCAGATTGAAGTCCACCACGGCCGGTATTTCACCGGCTCTCGTATAATATGAGATCGAGACGTTGTTACATTCCAGAACAGGTGTGTTCATGTCCGGTGCGGCCATAGGATCAATCCCTCAGCGAAATTTCACGCAGGCCATCGGCCAGCAGGTTCAAACCCAGTACCAGCGAAGAGATCGCAATGGCGGGCCACAGCATCATGTTCAGGCCGTTATAGCCCCACTGACGCCCGTCGGAGATCATCTTGCCCCAGTCAGGATCCGGGGGCGGCAGGCCAAGCGACAGGAACCCGAGCAGCGCAATGGTGATGATGACATACCCCAGCCGCAGGCAGGCATCCACGATCAGCGGCCCGCGTGCATTTGGCAAAAGCTCGACCAGCATGATCCACAACGGACCTTCGCCGCGCACTTCCGCAGCGGCAATGTAGTCACGGGTTTTCAGATCCAGCACGATGCCGCGCACGATACGAGCTACCTGCGGTGCTGTTGAAAACGTAATGGCAACGATGATCAGGGCGCCGGACACAATCGACTTGTCCATCCCCAGTTCCGTGTTCATCCACACGCCGATGTTCGAGTTCGGGCCGAATGCGGTCAGGATCACCAGCAGCAGAACGATCTGCGGAAAAGACAACAGGACATTGCCGATGAACGAGATGATTTCATCCCACCAGCCACCGCGATAACCGGCGGTCACGCCCATGATCATGCCGACCGAATAAGCCACGATAGTCGCAAGCGTCGACCAGAACAGCACGACGCGGGAGCCGTGCAGCAGGCGCGCCAGCAGGTCACGACCGCGATCATCGGTTCCCATCCAGTGCATCACACCGGTCTTGTCCTCGGTCAACATGGCCAGGTTGATGGCGCCACGTGTCTGGGCAAGCGGGTCCTGCAAAGGAAGCAGGTCAACAAAAATCGCGATCAGAACCCAGAACGATACCAGGAAAAGCCCGATCATGCCGACCCAGCTTTCGCGCAACAGGCCAAAGGCTGCCAGGAAACGTGCGAACCCTGTCGCCGTATCAGGTGTGTCAGTTTGTTCAGCTGTTGTGTCTGTCATGGGTCTGTTTCCTCAGCTGAACCGGATGCGTGGATTAAGCAATGTGTATCCGATGTCGGACACAAACTGCGAAAACACCGCGATGAACACCGCCACCATGGCGCACGCCTCGATGACGAAGATGTCGCCGAACAGGGCGGCCTCGTAGAGCAGCTTGCCGAAGCCTTTATAGGAGAAGAATACCTCGGTCACGATAACACCCGACAGCAGGTAGTTGAGCTGCAGGATCATCACCGTAAACGGTGCAATCAGCGCATTGCGCAGACCGTGACGCAGGATGACGCGCTTGTAGGGCAGGCCCTTGAGAATGGCAGTTCGTACATATTGCGACGTCATGACCTCCGCCATGGAGGCCCTGGTCATTCGGGTGTAGTACCCGAAATTGTAGATCACCAGTACCATCACCGGCAGCACAAGCTGATTGGCATCAGCCCAGGTCAGGCCATTACTGAACGGCGATGTTCCCGGTAATATGTCCAGCCAGAATACGAAAATCGCGACCAGGATGGTCGCGGATGCAAACTCGGGGATCGATGTGGTGATAACCGCCAGAACCGTGATGCCGCGGTCACGTGGAGATCCTTCGGCAATGCCGGACAGGACGCCGAGCACCAGCGCGATCGAAACCGTTATGGTGAAAACCAGTCCGCCGAGCACGGCTGTGTTGAGCAAGTGATCCTTGAGCAGTTTGGACACCGGCGTGGCGAACTGTACGGACTCTCCGAAGTCGCCGCGCGCAGCGTTGAACACCCAGGTGAAATAGCGCTGAACAAACGGCGCATTGTAGCCGTTCTGCTCCAGCCACAGCAATCGCTGGTCTTCCGTTGAATACTGTCCGAGCACCTTGCCGGCGAGGCTGTATTTGTCCGCCTCGAACGCAAGAAACAATAGAAGCGATACAGTCAGCATTATCAGTGCCATCTGTACCAAACGCTTGCCGGCCAATTGCAGCATATGTCTGTCTTCCCACCCTGTTTGGCGCCGTTGATCGGCACCTTTCAGCTCCCCGGACGCCGTTGCACAGCATCGCAAACATCACCGTAGCAGCAGGCCGGACACATCCGTAATGCTGGAAAGAGACACTTGCCTGCCTCCAGGCGACGTTGTTCCCGTCAACCTTAACGCGTATTTCATTAACTGCAAGTCATTCAGGACACCCGCGTGCCACGTGCCGGGAAAACCGACGGTGAGCTTTGTGGGTTTGATCTTTAGCTGATAGAACGCACAACAATCCCGCTTGCCTGTATGTAAAGACCGTGGTCTCCCGATGAATTTTGCCTCGCTGCCCATGTACGATCTGCCTGAACTTGCCATGGCGACCAGCGCCTGGTGGACCGGCCTTGCCGCACACATGCAGCGCCAGGGAGTTGTCGATGTGCCGGAAGTGCGCGCGACGCCGGAAGACCTCGAAAGGCACTGGTGTTCGCCCAACCTCTTGTTTTCACAAACCTGCGGCTATCCGCTCACACACCGGTTGAACGGCAAGGTGCGCCTGTTGGGGCTGCCGATTTATGCCTGCAAGGGATGTGATCCGGACGGTTTCTATTCCTCGATGATAGTGGTGCCGGTTTCTTCGAACCTGTTTTCGCTGGCGGACTGCAAAAGTGCACGGGCGGTTTACAACACCGACGACAGCATGTCGGGCCTGCTGGCACTGCGTGCAGCCGCTGCAGATCAGCATCCGCACACTGACCCTTTTTTCAGGTCTCTGTCACAGTCGGGCGGACATCGCCGCTCGCTGCAGTCGGTGGCCGAGGGTGAGGCAGATGTTGCCTGCATTGATGCAGTGACATTCGCGCTGCTGGCGAGAATTGAACCGGACCTGGTGGCCCGCGTCAGGGTGCTGGGACAGAGTCCCAAAGTTCCCGGGCTTCCCTACATAACGTCTCTGTCGGCAGATCCTGAAACGGTGGAGCGGTTACAGGCTGCACTACGCTGTGCCATGGACGATCCTGCACTGAGTGATGTTCGCGCAGAATTGCTGTTGTCAGGCATTACATTTCCCGATCCGGCCCATTACAACGTTATTCTCGATCTCGAAGCAGCGGCGAGCCGGCTTACACTGGCGTGATCCATCGCAACGCATCTCATTCCTGTATTGAAACCCTCGCAAGGAGACCACGACTAAAATGATTGATCTTTATACCTGGAGCACTCCCAACGGCTACAAGGCGTCCATCGCAGTCGAAGAGTTCGGGGTGGAATATACTGTCCATCCGATCAACATCATGAAGGATGAACAACTCCAACCGCACTTTCTGAAAATATCACCAAACAACAAGATTCCTGCAATCCGTGACAACGAAACGGGCCAGACGGTGTTCGAATCCGGCGCCATATTATTGTACCTCGCCCGGAAAACCGGAAAATTCCTCGCCCCCGACGGTCCTCGTCACTGGCAAGCGATGGAATGGCTGATGTGGCAAATGGGCGGCTTTGGCCCAATGCTTGGTCAGGCCCATCATTTCCTGCATTTCAATTCAGGCAAGTCTGAATATGCAGAAGCGCGCTATGCGGCCGAGTGCCAGCGGCTGTACGGCGTGCTTGATCGCAGGCTGGCGGAAGAGGAATACGTGGCCGGCGACTATTCGATCGCCGACATGGCCATCTGGCCGTGGGCATCGCGTTTCGAATGGCAGCGCATCGACTTGAACGAGTTTGCCAATGTCAGGCGCTGGTATGAGGCAATCGCTGCCCGCCCTGCAGTTCAGGCCGGTTTCAAGGTGCCCAACCCGGACCGCGAGATCCCGCAAGTTGGCTGACGCACCTGCCTCAAGACACTCGTCGCCGGCAGGATTGCCCATAGCCGGGTTTGTTCTGCTGGCGGCGGTTACAGTGTTTTGGGGCGTCAACTGGCCCGGCATGAAAATCGTGCTTGGCGAAATCAGTCCGTGGTGGTTTCGCACGATCTGCCTGGCGATCGGCGGTGGTGCACTGCTCACCATTTCCGGCCTGTCCGGCAACCGCTTGCGGGTACCTGTCAGCGATCTGGGGCCGTTGCTTGTTTGCGGCGTGTTCAACATGGTCGGCTGGCACCTGTTTTCAGCCTACGGGCTGACACTGGTGCCGGCGGGCAGGGCATCCATTATCGCCTTCACCATGCCGGTGTGGGCAGCCCTGTTTGCCATTCCCGTCCTGAAAGAACGTGTGTCGCTTCCCGTGTTTGCCGGCCTGGGCTTCGGCATGGCAGGCCTTGGTGTCCTGATCGGTCATGATATTGCAGTGCTGGGATCTGCACCGGTGGGGTCGCTGATCATGCTGGGTGCCGCATTGTCCTGGGGCTTTGGCACAGTCCTGTTCAAACGGTTTGACTGGCAAACACCCGTTGCCACAATAATAGGCTGGCAGCTGCTGCTGGCCTCGATACCGGTTGGTGTGGGTGCGCTGGCGCTTGAACCGCTTCCGGACCTGGCCGGCCTGAGTACACCGGCGATCATGGCTTTTGTTTATGTGCTGATGTTCCCCATGGTGTTCTGCCAATGGGCCTACTTCAAGATCGTGAGCATGTTCCCCGCAGTCTATGCCGCAATAGGCGTGATGGCGGTGCCGGTCATCGGCGTGTATTCCAGCCTGCTGCTGCTCGGCGAACCAGTAAGCTGGCGCGAGATTGCAGCGCTTGTGCTGGTGTGTTCAGCGATCTTCATGGTGCTGATCCTGCCGAGGTTGAGAGGTTGATTTTTCGCAGTTCTACAGAAAATTGGGAACGGGACAGAGCAGCGAGCATTCAGCGGCCATCCAGTTACAACCTCGCTATCGCGCGTTCGCGGCCAATGAGTGGCAGCAGGGCTGCCAACTCGGGCCCATGCTGCTTACCGGTCAGCGCCAGGCGCAACGGCATGAACAGGCCTTTGCCCTTTCGGCTGGTCGCCTGCTTGACCTCATCAGTCCAGGATTTCCAGGTCGTTTCACCCCATGGTTCATCCGGCAGCATTGCGGCTGCCTGAGAGATGAAGTCCCGGTCTTCGTCGGCGATCTCACCGGTCATGTCGCCATAGATGATCCCAAACCACTCGCCGGCATCCTGGACCTTTGAAAGATTGCCGTGCACGGCGTGCCAGAACCCTTGACCGCCATCCGCGTCCATCCCGGCAAGGCGCACGCGAACGTCGTCATATGAGAGCTGATGCACAATGCGCGCATTGAGGTTTTCAAGTTCCGCCATGTCGAACCGGCCCGGTGCACGCGACAGCTTGGACAGATCGAATGCCTGCAGCAAGGTATCCATACCGGTATGCGGTTCGATGGCTTCCGAGGTACCGATCAGGGCGCCGTGGCTGACCACCGCCATGGCTTCCAGTCCATCCTCGCGCATGGCCGCAATCGACAGTGAGCCGAGCCGCTTCGACAGGCCTTTGCCGTCTGCACCCACCAGCAGCGAATGATGCGCAAACGCCGGTGCCCTGGCACCAAGGGCTTCGAAAATCTCAACCTGTACAGCCGCATTGGTGGTGTGATCTTCACCCCGGATGATGTGGGTCATCCCCATGTCGATATCATCCACGACCGATGGCAGGGTATACAGATAACTGCCGTCTTCGCGGATCAGGACCGGGTCGGACAATGACGACGTGTCGATGTGCACCTCTCCGCGCACCAGATCGTCCCAGTGAATGTCCCGCTGATCCAGCTTGAACCGCCAATGGGGCTTGCGTCCGTCAGCTTCCAGTCTGGCGCGGTCTTCATCCGACAGGTTCAGCCCGCTCCGGTCATAGATCGGTGGCTGGTGCCTGGCCAGTTGTCGCTTGCGTTTGTAATCAAGCTCTTCGGCGGTTTCGTAACAGGCATACAGCCTGCCGTCAGCCTTCAGCTTTGCAGCAGCAGCATCATACAGGGCAAAGCGGTCCGACTGCCGGTACACCTCGTCCGGCTTGAGGCCGAGCCAGTCAAGGTCGGTTGCGATGCCGTCCGCGAATTCCCTCGTGGAGCGTTCAGCATCGGTGTCGTCGTATCGTAAAATGAAACGACCACCGGACTTGCGCGCAAACAACCAGTTCAAAATGGCGGTGCGGGCATTGCCGATATGAATGCGGCCGGTGGGAGAAGGCGCAAAGCGAACGGTAATAGTCATGACGCTCGTTTAGCGGGAGTGCATGATCAGCGCAAGCAGCAGATGGCTGAAAGGATCATTGAACAACCAGATGTGCCTTTTGCTGAGCGATGCCCACGGAAACAATTGAGCCTGTTTCAAAAGGTATCGCATCTGTCTGAATGCCATCGGAAAAGATTACGCCGCCTGACGCCATGTGAGATGTCACCTCAAGCGGGTGTTTTGAGTTGACCACGCCATAGGCGAGTGTCGTGCCGCTCATCTTGCTGGGGAATGGTTCCCGAACGCAGTAGATGAGATCACTGGTATCCCAGGGCAGGGTGTGGTTGGCAGGCGAGGGGGCGGCCCGGCCGTTCGCCAGAGCGTCTATTGATCTGGCACCTGTCAGAACTGACCGGAGCCATCCGGTGGACCCGGCACCGGTTGATACAATGATGCCGCTGGAAGATTGCCGTTCCGTTTTGCCGGCGTGATGCAGCTCATAGCGCGCTGATACGTGACTGGATGCTCCAATGAACAGGTCGTTGAAGGCTAGCAGACTGTGACCATCACGGCTCACGGCGCGCGCCAGGCTCACATGTGCCTGCTTAGCTTTGTTGTCCAGTGCCAGGGCAATTGCCCCGGCTGTTTCATCAGGTGTGAATGGCAGCAAAATCCCGTCGAATTGGACTGGGTCCGGGTTCACACCGATCAACATTTGTGTCGGCAGGTACTTTGCCGTGTTCGATACCAGGCCGTCCGGACCCAGTGCAATCACCAGGTCGTCATCGAATTCTGTAAACGGAACCTGTTCACGCTCGATGCGCAACACTTTCATGTCTCGCGGGATGGCTTGGTTTACTGTCTCCAGAGCGCGCTGATAGATGTCATGGGCGTGTTGTACCGGTGCAAAATCAGCGCCTGCGTGCTCGAGGAAAAATCTGGCTTGGGGTGCGGTGGCGAATCTGGTGACCAGTTCTTCCAGTTGCGTCTTTCTGGTCACCAGAACCACTCTGTCTATGTTACCCGGGCTGATGGTCATCACCGATACTTTCAGGTTTTGTGGTGTTGGCTGAGTTCAACCAGCCTGTCAGTCCGCTCAGCATGTCCGGCGTGATGGTCAGATTGCCGATGCTGCTTTCATGTCCGGCCCAGTCTTTCAAGGCCAGGCCGATAAGGACCTGCGGTTCCAGCTCACCATATGGCTCCAGTTTCATGCGCTCGGCCTTGGCGTCGGCTTCTGCCTCGGCCAGCTTGTTGCGTACCTGTGTGTTGACCAGTTCGATCCGGCGTTGCTCGATTTCGACTTCGGTTGCCAGTTCGCGCTGCTTCAGTTCACGTTCATTCTCAATGGCAGACGCGCGCCTGGCGTAGATTGCATCATCAGCTTGTTTCTGAAGCCGTTCCCGGTAATCAGTCTGCAGGGCCTTCTGTATTTCCGGCATGGCCCGGACACTGCTGAAATGCAGAGCTTCGACCATGATACCGGCGTCTGACAGCGCCTGATGGTTCGACACGGCTTCCACGACAATGACTGACAAGTTGGCTGCTGCAGCCAGTGCCTCCTCCAGGCTCATGTCGGCAATGACCCTGCGGGCAGCGCCCTGCACAGCGTTGACCAGCCGCATGGTGAGCTTTTCCCGTCCATCGCCATGCGGAACCTTGGTGTCATACCCGATTGTAAAATCGTGAGAGTTGGTCACCAGAAGTGGGTCAGTGATGTGGTAGGTCATGATGCCCTGCAAGGCGACTTCCTGGTGATCGATGGTTGTTTCGGTGAAGACGAATGGAACGTCCTGGCTCACCATTGGAACTTCCATCAGCACCGTCGTGACGGGCATGTAGAAGAAACTCAAGCCCCGGCCATGGCGTTTGACCTTGCCGTTTTCGAACTGGATGACGTGGGTGTCCGGCGAACCCTTGTAGCGTCTGATCAGCATGGCTCATCTCCTTTTCAATTGTTAGTGTAATATATACACTTACATGTTAGTGTTGTCAAGACACTTACTGTTTGATATATGTGATCCATGAGCAAACCGGCCAGTTTTCATGTTGCGACAGACATTGCGGTTTTCACCATTCGGGCTGATGTGTTGAATGTGTTGTTGATTGAACGTGCCTCTCAGCCGTTCAAGGGAAACTGGGCGCTGCCCGGCGGTTTTCTGAATGAAAACGAGGGGTTGGATCAATGTGCGGCGCGAGAACTGGCTGAAGAAACCGGTGTACGTGGTGTGTATCTTGAGCAACTTGGAAGCTTTGGCGATCCTGGTCGCGATCCGAGAGGCGGGGTTGTGAGTGTTGCCTATTTCGCGCTGGTTCCGGCAGACGAACACGCTTTGCTCGCGTCAACTGACGCAGCCAGTGCGCGGTGGTTTGCCTTTGATGACTTGCCGAAACTGGCTTTTGACCATGACAAAATTCTGCAGGTGGCTCATGCACGACTGAAGGCCAAGCTGGACTATTCGACAATCGCATTCTGCCTGCTGCCGGCGGAGTTCACACTCAGCAATCTTCAGATGGTCTACGAAATCATCAAGGGCGAAACTCCGGACAAACGAAATTTCCGCAAATGGGTGCTGGCGCTGGATGTGCTGGAAGAAACCGGCGACAGGCGGGTTGAAGGTGCCCACCGTCCCGCAATGCTGTATCGCGAGAAGACGCCAGGAACCATAAAGATCATCCGCTAGATCAGGTTTCAGGCCTTGTCCCGGAAACCGTTGGTGATCGGGTAGCGGCGTTCCTTGCCGAAAGCCCGGCGGGTGATTTTCACACCCGGTGCGGCCTGGCGCCGCTTGTACTCAGCAATGTAGAGCAGGTGCTGAATGCGCTCGACTACGGCCGGGTCATGGCCTTTTGCCACCAGGTCGGCCAGCGAGGTCTCGCTTTCGACCAGTCCGTCCAGAATATCATCCAGCACGTCGTAATCGGGCAGGGAGTCCTGGTCGGTCTGGTCCGGTCTGAGTTCGGCAGACGGCGCCTTGGTGATGATGCGTTCCGGCATGACGCGGCCGGCGGGACCTTCCAGGCTGGCGGCGTCCGACTGGTTGCGCCAGCTTGCCAGTGCGTAGACATCTGATTTGTAGACGTCCTTGATCGGATTGAAACCACCGTTCATGTCGCCATACAACGTTGCATAGCCGACCGACATTTCCGACTTGTTACCGGTGGTCAGGACCATGGAGCCGAACTTGTTGGAAATCGCCATCAGGATAGCGCCCCTGGTGCGCGACTGGATGTTTTCTTCTGTTACCCCTTCGGTGGTTCCTTCAAACATCGGCCCGAGTGAATTCAGAAAACCGGTTACCGGTTCGGAAATCGGCACAACGTCATAGCGCACTCCGAGTGCCCTGGCACAGGCTTCGGCGTCTTCCAGACTGTCGGATGACGTGTATTCGTAAGGCAGCATGACGCAGTGAACCTTGTCCGGTCCCAATGCGTCGACCGCGATTGCCGCGACCACGGCAGAATCGATGCCGCCGGACAGGCCAAGCACGACGCTGTCAAAGCGGTTCTTGCGTACATAATCACGCGTACCCAGCACACAGGCATGCCAGATTTCCTCATATCCCAGCAATTGCCGGGCGGTGTCGGCCTTTGCGCACACCCAGCCGTCGGGGCCGCGGGTCCATTCGGTCAGCAGTGTGGCTTCTTCGAACTCCGGCATCTGGCAGGCCAGCGACCGGTCCGCGTTCAGGACAAATGACGCGCCATCAAACACAAGTTCGTCCTGGCCGCCGACCTGGTTGACATAGATCATCGGCAGGTTGGTTTCCGTGACCCGGGCCACGACCAGGTTGAGGCGGACATCCTGCTTGTCGCGCTCAAACGGCGACCCGTTCGGCACAATCAGGAGTTCTGCACCGGTCTCCTCAAGTGTTTCGCAGGTTTCCTCGGTCCAGATGTCTTCGCAAATCGGCACCCCGATGCGAACGCCGCGAAAGTTGATCGGTCCCGGTGACGGGCCTGCGTCAAACACCCGTTTTTCATCAAACACACCATAATTCGGCAGATCGTATTTGAAGCGCACCGCGTCTACCTTGCCGTTTTCCAGCAGGATGGCTGCATTGTAGAGTTTGCCGTTGTCGGCCCATGGCGATGTGATCAGCATGGCTGGTGCACCGTTTCCGGTCAGTCCCGCAAGTTCTTCAACAGAGTTCTGACATGCCTCGATAAAGGCCGGTTTCAGGACGAGATCCTCCGGCGGATAGCCGGAAATGAACAATTCCGTGAATACCAGCAAGTCAGCACCAGCCGCTGCAGCTTCTGCATGGGCTGTGCAGGCACGGGCGAAATTTGCCTCAACAGCCCCAACTGTCGGATTCAATTGGGCCAGCATTATTTTGAGATTATCAACCATGCCCGCTCTATTAGCGGTATCCAGTGCCGCCATCAATGATTGCTTTAGAATTGAGGGTTAAAATCACCACAAGTGAATTACCCTGTCGGGACGTGAGCATTTGGGGCGGGGCACATCTGGTTCAGGGTTGAACAAACGATTCCGATGTGGAGGCTCGCCTTGTGGGGCTGACTGCAAGTCAAAATCAGGTTGCTGCTGCATCCTCAGACGCTGAACTTCTGCAGGTCACCTTGAACAATGTGGCCTGCGGTGTGGCGTCGGTGCGTGCTGATGGTAGTGTCATAACCAGCAATGGCGTGTTTTATGACATGCTGCGCCGGGCCGGACTGCTGAAACTCGAATTTGTCAGTAAAAAGCGCGATGACCTTGCCGCATTGCCTCTTTATGAAGTCTCGCCGAAATTGCGCGACCGGCCGACCGAGGTCGCGGGCCTGACCGGCTGTGCGTTCGAACTGCAGTATATTGACGTTCGCGATGAGTTGGGTGGCACCCTGATTTTGATGAACGATATCACGTCGCGACGCCGCAACGAACAGGCGATGCGCGATGTTGTCGCGCAAAAGGAGGTCATGGAGCAGGCCAGGACAACGTTTGTGTCTCAGGTCGCTCACCATTTTCGAACTCCACTTAACGTGATTCTTGGCTATATCGACATACTGGCATCCGGCGATGCAAACGATATTGATGCCAGCACACGTAACTCCTATCTCGGTTTCATCCGCGAATCCGCGACAGCCTTGCTGCTGAACATGAACGAGATGATGGAAATCATCAGGCTGCAGCGAAACGAACAGGCGGTCGAGTTGGAGGTTCGTGAATTACGAACGCTGATTTCCGGCGCCATTGACGAAATTCAGTCTGTGCTGGTTGCGGAAGACGTTGAACTCGATTCAACGGAAATGCTGGAGGTGATCGGGACCAGTTGCGTGCGCATGGATGCCCGGATCGCCAGACGCGCCATCGCCAGCCTGTTGCGCACCTCAGCAGTACTCGGCGGGTCTGGCAGCGAGTTGAAGCTGGGTGGACGGGTGCCTGATCCCAACTCCCTGATGATTTTTGTGGAGTTTGAGGTCGGCAGGACCGATGTACGCTCAATACTGGACAGTATTCAAAACGGAGAGCCGGTGAAGGAAATCAGCCTGACCGGCAATGCCAGCGGTTATGGGCTGGTCCTGGCCGCAATGCTGCTGCGTTTGTGTGAGATTCAAATCTCAGCAACTGCCGTGGGTGAGCGCGGCGTCTGCATCGAAATGGTGTTTTCCACGTCGCAGTGATGTGCCGTTATCCACAATGTGGAATGCCGACTCTGCTTGCCCGGCAAGTCATGCCATGTTCGTGGTACTTGGTATACCACAGACCATGGACCTTGTCGTTTTCACAAGGCCGGTCAGAACCGATGAGGCCGCAAAAACCATGGCAACCCGCCTGAAACTCAAGCCTGTGGGCACCAATTTCAGCCTGAAAGAGCACATTTACGATGTGCTCAAGGACGCCATCAGCAGCATGAACCTTTATGATGCGGATGCAAATCTGCGGCTTGATGAGCGCGCACTGGCAGAGCAGTTGGGTATTTCCAGAACACCGGTTCGTGAGGCACTGACCAGGCTGGAGCAGGAGGGCTTCGTCGAGGTTCAGCCACGCCGTGGTGTTTTCATACGCCGCAAGAGCCTGGATGAAGTGCTCGACATGATCGTGGTGTGGGCGTCACTTGAGAGCATGGCCGCGCGCATGGCGGCTGAAAATGCCAGTGACCGGGAGATCCAGTCCCTGCGCCGGGCGCTGCCCAAACAAAAGGGTGAAACTGAATTGCGCGCGCATCTGCACGAGTATTCCGAAGCCAACATCTCTTTTCATCTGCGTATTCTGGAGCTGTCAGGCAGCCCGATGCTGCTGGATATTGCCAAGGGCCTGTTCCTGCATATGCGATCTATACGCGAACGCGCCATGGCTGAAGGCGACCGCATCACCCGGTCCGTGGTTGATCACATGAACATCATTGAGGCGATTGAAGACCGCAATGCCGAGCTTGCCTCCATGCTGGTGCGCGAGCACACCATGAGATTGCATGGTCACGTCCGTAAAAACTGGAATACCTTTTCCGGTGCTGAAGCAGGCGCTGGCTGAACCGAAAACACGTTCCGGTCAGTGTGCCGGGTTACACAGAATTATATCAGGGAGCCAATGACAAATGAGTACAACGACAGCGACGCCGACATCAACCGCAGATGACACGCTCAAGGCCAAGACCAAGGATGGTTCGGTCATTTCCGGCGGCCATCTGGTTGCCAAGGCGTTGAAGGCTGAAGGTGTGGATACGATCTTCACCCTGTGTGGCGGCCACATCATCGACATCTACGATGGCTGCATCGATGAGGGTATCCGCATTGTCGATGTGCGTCATGAACAGGTCGCAGCCCATGCAGCTGACGGTTATGCTCGCCAGACCGGAAAGCTGGGTTGTGTCGTCACCACGGCCGGGCCGGGCTGCACAAATGCGGTGACCGGTGTTGCGACAGCCTTCAGGTCGGAAAGCCCGATCCTACATATCGGTGGCCAGTCGTCGCTGACCCAGCACAAGATGGGCTCGCTGCAGGACTTGCCTCACGTCGACATGATGGCGCCGATTACCAAGTTCTCTGCCGGCGTGTTGTCGACCGACCGTGTCGCCGACATGATTGCCATGGCGGCGCGGGAAAGTTTTAACGGCGCCTACGGCCCATCTTACCTGGAAATTCCACGCGATATTCTCGATGCCGAAATTCCTGTCGAAAAGGCAGTCGTGCCAACACCGGGCAAGTACCGCGCCTCGGTTCGCTCTGTTGGTGATCCGGCTGATATCGAGAAACTTGCTGATATTCTGGTCAATGCAAAGCGGCCCGCAGTCCTGTTCGGTCAGCAGGTATGGGCAGCCCAGGGACACAATGAAGCCATTTCTCTGGTGCGTTCGCTGGACATTCCGGCCTATCTGAACGGTGCCAGCCGCGGCATGCTGCATCCCAAGGATCCGCACGGGTTTGACCGCACCCGGTCGATGGCTTTCAAGGAAGCCGATGTCATTCTCATCGTCGGTACACCGTTTGATTTCCGCATGGGTTACGGCAAGCGCATCTCGAAGGAAGCCACGCTGGTGCAGATCGACATGGGCTATAATACCGTTGGCAAGAACCGGGACGTGGATCTGGGGCTGTGCGGCGATCCGGGCGCCATTCTTGCTGC
This sequence comes from uncultured Anderseniella sp., assembly GCA_938039915.1. Lineage (GTDB taxonomy): Bacteria > Pseudomonadota > Alphaproteobacteria > Rhizobiales > Aestuariivirgaceae > Anderseniella. The sequence continues at coordinate 20,893 of CALHUA010000258.1, forward strand.
CGTGGAGCAGGCTGCATCCGGGCGCATCGACAAGTCAGCGCAGGATGAACGCAAGCAGTGGATGGCAAAACTGCGGGCAGCGGAAGCCGTTGCGCTTGAAAAGCTGATGCCGCTGTTCACATCCGATCGCAACCCGATCCATCCATACCGTCTGGCGTGGGAGATTAATGAGTTCCTCGGCGAGGACACCATCTATATCGGCGATGGCGGCGACATTGTCACGATTTCCGCACAGGCCGTGCGACCGCGTGGTCCCGGCCAGTGGATGGACCCCGGTGCACTCGGGTCACTTGGCGTTGGTACCGGATTTGCCATGGCGGCGAAACTGGCCAATCCAAACAAGGAAGTTATGTGCCTTTATGGTGACGGGTCTTTCGGCATGACTGCCTTTGACATGGAGACTGCGCAGCGTTTCGGTGCGCCTTACCTTGCCGTGGTCGGCAACAACTCGCACATGAACCAGATCCGTTATGGCCAGATCGCCAAGTACGGCGAGCAGCGCGGCAATATCGGCAACAAGCTCGGTGACATTCCGTTCTCAATGTTCGGAGAGATGATTGGCGGTTATGGCGAAGAGGTGCGTGAGGCATCCGAAATTCAGCCTGCGCTGCAACGCGCCAGGGAAGCCATTGCGAAGACCGGCAAATGCGCAGTGGTAAACGTGTGGGTTGATCCGGATGAATATGCACCCGGCACCAAGGCCCAGACCATGTACAAATAAGCCGACGACACGAAACACTTAATGGAACGGGATCATGCTTTCAGCACACCGGGATGTTCAACCTGAAAGCTGATTGATCCACACGGGAGGAATAAAATGCAGGCACTCAAAGGCGTCAAGGTCCTGGACTTCACACACGTTCAGTCCGGCCCGACCTGTACTCAGTTGCTGGCCTGGCTCGGCGCTGATGTGATCAAGGTGGAACGCCCCGGCGTGGGCGATGCAACGCGCGGTCAGTTGCGCGATGTACCCAATGCCGACTCTTTGTATTTTACAATGCTCAATCACAACAAGCGCTCAATCACGCTCAACTCCAAGACCGAGCAGGGCAAGGATGTGCTCGAACGGCTGGTGAAGACCTGCGACGTGCTGGTGGAAAACTTTGCGCCCGGCGCGCTCGATCGCATGGGGCTGACCTGGGAACGGATCCAGGAGCTGAACCCCAAGATGATCTATGCCTCGGTCAAGGGTTTCGGTCCCGGTCCGTATGAAGACTGCAAGGTCTATGAGAACGTGGCCCAGTGTGCGGGCGGATCGGCCTCTACCACCGGTTTTCTGGATGGGCCGCCACTGGTCACCGGCGCACAGATCGGCGATTCCGGCACCGGGCTTCATCTGGCGTTCGGCATTGTGTCGGCGTTGTATCAGCGAACCAATTCCGGCAAGGGCCAGCGCGTGCTGGCCGCCATGCAGGACAGTGTGTTGAACCTGTGCCGTGTGAAACTGCGCGATCAGCAGCGTCTGGCTCACGGGCCGTTGAACGAATATACCCAGTTCGGCAAAGGTATTGAATTCGGAGACGCAACGCCGCGCGCGGGCAACGACTCAGGTGGTGGTCAGCCAGGTGCCATTTTGAAATGCAAGGGCTGGGAAACCGACCCCAATGCCTACACATACTTCATCACCCAGGCGGCTGTGTGGGAAAAGGTCTGCGACACCATCGGCGAGCCTGACTGGAAAACCGATCCCGGCTATGCCACACCGCCTGCGCGTCTGGACAAGCTCGAACAGATATTCGAGCGCATCGAGCAGTGGACCAAGACCAAGACCAAGTTCGAGGTCATGGAAATCTGCAACCCGCAGGATATTCCCGTCGGCCCCATCCTATCGATGAAGGAAATCGCTGAAGAGCCGTCATTGCGGGAAACCGAAACGGTCGTCGAGGTCGATCATCCTGAACGTGGGAGCTACCTGACGGTGGGCATGCCGGTCAAACTGTCGGAGTCTCCGGCAGAGGTGAAACGCTCGCCATTGCTGGGCGAGCATACCGAGGAAATTCTGACACAGGTGCTGGGTTATTCCGCTGACGAGGTGGATCAGATCAGGGCGTCTGGCGCTATCGGCGAGATGAAACAGGCGGCTGAATAAAAAGACGATCGGGGAGTAACATTGATGGCAACCAACTGGCAAAAGCCCGGCGATCCCATGCGCCTCATCGTGATGGGCCAGCAGGCATTCGGCAAGGATGCGCTGGCGAAGATACTGGAAGCCGGCAAGGACGAAGTCGTGGCCGTTTATTGCGAGCCAGACCGGGACGGCAAACCGGTCGACCCGATCAAGGAATTTGCGCTGGAAAAGGGCATCGCCGTGCATCAGCCAGCGGACTTTGACGTACAGGAAGCGCTGGATACGCTGGCGTCCTGCAATGCGGATTTGATGGTAATGGCCTTCGTTAACGTTTTCGTGCCTGAAGCAGCCCGCGACACTCCGAAACTCGGGTCAATCTGCTTCCACCCGTCGCTGTTGCCACTGCACCGTGGTCCCAGCGCGGTAAACTGGCCGATTATTATGGGGGCATCGAAGTCCGGCTATAGCTGGTTCTATCCGACCGATGGGCTGGATGAAGGCGACAGCCTCATGCAGTGGGAGTGCGAGATCGCCCCGGACGACACGGTCATCAATCTCTATTTCAAGAAGATTTATCCGTCCGCCGTTGAAAGCGTGCTGGAAGTCTGTGACCTGTTCCGCTCGGGCGAGCCGCCGCGGATTGTGCCGGATGAGGCCGATGCAACTTACGAACGGCGCTGCACCAGGAAGCATGCAAGGATTGACTGGAACAAGCCGGTCAAACAGGTTTACGATCTGATCCGCGGCACCAATCCGAGCCCCGGTGCCTGGACAACGCTGAATGGAAATGAGGTCCAGATTTACGACTGCCAATTGGTGGCCGGGGACGGTGTGTCCTCTAAGGTCGTCAGTGTCTCGGATGAAGGTGTTGTCGTACAACTGATCGGCGGTCGCATCTGCGTCAAGCGGGTCCGGCCTGCAGGTGGTGACAAGATTGCCGCCAGCGATTGGGCGGCGCAGGCCGGCATCACCGCCGGAACAGTGTTGGGCAGTTAGGCTGGGGGATAGTATGGCAATTCGCAGAATTCTTGTTCCGATCAGGAATGATGGCAAAGGTGAAAACGTCCTCGACCATGCGTTGGCGCTTGCCGGCAATGCCGGTCATATCGAAGCGGTGCATTGCCGCCCGGCACCAGACGATCTGATCCCGTTCGGGGTGTCTGTTCCCGCCATTCTTCGTGAGCAGATTTCAAAGTCCGGCGATGATCTTGCCGATGCAGAAGAAGCCGAGATCACCAGACAATTCGAGGAGTATGCCGGCACCCATAAGCTGACGATGGTTGATATTGGCAAACCTCACCCCAAGAACAAGTTGTCTGCCACCTGGCGCATTGAGCGTGGCAAGCAGGCCAAGTTCGTGTCGGCGCGTGGCCGGTTGGCTGATGTTGTTGCGGTGGCGCGTCCTGACCGCGACAGGGCGGCTGGGCGGAACACACTTGAGGCGGCATTGGTTAATACAGGCTCCCTTGTGATGATGTGCCCGCCGTCGTCACCACCTGAAAAAATCGGAAGTCATGTTGCCGTTGCATGGAACGGATCGCGCGAAGCAGCGCGCGCCGTATCTCTGGCAATGCCGATGCTGAGTGCTGCAGACAAGGTGTCTGTCATGACCATGGATGACGACGCGCTGGAACTTACCGGTGCGCATCTGCTGAATTTCCTGGCCGATCATGATGTCACTGCGACCCACTCGGAAATCAGCTCCGGCAGCAATGCCGGCAAGGGTTTGCTCGAGGGTGCCGGATCTTTGGGTGCAGATTGTTTGTTGATGGGAGCATATGGATCAAGCCGGGGTCGGGAAATGGTCTTTGGTGGAGCAACACAATACGTCGTCGATCATGCAGATTTACCTGTATTGATGGCGCACTAGAGCGGGATGGGTCCGAATGACTCCACATTGTTGCTCTAACAGTTTTGAGGCAGTCAGGTGTTTCGGTTTTGGTGTTTCAAGCCGGTTAAGTCCTGATCTGCAAGCCATAGGAGAAAGGAGTGACCACTGTGCGGAAAAACATCGGTGAATCTGCGACAAGCTGTCCGGTTTTGCTTGATGCCGACCGCTAATCTGATACGATCCGGTTATCAACTGGTATACCACACGCCAAGATTTTTCGATTTTGGCTGAGATATCAGATGGTTCCACAATGTGGACAGGTACCGGAGGTAAGCCGGCAGCAGATACGGCGGTCTGGTGGCCAGGGTTTCAATTTTGTAGCAGCGACCTAACATGGGTGCTGTTTTCAACGACCCCAAAGGGAGAACTAAAATGAAACTTACTAGAAGAATTGCGCTCGGACTCGTATTTGCGAGTGGCATGGCAGCATCTGTTGCAGCTACGACCTCGCCGGCTCTGGCGTTTGAACCAACCAAACCGATCGATTTTGTGATCATGGCGGGCAAGGGTGGTGGTGCCGACAAGATGGCCCGCCTCATGCAGGCTATCGTCGAAGAGGAAAAGCTGGCCAGCAAGCCGCTTGTTCCAACCAACAAGTCAGGCGGTTCAGGCGCAGAGGCGCTGGTGCACATGAAAGGTGCAGGCGACCCGGATCACACCATCATGGTGACTTTGAATTCGTTCTTCACCACACCTTTGCGTCAGCCTGGTCTCGAGGTTGACATTATGAAGTTTGCCCCGGTCGGACGCATGGCGGAAGACACGTTCTTGTTGTGGGTTCACAAGGATTCCGGCATTACCACGTTCGAGCAGTTCCTTGAAAAAGCCAAGGCAGACGGCAACAAGTGGGTGATGGGCGGAACCGGCAAGAATTCCGAAGACAACATCATCACCGACTATCTGAACAATACCTATGGTCTGGACATCAAGTACATCCCGTACAAGGGTGGCGGCGCTGTTGCCAAAGACCTGGCAGGTCAACAGATCACCTCCTCGGTGAACAACCCGTCTGAGGCACTTGGCTTCTATGAGTCCGGTGATGTGATCCCGTTGGTGGCGTTCACCGACGAGCGTCTGCCGATGTTCAAGGATGTGCCGACCCTGAAGGAAAAGGGCGGTGATTTCTCCTACTTCATGCAGCGTGCGGTTGTTGGTGCACCCGGCATGTCCGATGACGCCCAGAAGTATTACACCGGTCTGTTTGACAAGGTCTTCAAGTCCGCCAAATGGCAGGACTACAAGTCCAAAAAGTCTCTGATGGGTGACTTCATGGCCGGTGGTGATCTCAAGTCTTACTGGGAGACCCAGAAGGCTCGTCACGAAACCATTCTGAAGGCATCTGGCGCAATCAAGTAAGCGTCGGACAAGCAACAAAAACAAGAGCCGGGGAGTTGTCCTAGTCATGCGGCGTGCAGAAATCGTCACCGCCATAATACTTGGCATCTTCTCGGCTTATCTCATGTGGAAGAGCGGAGAGGCCCCGTCCTGGGACCCCTCCGTCGCCCGCTTCGACAATATTGGCATGATCGATGGCGAAGGCCCGGCCAGCGGCTGGTGGCCGTTCTGGTTGTCGGCCATCATGCTGGTCTGCTCAATCTGGATTGCAGTTAACTGGTGGCGAAAAACGTCGCCGCCATCCCGGTCAGATGAAGTTTTCCTCGATGCCTACGGTCGCCGCATGCTGCTGCTGGTCGGAGGCGGGCTGATTGGATTTATGGTTTTGATCCAGTTTATCGGGTTTTACGCCGGCATGTTTATCTTTCTGTTTTACTACCTGTTTTTTCTGGGTCGACATTCGGTTTTCCGAACCTTGGCGATTTCCACTGGAACGCCAATATTCTGTTTCTTTTTCTTCGATGTAGCGATGCGGATCGTGCTGCCGAAGGGCGTTACAGAACCGCTGTTTCTGCCGCTGTACAAAATTTTCCTCTGATACGCTGATCTCTCCTGAAGCACAAAAGTGCCAGAAGGATTTTATCAAGAAGGCAATGGATATATGATCGAGATTGTTTCAGCTTTGGGCGACGGCGTGTGGCAAGCCCTTCAGCCCATCAACCTGGCCCTGGCCTTCATCGGTGTTGTCGTCGGTCTGTTTGTCGGCGCCATGCCGGGGCTTGGATCGGTCAATGGTGTGGCGATCCTGTTGCCGTTTACTTTTGTTATCCAGAAGTACACCGGTACCGCCACGTCGCCGATGATTTTTCTGGCTGCCATCTATTACGGCGCCATGTACGGCGGTGCCATTTCCTCGATCACACTGGGTATTCCAGGCGCATCAACGGCGGTTGCGACGACGTTTGACGGCCGCCCGCTTGCGCTGAAAGGCAAGGCCGACCAGGCCCTGGTTGCCGCCGCGGTTGCGTCCTTTGTTGGCGGAACGGTGGCCAATCTACTGTTCACCGGATTTGCGCCTGCACTGGCTTCGGTCGCGCTGGACTTCGGCAACCCGGAAATATTCGCTCTCATGCTGCTGGCGTTTGCGACATTTGTCGGGCTGGGCGGCGACGACATACCAAAAACCATTTTCTCAATATGTATCGGGCTGGTTCTGGCAACGGTTGGTTTCGACATTATTTCAGGCGAACCGCGGCTGCAGTTCGGCGATCCGCTGGATCTGTTTCCGGCAACGGCTGGCCTGATCGACACAACCGGATTCAGCCATGGTATTCGGTTCCTGGTGCTGGCCATTGGTGTCTACGGCATCGGCGAGATGATGTGGACTATCAATTCGTCGCGCGGCAAGATCACCATGACCGAGACCACCATCACCTATGACCGCATCAGGCTGGCGCTGATCGAGTACCGCAAGAAGGCCTGGAAAGGCACCATTATCGGTTCGGCGCTTGGTTTCTTCGTTGGCATTCTGCCGGCGGCTGGCGCGACGCCCGGTTCGCTTATGTCTTACGGGGTCGCCAAGATGACGTCCCGAAATCCGGAAAATTACGGCAAGGGTGAACTGGACGGCGTGGCGGCGCCTGAAGCTGCCAACAACTCAGCTTCGACCGGGGCAATGCTGCCCATGATGACCCTTGGTATTCCTGGTTCGCCCACAACTGCGGTGCTTCTTGCCGGCATGGTGATCTGGGGATTACAGCCGGGTCCGCGCCTGTTCGTTGACCAGCCTGACTTCGTATGGCCGCTGATAGGGTCGTTCTATGTGTCCAACCTCATCGCGCTGCTGGTCAATCTGGCGTTCATACCGATCTTCTTGTGGATGCTGCGTATGCCGTTCACCATCCTGGCTCCGTTGATATTTGTATTGTCGGTCGTCGGTACGTTCGCGGCCTATCAGAACCTATTCGATGTGTGGTTGATGGTGCTGTTCGGGCTGGGCGCATTCTTGTTACGCATTCTTGACTATCCGCTTGCGCCGGCCGTGCTGGCAATTGTTCTGGGCCCGATTGCGGAACCGAAACTTCGCCAGTCGCTATTGTTGTCCGATGGCGATCCGTCGATTTTCTTCACCCGCCCGATCGCCGGACCGATTACGGTCATCGCCATCATCCTGATCCTGTTACCTCTGTTCAAGATCATCTGGACGAAGGTGAAATCGACAAGGGCAGAGACACCTGCACAGTAGAAGCCTCAGCCCGGCTCGTTACCTGGCCGACGTCCTGAGCGCCGTCCGGACGCAGCTCTCGTTCCACCATATGGTACAGATAATTGGCCCTGTGTGGCTTTGTCATGCGTTAAAGTAATGTTTCATATGCAAAGCTCTTATATTTCAGTGCATTAAATTTAATTATAATTCCTGAAAGGCATACCAGGGCGGGTTTCTGCCATATGGTGGAATGATCTCCTTGCTCGCGCGCGCGCGCGCAGGTAGAAACAGCTTATATCCCATTTGGCTTGAAGGATTTTCTGTAATGAAAATATGCATTTACGGCGCAGGCGCGATCGGCGGATTCATGGCGCATGCGCTGGCTCAGGTGCCTGGCGTCGAGCTGTCGCTGATTGCCCGGGGGCCTCACCTGAAAGCCATGCAGGAGAACGGCCTGACCCTTCTCAGGGACGGTGAAACAGCCTCCGTACCTGTAACGGCGACATCCGATCCGGCAGACCTCGGGCCTCAGGATTACGTTGTCATCGCGCTCAAGAGCCATCAGGCCTGGCAGTCCGCTGAAAGTATCAAACCGCTCCTGGGTCCGAATACTGCGGTCGTGACCTGTCAGAACGGCGTGCCGTGGTGGTATTTCCACAAGCTTCCCGGTGCGTTTGAAGGCAGCAGGCTGGACGCAGTTGATCGCGGTGACCGGCAGTGGACCGTGTTCGGACCGGGACGAGCCATCGGGTGCGTTGTCTACCCGGCAACCGAAATCGTTGAGCCGGGTGTGATCAAGCACGTTTACGGGGACAAATTCTCAATTGGCGAACCGGACGGCTCGACGTCGCCGCGCTGCGAAGCGTTGTCCAAAGCGATGGAGCAGGGGGGGCTTCGCGCGCCCGTGCTGGAAGACATTCGGTCTGAGATCTGGCTCAAACTATGGGGCAATCTCTGTTTCAATCCGATTTCCGCCCTGACTGGAGCAACCCTGGATGTGATTGCGACCGAACCGGGCACCCGCGCCCTGGCGAAATCCATGATGCTTGAGGCACAAACGCTGGCTGAAAAACTGGGTGCCAGCTTCCGGGTCGATGTTGAGCGCCGTATCAATGGCGCCGCCGGTGTCGGCGCACATCGTACGTCTATGTTGCAGGATCTTGATGCCGGCAAGGCGATGGAAATTGACGCACTGGTCACCGCTGTCCAGGAAATGGGTCGCGTTGCGGGCGTGGCGACACCGGCAATTGACAGTGTGTTGGCACTGGTCCAGCAACTTGCCGAAAGCCGCGGTCTATATCCGACCTATCCAGTTGAAAACGGCGACAACCTGGCCAAGAGCGCGTAGACAGATTCCAAGTTGGACACACTTATGCCTTGATGTTTCGGCCCGTATGCGGCGAAACTGCAATCAATAGAGTTGTGAGTGCGATAAAGGAATTTAAGCCATGCGGCTGGATGATGAAAAAGCAAGTTCCAATGTGGAAGATCGCCGGGGCCAGCGGGGTCGTCGCGGCGGATTTCGTATCCCCATGGGCAGACGCGGTGGCGGCGGTATCGGGCTGGGCACCATCGTCATTCTCGGCATTATGTGGCTGGTCTTCGGTATCAACCCGCTGGAAATGCTGGGCGGCGGTGGTCTCCAGCAGCAGACGCAGCAAATCCCTCAGACGCAAAAGCAGCAGCAGACACCGGCAGCGAACGACGAAATGGGCAAGTTCGCCAGCAAGGTGCTGTCGACAACAGAGCGCACCTGGACACGGATATTCACGGAAAATGGCCGCCAGTATGAAGAACCGCGCATGGTTCTGTTCTCCGGCTTCGTGCAGTCGGCCTGTGGAGCCGCCCAGTCGGCCATGGGGCCGTTCTATTGCCCGCGCGACAAGAAAATTTATATCGACCTCAGTTTCTTCCGTGACATGAGTTCGCGCCTCGGCGCATCCGGCGATTTCGCCCACGCCTATGTCATCGCCCATGAAGTTGGTCATCACGTCCAGACCCTGTTGGGCATTGCGGAAAAGGTAACAGCCGCGCGTCTGCGTGCCTCAAAACCCGAGGCCAACCGTTTGTCGGTCCGCATGGAACTGCAGGCGGACTGTCTGGCCGGTGTGTGGGCACGAGACAACAAGAACATTCTTGACCAGGGTGACATCGAAGAAGGCATCAATGCAGCATCAGCAATCGGTGATGACCGCCTGCAGAAGCGCAGCCAGGGTTATGTGGTCCCGGAAAGCTTTACCCATGGCACCTCCGCCCAGCGGGTGGAGTGGTTCAAACGCGGCATTCAGACCGGTGATATTGGCCAGTGTGATACGTTTGGCTGAGTGGCCAATATTTTTTGGATTAAAAGAAAACTGAATTGATCGTGGAACGTTTCGGATCAACCGAGGATGAACTTGTGGTCAATAGTTGCCGGGTCCTTACTGACTGAAATTATATCCAAATTCACAAAAACCTGCTAAACTTCATCAATGAGCAATAGTCAAAAGATCAGACGCTCCGCCGCGACGGGACGAGTTAAAACCGCGCCGATTGGAAGGTCAAAAGCAACCAAGTTTCTTCTGGTTGAAGGAATGAAGTTGTCGACAAAATCATCTAATACTTTGAACGGGCTCAAGGCGAGAGGTCTCAAAGGCGATGCTCTGCGAACAGCAATCTCTGGGTCGCTTAAGAAATTCTAGGGGCGATGAGCCGCTATTCTGCAACAGATGACCCGCTATGCTATCCTGAAAGCTAGGTCCCGCGAAATATTGCCGAGTTGAAAGACCAAGATGCGCTTGATCAGTTCGAGCAACTCATGTTTTTGATCAGGGCCGAAGAAGAGCTGCCGGAAGGCGATCTGGATTATCTGCACTACAAGAAAATCCATCACCACTTCTTTCAGGATGTCTACGAGTGGGCCGGACAGATACGTCAGGTTCGCACTGGAAAAGGCGGCAACTGGTTCTGCTATCCTGAATACATCGACCAGCAGATGGAGGGTTTGTTCGCACAGTTGGCTGACGAGAACCATCTCATGCACGTCGATGACGTTGCAACTTTCTCAAATAGAGCCGCATATTACATTGCTGAAATCAATGCAGTTCATCCGTTTCGAGAGGGAACCGAGAGATGTCAACTTATACTGCTCACCATCCTAACCGAACTTGCGGGTTTTCAACTGACGGAAGATCGATTGGATGAAAATCTCTTCATGGAAGCCATGATCGAAAGTTTTCATGGAGACAATGCACCTCTTGCAGCAGAAATTCGGATCATGGTGTTGCCAACCGAACCAAAATGACTCTCTTTCAGAGAGAGCGAGTTGGTCGTGCGTGCACTTCACGAGTGAGCTGGATAATCTTGTATGGTTCAATCAATTCATCGAATCTTATTAGGAAAGTATCTGGTTCATGACATCTTCAACACCTTCTCAATCGGTGCTTGCATCAGCGGCGCGCAGCGTCCTGGTGCGGCGCAGAATTCGCGATCATGTTGTCAACACGCCGTTGTTGAAGTCGTGCGCCGTTCTGCCTGACAGCACCGAGCTCTATTTCAAGGCAGAGAATTTTCAGACTACCGGTTCCTTCAAACTGAGGGGCGCCACGGCCAAACTCACATCGCTGCCGCAGGATCGGCCGCTGATCACTGCGTCATCGGGCAATCATGGCATTGCCTGCTCACACGCAGCAAAACTCACCGGCCATCAATTGACGGTTGTGCTGCCGGAAACGGTGGCACCGGCAAAGCTGGCTAAAGTCGAGAGCTTTGGTACTGAGGTGATCCTGCACGGTGCGGAGTCAGGGCTTGCTGAAACCCATGCCCAGTCACTGGCCGCCAGCGGCGAATATGTTTACGTCTCGCCATACAATGATGCAGAAGTCATCGCCGGCCAGGGCTCCATTGGCCTGGAGCTTCTCGAGCAACTGCCGCATATCGATAATGTCTTTATCGCCATGGGTGGCGGTGGTCTCATTTCAGGTATCGGGTGCGTGCTCAAGTCGTTTCTTCCCGACTGCCGCATTGTTGGTGTAAGTGCCATCAACTCCGCTGCGCTGGCGGCTTCAATTACCGCCGGTCAGGTTGTTGAAACCGAGCACCTTGACACCCTCGCTGACGGTATTGCCGGCGGTGTCGATGACGGCTCCGTAACGCTGGCACTGGCGACAGACGTGATTGATCGCGTGGTCCATTGCAGCGAAGAAGAAATAGTCACAGCCCTCAAGAGTTTGGCCTGGACCGAGAAACAGATCGTTGAGGGAGCTGCCGGTCTTGCCCTGGCCGGGTATCTGGCCAATCAGGTGGATTATCAAGATCAGGTCAATGTGGTGTTGCTGTGCGGTGCCAATTTCGATAAGGCGGCACTCATGCAAGCGATCGCCACCTGACTGGGTACTCGAAAATTGGATTTCGGCAGCAGGCTAAAGAGGGTGCCGCACTTCGGCCCGGCACCCCCTGTCAACTTTGGTTGGTGAAACAGTCAGCCCATCATCTTGTTTTTGATCATGCCGACAATGGTCTGGACGATAAGGCCGCCAACACCGCCGCCGACGAGTTGGCCCGCAAGGGCGCCGATATCCATTCCGCCCCCTGCATCACCGCCTGCTGCACCCAGCAATCCACCAAGAATGGAGCCGCCTCCTACACCGCCGACTGCGCCGGCAATCAGGTTGCCGATCTGGCCCATGTCACCGCCTTTGATAAACTTGCCACCGGCTGTACCACCTGCAGCGCCGCCAATGGCCTGTACGATAAGTGAGGTTAGATCCATCGCTTTTCCCTCCGATTGGATACCTATGAAGCGGATCATCATGTCCGCCGCATAAAGAGCCTAGTCTGCTTCGGGTATACGGCAAGGTCTTTTTCGACCTATCATAGCAATCATCATTTGAGTCTACACGGAGAGTTGTTTTGAGCTCACGGCGGTCATTGGCTGTTTTTCATGTGTAGACCCCGACACAATATCGGGAAAAATCCGCAGAATATGAGCGAAAAGTGCAGTTTTTGGGGTGATCTGCCTGGCCGGTTAACTAAGCCGGGAAGCCGTAATTGTGACACGATATCCGCATGATATTGTAGCTTTTGAACAATACGTTAATCCAATAGTTACCATACGGGCGCATGCTCATCTCAGCGTAAATAGTACAGAGTTGAGCACGGGACGGTCCGAATCTGCGCTCTGTCATGTTTAGTAAAGTTAGTTGTCCAAGGGGTTTTCCATGAAAAAGCTGATTTTAATTTTTGCCGCAACCATGCTTGCGTTTCCTTTCGCAGGCATCGCGCAGGCAGAACAACCTGCCGGAGTTCCGGCAGATGAGCTTTCAATGGAGCCTGATGCGCTCGAAGGTCTGTTTCCCGGACATTACGAAGCCCATGTCGCAGGTGGCTACCGCTTGCTGATTTCGGCAAAGGATGACGGCACCATGCTGGGCCGGGCGTTCGGCAAGGAAGACAAGGGTGTGTGGGTCATCAAGGACGAGGAATTGTGCATCGCCTGGCGTTCATGGACTCGCGGCAAGTACAAATGCGGCGCCATCACCCAGAACGGTGACTGGTTCGTGGCCACCAACAGCGAGAACGGTGAGACCATGAAGTTCAAGGAAATCAACAAACGCGATGTGTACACAGCGCGGGTAGGGCGTCGGGCCTCCAGGGACTAGAAGCGTTCACAGATTTACAGAGTCAGACGCGGCATTCCTCGGGAGTGCCGCGTTTTCAGTTTTTGCATCCTTATCTACCCTCGGCCACGATAGGGCGGAACACCCTGGTCCGGCAGCCAAAGGCCTTTTGGCGGTTCGCCGCTTTGCCAGAAAACATCGATCGGGATGCCGCCGCGCGGATACCAGTACCCGCCGATGCGCAGCCATTTGGGAGTTAAAAGGTCTACGATATCCCGGCCCACGCGCACCGTGCAATCCTCATGGAAAGCGCCGTGATTTCTGAATGAACCGAGATACAGCTTTAGCGACTTGGACTCGACGATCCAGTCCTGCGGCACATAATCGATCACCAGGTGAGCGAAATCCGGCTGGCCGGTGACCGGGCATATGGATGTGAATTCCGGTACCGCAAAGCGTACCAGATAATCGGTATCCTGGTGCGGTGCGGGTACGCGCTCCATCGTCGCTTCGTCAGGTGAGCCGGGCAGCGCGCTGTCAGCGCCCAGTTGCGTGAGTGTGGTCGTGTCAGACATGGTTGTCAGGCAGCCTTGCTGGCGGTCAGCGCACCATTGATGGCACTGTCAAGCTTGTCGACAAGTTCAGCCACATGAGTCTCGTTAATGATGTACGGAGGCGCGATCAGGACGTGATCTCCGGCCTGTCCGTCAACCGTGCCGCCCATCGGATAAACCATGAGGCCGCCGGCCAGTGCACGCTTCTTGATGTCGGCATGCAGTTTGAGGGCAGGGTCAAACGGTTCCCTGCTGTCCTTGTCGGCAACCAGTTCGACACCCAGGAACAGTCCACGGCCACGTATGTCGCCGACATGGGGGTGCTGGCCGAAGCGGGCCTCGAGTGCGGCCATCAGCTTGCCGCCCATGGCGTTGACATTTGCCAGAAGGTCTCTTTGTTCGATCTCCTGCAGGACGGCCACGCCGGCCGCACAGGCTGCCGGGTGACCAAGATAGGTATGGCCGTGCTGGAAGAAGCCGGAGCCCTGTTCTATGGCAGCGTAGATTTCGGCAGAACACAGCATGGCGCCGATGGGTTGTATGCCTGCGCCCAGACCCTTGGCAATACACACCATGTCGGGCGCAACCTCGTCATGTTCTGACGCAAACAGGGTGCCGCACCGGCCCACGCCGCACATCACCTCATCCAGGATCAACAGCACGCCGTACTTGTCGCAGATTTCACGGATGCGTTTGAAGTAACCGGCTTCTGCTGCGACAGCGCCAAGGGTGGCACCCACAACGGGTTCGGCGATAAAGGCTGCGACGCTGTCCTCGCCAAGCTCGACGATTTTTTCCTCAAGCTGGTTGGCCATGCGCAGGCCGTAGGCTTCCGGCGTTTCACCTGCCTGCGCCCAGCGCCAGAAGTAGCAGGCATCTATGTGATGCATGGCCGCGGTCAGGAACGGTTCAAACTGCTTGCGGCGCCAGCGGTTGCCGCCGGCAGCCAGCGCACCCAGCGTGTTGCCGTGATAACTTTGCCAGCGTGCGATCACATGGCGACGGTTGGGCTCTCCCTTTTCCAGGAAGTATTGCCGTGCCAGCTTCATCGAGGCTTCGGTAGCTTCTGACCCGCCGGACACGAAATATACCCGGTCGATGCCTTTCGGCGCACGTTCGATGAGCATATCGGCCAGTTGCTCTGCGGGCTCAGAGGTGAAGAAGCTGGTGTGGGCCCATGCCAGTTTGTCGAGTTGCGACTTTACCGCTTCGCGAACAACTTCATTGTTGTGACCCAGGCACGACACCGCAGCCCCGCCGCAACCGTCCAGATATCGCTTGCCGTCGGCGTCAATGACGTAAGGACCGTCACCGGCAACAGCAGTGGCCAGTTTGGACTTGGTATGCCTTGGAAAGACGTGGGACATCGATGGATCTTTCTTACGCAGCTAAAGGAAGTTGCAGAATTTCACGCGCCTGCTGCCAACTGGCGACAGGTCTCTTATGTTTCTCGCACAATTCGACGGCCCGTTTTACCAGGGCGGAATTGGACGGTGCCAGCGTGTTGCGGTCAAGACGCACATTGTCTTCAAGCCCGGTCCGTACATGGCCGCCCGCTGCAATGCACCAGTCGTTCAGGACGATCTGGTTCTGCGCGATGCCCGCACCGCACCATTGAGCATCAGGCGCCAGCCGGTTCAGGGTTTTCACGTAAAAGTCGAAAACCTCTTTGTCGACCGGCATGGCGTTCTTCACGCCCATGACGAACTGCACATACAATGGGCCTTTCAAGCGGCCGTCTTCCGCCATCTTCACGGCCTGAAAAACATGACTGAGATCAAAAGCTTCAATCTCCGGTTTGACATCATATTTCAGCATCTCGGCGGCCAGCCAGTCCACCAGATCGGGTGCATTCTCATAGACCCGCGTCGGAAAATTGTTCGAACCCACTGTCAGGGACGCCATGTCCGGTGTCAGCGGCAGCATGCCGCCGCGTTCATGGCCTGCGCCCGAACGGCCACCGGTTGAATACTGGATGATCATGCCGGGGCAGTGCTTGCGCAGACCCTCGCCGAGGCGGGCGAACTTGTCGGGATCAGACGTCGGGGTCTCATCATCATTGCGCACATGACAATGCGCAATGGAGGCGCCGGACTCGAAAGCTTCATGTGTGCTCTCGATCTGTTCGGTAATGGTAATCGGCACGGCGGGATTTGCCGCCTTGGTCGGCACGGACCCGGTAATGGCAACACATATAATACATGGATCGGACATGGGTTTCCTCAAATGTCGAAGAACACGGTTTCGGCCTCGCCCTGAAGCGAAACATCAAACCGGTAGCTGTTATTGGAATTTGTATCAGGTTTGGCCAGCAAGGTCTCGCGGCCAGCGGTAATCGCATTGAGTACCGGGTCAGCGGCGTTTGCAGCGGCTTCATCGGCAAAGTAGATCCGCGTGTGCAAGTGAATATTGATGCCACGCGCAAAAATCATCAGGGTCATGTGGGGGGCCTGCGATGACCCGTCGGTCCATGCAACCGGACCGGGCTTTACGGTTTCGAAGCGGAATTCGCCGGTTTCAAAATCGGTGTGGCAGCGCGCGAAACCGTTGTGACCGTCTGCAAATTGACCGTCATCAGCAGCCTGCCAGATTTCCAGCAGCGCATCCTTGACGATCTCGCCCGAGCCGTCACGAACCACGCCTGTGATCGTAATTGGCGTACCGTCCTTCAAACCGGTATGACCGGTTATGCCATGATGTTTGACATCAATGCCCGCAACATCGGGCAACAGGCCGATATGCACATAGGGTCCAGCGGTTTGCGATGGAGTTTCCTTAAGCTGTTTTTTCATCAGCCATGCTCCGCATCGAGCGGTGTTTCTTCGCGGCCGCGCAGCACAATATCAAACTTGTATGCAAGCGCATCAAACGGCACCGCATTGTCGAGATCAAGCCTGGCAACCAGCCGGTCAACGGCGGCAGGGTCACTGACCGCATTGACGATGGCGCAGTGCCGGATCAGCGGGTCGCCTTCGAAATAGAATTGCGTAATCAGGCGCTGGGCAAATGATGCGCCGAACAGCGACAGGTGAATATGGGCCGGGCGCCATGCCGGACCGTTATTGGGAAACGGATAGGGGCCGGGCCGGATGGTGCGGAACGAATAGTTTCCATGGCTGTCCGACAGGCATCGGCCATAACCGGAGAAATTCGGATCCAGTGGCGCCAGATATCCGTCGCGGATGTGTCTGTAGCGTCCGCCGGCATTGGCCTGCCATACTTCGATCAGCACACCCGCCTGCGGCCGGGCATATTCATCCAGCACCCGGCCTGACACCACAATGCGCTCGCCGACCGGATCACCGTCAACGACTGCGTTGGCCAGCATGTCTGCATCGTTTTCGCCCAGCATGTCATGGCCGAAAACCGGGCCTGAAGTCTCGCTCAGCGAAGTGGGCATTTGCAGCAGGGCACGCTTCGGCGATCGCAGCACCGAGGAATTGTAGGCCGGGGTCAGCCCTTTGGGATGCCACGTCCGGTCACGCGGGGCGAATGCGGGTTTGGTGTTGGAAGCCATCTGGTCAGCCTGATGTAACGTTCAAATTCCAATCTCTACCGCTGTGCATGTGCCGTCAACCGGCTGTTTGCGCATGTGATGACGCAAGTTTACGCATATGTCAGCCCGCAACACAAAGACCTTGCACACACGCCATGGTAATCAGCCGCGCACGGTGGCACTATCCCGGCAAATCGGGGTAGGGCGGTAGGAACAGTGTCGACAGCAAGTGAAAATGTTGGTCAGTGGCCGCGCATCTGGGCGGTGTTTCTCACCGGTGTGGCGGCTGCGTTCCTCGTTGGCAAGGCGCCTGCCGCGCTGCCGGTGTTGCGGGCCGAACTGAACCTGTCGCTTTTTCAGGCCGGTCTCGTCGTGTCCATGTTTTCGCTGGTGGCAGCCGTTGCCGGGCTGTTCTTCGGGGCACTGTCTGACAAATGGGGACAGCTGCGCCTGGCGCTGGTGGGTCTGGTGCTGGCTGCGGCTGCCGGTGCCGCAGGCGCAGCCGCCGACACCGGCGTGACGCTGATTGCCAGCAGGGTTGCCGAAGGTGTCGGCTTTTTCATGATATCCGTGTCGCTGCCCGGCCTCGTTCTGCGGCTGGCCGATGACCGCACCCGCCAGACGGCCATGGGACTTTGGGGTGCATATCTGCCGCTTGGTGCAGGGGTTATCCTGCTGGCCGGCGGCGTCGTCATTGAAAGTGTCGGATGGCGCGGCTTGTGGCTGCTGATTTCGGCAAGTTATGTGGTGTTTTTCGCCGCGCTTGTCTGGGCGGCGCCGCGCGAGGCGGGCGATGTGCCAGGTGTCGGGGAAGGGCGGGTGAAGGCGGTTCTGAAAACACCGGGTGCTGTCATGCTGGGCGCGGTGTTCGGATGCTATTCCGGGCAGTACATGGCGGTGACATCATTTGTCCCGCTGATACTGGTTGAACGCGCCGGGTGGGAACTGGCACCGGCGGCGGCTGTCGGTGCGATGATCATGGTGGTCAACACAACCGGCAACATTGCCGCCGGTTTCCTGCTCGACCGGGGCATGCGCCGGCAATCCCTCATTGTTGTGGCCAGTGCGGCCATGGCACTGGGCGCGATCATGGTTATGAGTTCCGCCTTGCCGGTGCCGGTGCGAATTGCCGGTGCGGTGCTGTTTTCAAGCTTTGGCGGCATGATACCGGGATCCCTGTTTGCCGGTGTTGCCCGCCATGCACCGAGCCGGGCGCATGTCTCCAGCGTCAACGGACTGATGCTGCAGTGCGTGGCGATCGGGCAACTGATCGGGCCTGCCGTCACTACGTGGCTGGTGGCGACCGGTAATGGCAGCTGGACCATGTCGCTGGTCTACCTGCTGCCGATGGCGGCCCTGACAGCGATTGCCGGTATGGTGCTGGGGCGTATCGAACGCTCGCCTGCTTGACTTGAAGCCGTTTTCTCCGCATTTACCTGCACCATCATAAAGGCAACGCAGACGACACATGAAACCTTTTCTTATCCTGCAGCTTCGCCCTGAGACGGAAGCGTCAGACGACGAATACCGGGCCATTCTCGAACAGGGCGGGCTCGACCAGTCCGAAACGGTTCGTATCAGGCTCGAGCGTGAACCCGTTCCCGGTGAGTTGAAGCTTGAGGACCATGCCGGCGTCATCGTCGGGGGCGGGCCCGGATGCGTCAGCGATGCGGAGGCCAAAAAATCCGAGGTTGAAAAGCGCATCGAGGATGCGGTCCTGAACCTGATGCCGGCCATCACGGAAACAGATTTTCCGTATCTGGGGTGTTGTTACGGTATCGGCATCCTGGCTCATCATCTGGGTGGCAAGGTCA